>JAFGKV010000207.1 GCA_016928395.1 Candidatus Fermentibacterota bacterium | reverse complement strand
ATGAAAACCGCGGCGCAGCCTGCACTGCAGAAGTCTGCGTCACGTCGGGAACACGGCTCGCCCGCGTATTTACGAAGCAGAATAGTCATCGACATGCGCCGCGCAGCCCCGCTCCCGCCCGTCGGGGCTCGTCCAACCATGGTCTTCGACTTCCCAGTCCCGCGGCTCTTCCATTCACTCCACCTCGCCGATTACCCGGCGCGTCCCCTACGTCCCCCATACTCGTACTCATGACACGTTCGTGCTTCACGGGCGCCGGACACATCTGCTCAGTGCCCCCGCATCCTCCATAGCCTGCTCAGCTCCCTCCACTCGGGCTCAACCTCCTTTTACTCCAGCACGACCAGTCGTTCGAGGGCGGCCGACTGTCCGGCATCATCCTGAAGGATCAGGAAGTACACACCGGATTGCACTCGATCGCCACGGCAGGTTGTCAGATCCCACCTGGAAGCGCCGGTTCCATCGAGACGCATGTCGTTCAGCGGCGCTGCCACGAGTCGCCCGAGGCAATCGAATACCTTCAGATACGCGCACCCCCCGGCGCCGTGCAAACCTCCATCCGAGTGGCATTGAACCGATATCGTGGATCTCGCGGGGTTCGGGCAAACCCTGAATACCAATGTCCCGTCTCGCCGTGCCCATTCAGGAACGCCTACGGGCTCTGCATAGGCATATCTGAGCCCGCCTGCACCCATGTAGCTCAGACGCGGGGCGCCCGCGTCATCGAGGGCCAGGGAGAGGTAGCTGCCCCCGTCATCCACGGTCTCCGTGTGCCAGCCACTTTCATCTTTGAATGAAAGCATCAGGACGCAGGCGCGATCACGGTAGTAGCCGATATACGGCCTGTCGTCTGCATCCAGGCAGAGGGATGAATACGTATCGTATGCTTGTCCATAGCCTGCGGTCTCCGTATGCCAGCCAGAGCTGTCTCTGCTGGCCAGTTCGACTCGAGAGCCGGAAGGACTGAAGTGGCTGATGTGAGGAAACCCCAAGCGATCCAGTGCCAAGGAGGAGTGGTGCCCCGGCAGCCCGGTGCTGTCTACCGTCGTGACCACCCAGCCCGACTCGGATCGAACTGCATACCTGAGTTCGGTGCTGTTGGTCACGGCCATGTAGCTGAGATGGGCACGTCCCTCGTCATCAAGAGCCAGCGACGTGTAGGGGCAGAAGTTCTCGAGGCTGTCAATCGTCTCGTGGCGCCATCCTGATTCGCTCCGATACGCATACTCCAACCCGTGCCCCGCATTCAGCCGGGTGCAACTAATGCATGGAGTCCCCGCATCGGTGAGCGCAATCGATGTGAATTCGCCGACCCAGCCATCACTGACCGCGACCTCGATGTGCCACCCTGAGCTGTCTTTGTTGGCATACTTCAGATCGCTGTTGTCCCCATCGTGGTAGCTGATATGAGGATAGCCCGCTTCATCAAGCGCCAATGAGCCGTATGACCCGACATCGCCCTCGGTGTCGACAGTCTCAACGATCCAGCCGGCATCGCCCCTCCAGGCATACTTCAGGTCACGTGTGCCAGCGACGAAGTAGCTGATGTGTGGTCGATTCTCCCGATCAAGTGCCAGGGAGGAGTAGCTGACACCCCATGTGCCGTCAACAACCTCGAAGTGCCATTCGAACGCGCGAGAAGTGTTACTCCCAAGCACGCCGATCAGAAGCGCCAACACCACGCGCATCACACACAGGCGGCCTTTGCCTGCGAACGCTTCTCCTCTCATACCGCAACCTCCTTGCCGGAACGAGTTCTCACTTCGAGCGTCGGGATGGAGCGCATGCCTCGGCCCCAGACGCAGGCATGTGTGACAGCACATGAGCGCGCATCCCATCGCAATCCCTTTCGCCATTGTCCCTGATTGGCCGGGCGATGTGGTCGTCTCTGCTACCCAGAGCAATACATTGGTGCCTCATCAGTCCCGTCATCCCGCCATGCTTTCAACCTCGAAGAGCCTGAGTACGCGCACGCTCGGCGGCCCGGCTCACATCCGAAGAGGTCGACCGGGACGAGCGGAGGAGACGCTCCGGCGCCGATCCCGCTGCCTGCCTCGGGCCGTCTTCAGCGTACGACCACCACCTTCCTTGAGTGCGCCACGCCTCCTTCCTGCATGCGAACGACATAGACGCCGCTGGGCACAGGAATCCCTGCCCCATTGCACCCATCCCAGACAATGGCGCCGCCGGATCCCGCCCTGAGGCTTCGCACCACGCGGCCATTGATGTCCACTATCTCAACTGCTCCGGGATTCACGGCGGCCGAGGACCACGAGATATGGAATGGGCCGGCGCCTGGATTGGGGGCCACCGTGAGCGCGACCGGGTCGGGCAGAGGGAGGGGGTGCGGGGGGGAGCCGACTTGAGCCAAGGTGTAGATGTAGATCTCGCCCGGTCCGCCAGCCGCATCAGGATCCGAGACGGCGAACTCCGGCCACCCATCGCCATTCATATCACCGATCCACGTCACTGTCTCGCCGAAACGGCCGGAACCAGTGATCACCACGGCGGGGATTGAGTCCATGTCCGCGCCGCCCAAGTACACCGACAATCGACCCACCGTGTACGGGGGGTGCCACACCGGTCTCTCACAGACAATCAGGTCTGCATACCCGTCTCCGTTGATGTCTCCTCCCGCCAGCGCAAGGCATCCTCCGTCAATGTCACCCACAAGGGCGAGGTCCGCGACGCTGTCCATGCGAGCCGAGCCGAAGTACACGTGGGCACACCCAGGATCAGTCACGGTGGGGTTTGTGTATCTTGACGGCCCCACCACCACGTCCTCGAATCCATCGCCGTTGAGGTCTCCTGGCACGAGAACCGTGTTGTCACGCGCGACACGCGAGGGAGAGAGGATCACATCCGGTGTCTCGTCCACCTCCGTGCCCCCGAAGTAGACCCACGCCGCATCCTGCACCTCGGGATGGTTCTCAGCCCCATATGCCCCGACGACCAGATCGCCGAAGCCGTCGCCGTTCAGGTCGCCCGATGCGATGTCGCTCCCCAGCTCTAGATACGGGTACCCAGGGCCACGGCACCCCACGTCGTGCACGCTGTCCATCGGTGCGCCTCCGAAGTAGACGTATGCACCAGTATCCACGGTGTAGTAGGCCAAGCACGCCAGTTCGTCATACCCATCCCCATTGATGTCCCCGACCACTCGACCGCGCAGATCGGTCGACCAGAACTCGTGGAGCCAGGAACTCCCATACCCGGCGATCGCCACATCGGGAATAGTGTCCACTTCGGCGCCGCCGTAGTAGACGTAGGCCTTCCCCGTGACGTAGAGCCATTCTGCGTTCGTCACCACAAGATCATCATAGCCGTCACCGTTGATGTCCCGAGCTCCAGATACCACGCCTCCATAGGTGCTGGGAGGAAACCCTGGGCACGTCTCCGGTTGGGCGATGACCAGCGAGGGAGAGGAGGAAAGCGATGGAGCACCGAGGTAGACCCTGCATTCCTTGCGGCTCGGGTCACCGACCACGAGATCCGCGAATCCATCTCCGTTGATGTCTCCACCCCCTGAAATTGCCCGACCCAGGTGCTGCCCCGGGCTGTCGCCCACAATAGTCAACAGCGTATGAAGACTGTCGTCTGCCAGCGCGAAGCGAGGACCCGCAACGATCACAACGTATGCAAGAACCACGAGTTTCCAAGGTCGTACCACTGAACCGCTTCCTCCTTCACAGTTGTTCGATCACATGGCCTCGGATGAGACCTGCCCTCGCACCTATCGAAGTATCGTAACCTCCCTAGTCAGCATCTCCTGGCCGGCAATCACCCGAAGCACATACGTCCCTTGAGATAGACCAGACCAGTCCACCGATAGAGCGCGGTCTCCCCGGGTGGCCGCACCACTGTGGAATTGCCTCACCTGACGCCCCATGAGATCATAGGCTGCCACGCGGAGCTCGGCGCGGCGGTCGAGTGAGAGGAGGAGACTCCCTCGGCTCCCCACCACCGGGTTCGGACCCCATGAGAGGATTCGGAGAGCCCCAACGTGTGGCTCCCCGCCGACTACCATCGGTCTGGGCTGTCCGGGCATGAACTGGGGCGTCCAGATCCCCGTAGCAGGATCCCCGAACAGGACATGGCCGCGACGGGTCTCGTCGTCCGATTCACCGGCTTGGGCGGATCTGTACTTCGCCAAGGCCACGACCGACCCGGCGTGATTGCAGTACCTCGGAACGAGAGGCCCCTTCGGAAAAAGTACATCCCACGCATGGCACTGCAGTTCCGCGGAAGGGGTCTCGCGTGATGTCCAGGTGTCTGCGGCGAATGCGATGGCCCCCCCGTTCGGGTTCATGCATGTGGCAACCTCCGCGAGGCATCGAGGGTATATGGTGTCATCGAGTTTGCCATGCATGCACGACGCCGAGTACCAGAAGAAGTAGTAGTCGGTATTGCTGAGCGCCGCCATGTCGTCGAGGCCAAAAGAGCTCCCCGATATTGCGCTGTCCCCCACACAGTACGATATCGGCCAATAGCAGTCGGTGTAGCCGTGGGCATGGACGGTGACGAGGTTGTAGTGGTCGTTGCTCAGGGTTGCGACCACGTCATAGTCCCACGGGAAGTACGGGAGCGGGTCATAGTAGCTCGGGAGTTCTCTCCATAGCGTATCCTGTACTCCGTAACCTTGGTGCACGATAACGGAGTCGCAGGTTCCCAAGCCCTGGGCACCATCGGCGTATTCGTAGAAGGCCTTGGTAAGGTACGATGTGTCACCGTTGCCGGGGTTCTGTTCGTACGCCAGAACCTTCGAGACGAAGTTGGAGGCCTCCTGAGCGGTGATGGCGGGTATCCTGCCGACCCACAACTCGGGCGCCCAGTCAGCTTCGTATGGCCATGTGCCATCCAAGTCGCAGTAGCACCAATCTGTGGGTCTATTCGGGTTCCCTCCGTCGTATGTCCAGGGAATCATCTCGTTGTCTCCCACGAGACACGCCCATCGGGCGCCGTGATTGCTATGTTGGTCAATCAGGTAGTTCCGAATCGCCTGCACCGCTGTCTCCCCGGAGGCGGTTGTGATTGTCTTCACGTATCTTGTCTCCGTCTCAAGTCCCTGGCTCTGGCGGTGATTCACCAGCGGCATCAGCGCGTCGATCCACCCATTGCGCCCCTGGGCCTCCGGATGACCGGGGAGGATCAGAACCCACCGTCGGCTCACTGGCACGGGACTGCGCGAGTCCGGGGCGAAGGTCCAGACGTCTTGCGGGTTCGCCACCGATGCTTCCAGCTCCTTGGCCCAGTCCTCCTGCTGCTCCGGCGTACGCGGCAACACGCCCTGCTCAGCCTCCGTGGACGGGGCCAGGTCAACACTGATCTTGATGCTCTGGTGCAACCACAATTCTCGTTTGGCAGGAACATACTCAAGGGGCCATACCACCACCGTACAGACCTTCCATCCCCAGTTCATCGAGACGCCATCGAGTGTAGCCGCATCTCCGGGAAAGGGCAACGTCGACTGATAGACATCCGCATCCGGCCCGACGGAGTCCGCGGGGGCGAATCCGTCCTCAGCGGACGGCAGAGGCTGTGCCGGGGCGATGAGATACTCGCCGGGCAGGCGCGTCTTTACGTCGGCTGTGATCCGCACTCGAGATGGCGAGCAGCTTCGCGGAATCACGAGGTTGACAAACCGGCACGGAAGCAGTGGAAGCCCCGGATCGCCGCGCAAGTGACATCCAGAGACGTTCGCGATGTCGTAGTTGCCAATCTGAGAGAAGCTCACGTCATCGACATCAAACGTGACGGTCGTGGAGGGCGCCGCGACCCCCGCTGCTGCAAGCACGAACCAGTGCACGATCGCTGTTGCCGCGGGGATAAGGGTGTGAAGCATGGGTCTCATAGGTTCCTCCGATGTTCTGTTCAGGATCCGGACGATAGCCGCGCAAGAAGGTCGGTTGCCCTGTCTGCAATTCCCTGGTGCCCCAGATCCTGTTGACGTCGGGCAAGCTCCCTACCTGCCCGGAGAGGGATTCAGGCAGGTAGGGGGAGGGGATGACTGCCACGAAGATGCCCGAAGGACGCCTGCAACGTGATTCTCGCGCGAGGCTCACCTCGGCTGCGTCGAGCCAAGGAGAGCTCGCCGAGGTCAATCCTCTGCCAGCACGACGGTGTTTACAGGGCATGTTGGCCCTCGCACGCGGCGCGGGATTTGGCCTTGTCCGCACATCCGGCATCCGTCCTCCGGGCATTCCGTGGTTACCGGACTAGCACCAGTCTTGATGTCGCGCTGAACGAGCCCGCCTCCATGCGACAGAAGTACACACCGCTTGGGGTGGCTCGCCCCTGCTCGTCTCTACCGTCCCAGCAAACTGTGTGTCGCCCTGCCGACCGGTTCTCATCAACAAGAACCCTCACCAGTTGCCAGGAACTGTCGTAGAGCCGGATTGTGGTTGGTGCACACTTCTCCAGTGAGTACGAGATAGTGGTCTCAGTGCCAAATGGATTCGGTGCGCCATCTGAAAGCGAGAACACCGTCGGGTCCGGCGTTTGTGGAATGCTTGCCGTGACGTCCACGTCATCATTATCCGCAGGCTTGGTATGAGCCCTGGTAGAGAAGTAGGCGGTGTAGGTAGACTCGCTTGCCTGTACCACCCTCGTCGGCTCGTCATACCCGTCGTTCCAGTAGTTGAAGATGTATCGTTTCCCATTGATGGTCTGTGGCGAAACAGCCGTGAGTTCCACGGTCTGCCCGGGTGAGCAGATCATCGGGAAGGGTGACGGGTACTGGGTGTCGTTGACCTCAACAACCCCGCCGTCAAGATCCGGGCCGAGCGGTCGCCGGAACTTGTTCTGAATGGTCATGGTCACTTCGTTCGCGCCAAGTTCCGGTACTCGAACGTCTACTGCGTGTTCGGCGAACCCCTGATCGATATCTCCGGCGTACACCTTGATCGTATAGTATCCGTCATTGTAGGGGCCAACGACGTTCGGAAGAGTGGAAACGTCCAGCCAGCTATCGTATCCAAGCCCGTTCGTGGCTATATAGTAGTAGACAGTAGTACTGGACTGGTCTGTGTAGATGTAGGGTAGGTAGTTGTTCCACCACCAGTAGTCGAAGTAGAGGTTGTAGACAGGTCCTCGAACAGAGACCATGTTCGCGCCAGAGCCATCGAATACCTCGTACCCAACGGTGTATACGCCGGCATTTGACCCTCCGCCGGTGATTTCGTCCGAGCATCGGACGACGATGTCCACCGCTCCACTCAGGTGAAACGGATTCATCTCATACCCAGGGGATGTAACACCATTGGGGTAGAACTTCACTTGAT
>JAFGKV010000027.1 GCA_016928395.1 Candidatus Fermentibacterota bacterium | reverse complement strand
GCAGCGCAGACTCTCGTTCGGCAACTTCGAAACCGGCGCCTGCAACACCCCGGAAGTTGACATTTTACCAACGTCCCTAGGAGCCGCTTTCTGCACCAACGTCCCCCAGGTGCTCCGCGCAGAATGGTCATAGGGTTGTACCTCCATGCGCTGATGATCCGTGTTGGTCTGGCGTCTTCAGCGGTCAGTCGCCCGATCGTATCAGCTCCTTGGCGATGCGGTACAGTTCGGCGCCCGCAAGATCGCGCAAGGGGACGACGGTGCGGGCGTAAAAGACCCCTGCTCTATCGAGATTCCAGGAGATCGCGCTGATCTGTGAAGGGGTGATCGGTTGCGGGAGAACCTCGAACTGGTCGAGGCGCATCTCGTGCTGTTCGTTCCGCTCCCCTTTGTAGTCTCTGATGATGATTCGGCCATCTGCGATGCCGTAGCCGATGATGCCCACGACGTTCTCATAGATGAAGACGACATCGCCTGCGGAGATTCGATCGATGTCAACCTTGGGGTCGTACTGGGCGCACACGCACCTGTTGGCGAGCATGTGCGCCTTCGTGTCTGGCCGATGCCTCTCGTTCGTGTTGACCAACCAGTAGCCTGTCATGGATCCTCCTCTCGTTTCGCGGTGCTCCCAGGAATCACACACTCGCCGGATAGCCTTGACGCGATTGGGTCAGGGGATATGGCCGTGAACCATTGCACGTGTTGTCTATTGATCACCACCTCGACCTCGGAGCTTCGTTCGACAGCAAGGTAGATATCTGCACGATCCCGCAGTTGTGTCTTGCCCCCTCGAGTGGGCGATTTCTTGGTCTCCACAACCGTCCAGACCAACGAGTCTCCCTGGAACTTCCCAAGGAGCCCATCGAGATCGGTTATCGACTGCCCGTCGGAGCTGATGACTTCTGCCCGTGCCATCATGATGAGAGCAGGCACCCGCCAGAACTCATCCCTGTCCCCGATGGCGAGAAGTTGTCTCAACTCCATCGTCCGCTGAGGATCGGTGCACTCTACAAGGAAACGTTTGACGAATCCACGGGCCAGTTCGTAGCTCGAACCGGCCGTACCGTACCCAAGGTGATCTCCTCTAGCCTCGAGGGGCGTGAGCCGCAGGGAATATTCGGGCTTGAGGCACCCCTGGAAGACCTTGGCGACGAACCGCGCGGTGGTCATCCATAGCCTGCGCATTGACTGCCCTTCTGGACTGAATGAGAGGGCTCGAGAAAGCTGCAGTGTGATGTGCCGGGCCGTCTGGATACTCATCCCAGAGGCCCCCGCGTACAGGTCCAGATGGAGTCCCTCAGATCTCTGCTGAGGTGGCGTTACGAGGAAGTCAGAGTCTCGCCATGGGTTGTTCTGACTCTCGTCATGTTTCCAGAGTCTGACCTCTTCGAGCCAGCCCACTCGTGACGGCAGGTAGATACGCCCGAAGTGCTGGAGTTCTCGCGCAGGCGCCCCGGGCCAGTCGTCTGGCTTCCCGAACGCCTCATCGATGAGAGCTCCGAAGGAAGAGCCATTCGCCCTTCGCTGATCCCACCACTGCCGGAATTGCCTGGCGTGAGCAAGGACGATGCCTGCCGCATCGGGGGCATTGAAAAGCCGCTCCGAATCCGAGAGATCCATTGCCTCGATGAGGTTCCATTGTCCAGGTTCGACGAGGCTGTCCTCCAGGATCGCGTCGATCGGAAAGAGCTGCCGATAGCGCTGCAGCCCCTTCACGTTGCAGAGGGGTTCCATTACCCCGATCTCAGCATGAAGCGAAAGGTATGCGAGCGTTCGGGTCTTCCGGTAGATGTGGGCCAGTTGACTCAGCTTTGCACTTGGAGGAGAGAGGAAGGCAAGTACCAGCAGT
This sequence comes from Candidatus Fermentibacterota bacterium, assembly GCA_016928395.1. GTDB lineage: Bacteria > JAFGKV01 > JAFGKV01 > JAFGKV01 > JAFGKV01 > JAFGKV01. The sequence goes on along the minus strand of JAFGKV010000027.1, from coordinate 4,864 downwards.
GCAGCCTTGCGGCGGATTGCGTCGTCCACGGGCAGGTTGTTGTCTGCTCTCAACCGCCAAAGAGCAAGGAGATAGTGGAATCGGTACAGCTGTGCTCGGTCTAGCAGCTCCTCTCCCATCTTTCGGACATCGCCAGCCTGACCCTCGAAGTGGGAACAGGCGCCTCCAAGGAATCCGTCTCTCGCGTCTAAGTCCTTGTCGAGCTGAAAGAGCAGACCGCGTTCAGTCGCGAAGGTACCGAAAAGGTGCCCGATGTTCAGGAGCACTGACCACGATTGGCATACTTCGAGCCCGGAGAGGCGGCCCAAACCCTTCCATGCCAGTCCTCCCTCACCGGCCTGGCTCGGGAATCTGCAGCGTGATGAGAGGCCGATGCCGGGGTTCTCCTTCGATAGCCCCGCGAGGCAATGGCAATGACGGAGTACGTATTCTAGACGCGATACCGCCAGCCCCGATTCCGACACCAGGTGCTCGCCGAGGGCTCCGAAGTGCAGGGTTGAGCGGAGGCTGTCTTCGAAGACGTCAAGCAGGCTCTGCGCGAAGGGAGTCAGTTTGGTTGGCTGCTCTTCGCTGCTGGAGGGCGTGGGAGAGGATTTCGCCACGGCGCGCTTCTCCCCTACATCTCAGTCTGTACGCCACGTTCGGCGGAGGTCGCCCACCAGGCGCCGACGTGACTCGGGTCGATGGTCTGGTAGTTGACGCCGATGGTGGCGAAGTACTTCTCGGCGCACCGTACTTTCCGCTTCTCGTGAGGGAAGCGGAGCTTGCCGATCTGCGTTGTGCCCTTGGTTTCGTGGACGAAGGTGCGGACCTCCATGTCGCCATTGCGGTGGATCCGGGCGATGCCCCAGTCGGGGTTGTAGTCGCCGATGAGCCGCGGAAGATCGATCTTGAACTTCGGCGGGAACTTGAAGTAGAAAACGATGGAGTCCCCTTCATGTCGGATCGCATCGACGTAGTGCTGTTCGACCTCTGAATCCTTCTGGACCAAGTCGTACAGCCCATGCTCGCCGGCTTCGATGAGTTCCCTCTGGGGATGCTCACATACTTGCGGGAAAAGCTCATCGCGGTCGAACCGCCCGACCCCGGCGTCAACGACAAACTCGATTCGCTCGGTGATGTGGTCGGCCAGCGCGTTCCGGAGTTCGCCGATGAAGACGGTGGCGAAGCCCTCCGGATTCTCGAAGATGAGGCGCTTCTTGTCATTGCGCATGCCTTTGAAGATCGCATTGACCGTGGGCCGCGTGATCCCTGTATCCCGTGATGCGCGGTCAATCAGGTTGAACACCGGATAACGGCGGGCCTCCACCTGCACGATCTGCTTCTGGGCGGTAGCGCCGAATCCGGTCGGTGTGAACTCCCACTCCTCACCCTCGCTGACGCGCCTGGCAAGAGAGGTGAAGACAACGTCGTAGGAGCCCCCCGCCTGCTCAATATCGAGAGCTCCAAGAGGTCGAAGACGATCCTCGTGCAGCTCCCTTGCGATGTCGTCACCCGGTTTGAAACGCCTCTGATGCACGACGGGCTCCCCCTCATCGTCGAACAGCGTGAGCGTGAGCTGGGCCTTTCCGGATTCAACTCGATCAACGTGTACCTTGTACGCCCCGAGGTTGATCCTGCCCTTCTCGACGGCAAGGGTGCGAACCGGGAAGGGGCTGTCGTTGAGCCTTTTGACACACGCGTCAACCAGTTCCGGGGTGACGACGCGGATGCGGTAGCGAACAAGCCGGTTGAGCTGACTCCAGAAACGCTGGAAGTGCGGATCGTCGAGGTAGATCCGATCGTTGCGCTTGGCTTGCCTTCGCCGCTTCGCATCGGTGGGCAATGGCGGCGGGGCATCTCCAGCCTCAACATACTCTCGCTGGAGCCCGTTTGCGAACGCGGAGAAACTCTCGTTGGCGACCACGGTCAGCACATTGACCACTTCAGTGGAACTAGGGACGTTGGTAAAATGGTAAGTTACCGATCGAGTATGGCCTCCGAAACCCACTATTCTAACCTTAGAATAGTGGGCAGTATCGGCCCCGGCTTCGCCGAATACGTGGCATGAGCAGGCGAATCCCCCGGCGGGTACACCGGATCGCCGCCTCGAGCGGGAGAGGAGGATGTGCGATCCGATCGTATCCATCACGGCCCCATGGTGAAGGTGTCCTTTGAGTGAGGAGATAGGAGTAAAGAGTGAGGAGATGAAGAAGTCAAGGGGCGAAGAGGTGAAGAAGTAGGGAGGTGAAGAGGGAAAGGAGTCGGCTGGCTGAGAGCTGCCGCGCAGCGGCTACGTGCCCGCTCCACAGCGCAGATTCACGTTCGGCAACTTCCGAATCGGCGCCTGCGGTTCCCCGTAAGTTGGCGCTTTGCCTAAGTCCATAGGCCGTGCCCCTGATCACCTTGCCCGCGGCGCCCAGATCCAGCCTTCAATACGAGCAGTGTCAACGTCGACGGGCGCGACTGATCGGCCACGTAGGAAGTCGGCAGCCGCAAGCGCACACACCGTTGCGTCGACGGCGTCTTTCGACTTGAGTGCCTTCGCTGGAAGACCGGTGCAATCCAGCAGCCTGCCCAGCCCGTTGAGGCTGCCTCCGCGATCAGGTGCACCGTGCCCGATGCGAGTAGCCGCAGGGTATACTTCAATGGCGCGCCAGGCATCCTCTTGATCGGGGTCCCAGGCAATCGGGATCTCACGGCCGGTCCGGTTGCGGAGTTCTTCGAGAAACCCGAGGGCGGCCGCAGCAGTTCGGGCGATCAGGTTTGCCCCAACCTCCAGGGGTCTCTTTCCAAGTCTTTCCTCGATCTCCAGGTCCGTGGCCCGGCGAAACATCTCATCTGCACAGACTGACAGAGGGTCCCCCGCGCTGTGCTCCCCAATACCCTTCCGGAGCCCTACTGGCCATCCCAGCGGGGCGTCAATAGCGATAATCACTCGCTCGTGGGTACTGAGCCAATCCGCAGCAATAACCGCGGGCGGCTCCTTGGCAGAGGCTGTGCGACACTTGGTGATTCGTACTATCTCCCCGGACAACTCTCCGAGGGCGAGGCCAGTCTTCCTGGGGACCGTAGCACAATCAACTCCGAATAACGTGGTCATGCTGTCCGTCCTGTCTGAGACTGACGCGGTCTTCTCTGAGGTGAACTGGATCATGGAGATCGGCGGTCATGTCATCCGACCAATACTTGGCCTTCTGGGGGATCACGTGGCGGACGCCGCCGCGGGGATCGGGGATGTCACCCCTGTAGCGGGGGATGATGTGGACGTGAAGCTGGGCGATGGTCTGGCCGGCTGCGGGCCCGTCGTTCAGTCCGATGTTGAAGCCGTCGGGGCGTGGATTCAGGGTGTTCTGCAGGTGAGCGACAGACCAGTCGATCCACCGCAGCAGCCGGGTCTTCTCCTCCGCAGTCAGGTCGAGAAATCGCGATACGACACGTCGCACGATGACCAGCGTATGTCCCGGCGAGACGGGGAACTTGTCTCGCGCGACGATGAACAAGTCATCCTCGGCAAGGATCAGGTCTTGCTCGATTGCTCCGAAGGTCGTCACGTCGAGGCTCACTCCCTGAACGCCCACCCGGACGGGAAGCCCTGATTCATCGCGATTTGGGCTTGTGGGATCACCACTTCCCGGTACTTCGCTGTCAGTCCGTCCTCCCCGAGAGCCAGAAGATCACTGGGCTCGAGCTTGAAGCAGTCGGTGTGGTCTTCGAGCAGCCTTGGGTGACTCTGCATCGTCTCGACGACCTCAAAGTGCAGCCGGGCAAGCCGGGGCAGATAGAGCTCGATGTCGGGAAGGGAATCGCTCTTGCTGGAGTTGGTTCCAGATTCGACTGGCGTGAGGTTCCAGAGCAGGTCGTGGAGCGCGAAACTCCAGGGCAGGAAATGGTCAATCGCGAAGTCGTCGCCCAGTGGGCGTCCCGCATAGATATCCCCGAAGAGGTCCGCCTTCCCGGACTGTTCAAAACCGTGACGCACCAGCCTCCAGAATCGCCGCGCATCCCCGAGCTGCCGGGCAACCGGTGCGCGGAGCTTGTTCACGATGCCGGGCACGTTCGGATTCCGCACCTGCAGGTAGTGGGCGAAGTGGTACTCGGCGAATGCCTCCACCATCGCAATGTTCTCGAGGAGGAACGCCCGCCACGACTCGTTGAGGTGGATGCGCCCGTCGCCGAGCCAGTAGGGGCAGGCTGACGAGGTGTGCTGGCTCGACGCAGCCAGTTCTGCTATGAGCCGGTTGCGCACGGAGTCCTTGTGGCCGCGAAGTTCCTCGGCGAACCACGGCGCGAGGAAACGCGCCGGCACGTAGTTCCGTATGAAGTCGAGGCTCCTGCCCGCCTCCTCGGACTCCAGCACGAACGTTCGCACCGAACCCGGCGTTGCGTTGGCGGGGAGGCTCGAACGAGACCGTATCTCTCGCACCGCGTCCTGGAGTTTGTCCTGCCGCCCGAGGGAGAGCCTGTAGAGGCACACTGGGTGCCAGGCGATCGTGCCCATCTCGGCGAACAGCTCCGGCAGGGAGAATGACGTGCTCTCGTTCCGACGAAGCAGCGAGAGAATGGCCAGGAACCAGATGAGCTTGTAGGAGTTCGTGGTGTCGTTGAACACGCGGCCGAGATAGGAGGTCTTCTCCGGGTAACGTGCCGCAAGGCCGGCGACCGCGGACTCTGGATCGTTGGTGCCAGGGCCAATCATCATCGACGTTTCACATCAAGTCCTGAGAAGTGCTTCGCTGGAGGAACTGCCCATATCGGATCCCCAAGAGACCCGGATCTGGTGGGAGACCAGCGGGACGTTGGTAAAATGGCAAGTTACTGGGTGCGGCAGTGCCGTGCGGGGAGCTATTCTAAGTTTAGAATAGTGGTCAAAACGAGGGATTCG
>JAFGKV010000206.1 GCA_016928395.1 Candidatus Fermentibacterota bacterium | reverse complement strand
GCGTGCCCCTCTTGTTTGTCCTTGTACCACAACAAGATAAACCAACAGGTGGGAGAACCCTAGCTCACAATCGCTCAACTTGGGCTACTATTAGAATAGTCCCATCGCGGCTGCCTTCGGTCCGGATGCGAGCCATTCCGCCGACCCTCAGAGGCGTTGTGGCCCAATGGTGTCCCCGAGAATCAGAATCGAATCAGGAACCCTCGATCGGAGAAGACTGTCGCCCATCAAGCTCCTGTACCACGTGCCACTCGCGCCCTCCATCGACTCAGTTGACGCACGCATCTGCATCTCACAGCATGTCAGCCCTGACCTAGTCGAAATCGCCCATCACAACCAGCGACATACCCGGTGGAGGCACAGCAATGCACTCTGATCTTCGATTCGATGGTTCCCGCGCATATGCCCATCTAAAACATCTGGTGGTCGATATCGGCCCTCGTTTGGGCGGGTCACACAATGAACGCAGAGCGGCCGAGTACATCAGGAGATACTACGAGAGCCTGGGGCTCAAGGTCCGGTTGGAGGAGTTTCCCGTCACCAACTATGATCTTCAGGAGAAGCGGCTCGAAGTGGTCAGCCCCGCTCTGGGCGACATTCCGTGCGAGGTCTACTACCTCAACCAGGATACGCCCCCCGAAGGCATAGTGGCAGACGCCGTCTACGTCGGCCCGGGCAACCTGTCACATCTCGGGCCCGAGGTTGAGGGCCGCATTGTTCTGGTTCTGCGAGGTGTTCGCAGCGACACCTATGCCGACTTGATGCGTTGGAAGCCTGCGGGGCTGGTCATCATTGAGGACACGGTCGCTACGGGACCAATCCGCACCGAGACACTTCCCGAAGTGCGTGCCAAGTTCGGGGCGGTACCCGCGGTGAGGATCTCGCACGAGGATGGGCTGCAATTGGTAAAGGGGGGCGTTGAGCGCATCAGGATGGTGGTGCAGACTGTTGAGAATCAGGCGACGTCCTGCAACGTCATTGCCGACCTTCAGGGGACGGTGTTTCCCGACCAGTTAGTGGTCATCGGAGGCCACTTCGACAGCTCCATCGGGATTCAGGGGGCTTCGGACAATGCGGGAGGCACAGTCGTGGCTATGGAGCTTGCCCGGGTATTTGCCGAGCGGGGGAGCAAGCGGAGCCTGCGGTTCTTCGCGTGGGGCAGCGAGGAGCTGGGGCTGCGGGGGAGTGTCCACCACGTCAAGGGTCTCAAGAAGGCTCATAAGGACGCGAAGAAAGCCGATGGGTTCGTCAAGGGGCGCGACAAGACAGAGCTAGACACACATGTGTTGTGCGTGAACATCGATGTGCAGGGTGCCATGCTGGGCATGAACGAGGCGATGGTCTTGGGTCCCAAAGATTTAGCTGCGGCGGTGCGCCTCATGTCCAAGGAGCATGGTCCTTCCTTCAAGGTGGAGGAAACAACCTACTCATCGGACAACATGCCCTTTAGCGAAGCCGGCGTACCCTCGGTCGGCTTCGCACGGTCGGGCGGAACCACGAGTTTCCTGCACACGCCAGGGGACGTCATCGATCACCTGTCGCCGGCGGCATTGGAGGAGAATGGCCGGTTTGTCGAGGAGTTTCTGATCCGGTACGCAACTGAAGCTCGGGTTTTCCCCTTTGAGCGCGAGATCCCCGACGACCAGAAGAAGAAGATCAAGGAATACTTCGAGAAGCTCCTCCGCATCGACTACCTCGACGACGAGGAGAATGACAAGAAGAAGGAGTAGTCCCCTTCTCTGAGGCACCGCTGGCCTCGTGGGTCTTGAGCCTCGGCAATCGCACGCTATCTTTACTTCGATGATGCCACCGGAGGATCTGGCAGGCGCGACACACGGAAAGGAGCGTACACATTCGGCAGCATGGGTCAGATGCCCCCGGGGCGCCGCGCCACGGCTTGGGTCGACTAAACGAATTCGAACCACCCACCAGGAGCTGCACCATGTCTCGATGCCCCACTCAGCCGCGCCTCAGATCTATCTTCATCCTCGGCGTGTGTGCGACCCTTTCGGTCGGCAGTGCGCAGATTCCTTCGACCGTCGGATTCCAGGCGATGTTGACGGATGCTGGAGGAACTCCCGTACCGGACGGGATCTACGAGCTCACCTTCACGGCATACGACATATCCACAGGCGGCAGCGGGTTGTGGTCCGAGACGCACCCGGGAGTGGTGGTGAGCGGCGGCATACTGGACGTTGTGCTGGGGACCGTCACCCCGTTCACGCTGGATTTCAACCGGCAGTATTGGATTGGCATCGCTGTCGGGGCGGATCCCGAACTGATGCCGCGGTTGCCCTTTACCAGCGCGCCATACGCCATGAATGCCCGAGCCTTGAACGGATCCGCGCAGATGGTACGCACCGTGGAGGGCTTGAGCGACAGCATTGATCTGGAGGCAGGCTCCAACATCAGCATCGATGTGGTGGGTCAAGCCATTCGGATCTCATCCTCGGGCGGCGGCGGTGGGGGCGACATCACGGCAGTGCATGCCGGAACTGGGCTCGCCGGGGGCGGTGATACTGGAGACGTCACCCTCTCGGTGGCGAATCCCCTGGTGTTGACCGGCACCGTCGATGGGGTTATCCAGGGAATCCACTCTGACGGCTCGGAGGGTGCGCTGGGGGTTTCAGGGCTTGGAGTTCGCGGCACCACCTCGCACACGGCGGGCATAGGCGTGGGGGGCGAATCTGGAGCGACGACGGGTGAGACGGTGGGGGTGTACGGGGGTTGCTGGTCAACCTGGGGCACCGGAGTGCTGGGCAACTCAGAAGCCACCGCTGGCGAGAGCTACGGGGTCGGAGGGATCTGCGCTTCCTCCGAGGGAGCCGGTGTATTCGGGGTGTACGCCTCCTCTGATGAAGAAGACGGGGTGGGCGTCTACGGCCGGAGTACACCGGCCGACTACTACGGCTTCGGTGGCGACTTCTGTGGGGGCTACATCGGTGCTCGGGGCCTCGTGGAAGCAACAGGAGCCCACACCTACTACGGTCTCGTAGGGGTGGCCATTGGCGGATCCGGGACAAATCTGGGCGTCGACGCAGTCGCTGCCGAGGGCACGAGCAATATTGGCGCGAGGTGTCAGGCATTAGGTGATGATCTCGGCACGGGCCTTCTGGCGTTCGCGGAAGCGGATTCGGCCAACGGAGTGTATGGGAGTGCCCTTGGTGAAGCGCAAAGCATCGGGGTTCGGGGGGAGAATCTCAGCCCCATTGGGATGGGAGTGTTGGGAGAGTCAACAGGAACAGCAGGAATCTGTGATGGTGTGTGGGGCATATCACATTCGCCTGCCGGCTGGGGGGTCTATGGATGGTGCCAGGCCACTACCGGCGCGGGAACAGGGGTCAACGGTGAGACTGACACACCTTCCGGGGCGGGGGTGGTCGGGCATGCCTGGGCCAGTACGGGTGATGCCGTCGGCGTCGTAGGGATTACCCAGTCGCCTTCCGGCTATGGCGTCTACTACGTGGGCGGACTCTCAGGCAGCGGCGCCAAGAATTGTGTTGTCAAGACGTCGCAGGGCCCCCGGCTTCTCTATTGCCAGGAGAGCCCGGAGCCATGGTTCGAGGATTTCGGGTCGGCCCGGCTGGAGCGCGGGAGGGCGCACGTCGACCTCGATCCACTCTTCCTTGAGACGGTGTCCATCGGCCCGGAGAACCCGCTTCGTGTATTCATCGAGCTGGGGGGCGATTGCCGTGGTGTCTACGTGGTCAAGGGGGACAAGGGATTCGACGTCATCGAGCTCCAGGGAGGCGCCGCCTCGGTCCCCTTCGATTACCGCGCGGTTGCCAAGCGCAGAGGTTTCGAAGATCGACGTTTGGACGTCTGTGAAGCGGCATGGCGTGATCCCTACCTCTATCCGGACGCATCACCGGCCTTAGGCGCGACTCAAGAGCGTAGGGCGTATCCCCCGCCGCTGTCGATGCGAGCCTTGCGGGAGGCGGATCAGAAGCGTGAGGGCATCGAGTTCCCCAAACGCAGCTACCGTCCTGCGGCCACGCAGGAGGCGAAACGTGTGCCGGCCACGACCAGCACACGATAGCCGGAGTGTTGGTGCCATGTCAGTACGACGCCGTGCGATGGGTGGCCTGGTGCTCTTCGGAGCCCTGGTGTGGAGCGCGGGGCATACGCAGCCGGCGCAGGTCCGCGGCGTGTTCGGCAACGGTGGCGGGACTACGGAAGGGGCTGGCCATCGTCTTCGGGGAGTATTCGGGCAGTCTCTGGCCGGGCGAGTCATGGGGCCGTCGAACCACGGCCTCTGTGGTTTCTGGTATGGGGTTCCCATCGTTACTGAGGTGCCGCAGTGCCCTCTCCCTGTCAGATTCGTCGTCGATCAGAGCTATCCAAATCCCTGTCGAGCTGTGGCCACTATTCGCTACGCCCTGCCGCAGAACAGCACCGTCAGTCTGCAGGTGTATGATGTGCACGGCAGGGAGATCGGCCACGTACCGCCAGGCAGCCAGCCCGCCGGATACCATGACCTGACACTCACGGTGTCGTCGTTGGCGTCAGGGGTGTATCTGTATCGACTGAGAGCAGGCGATCAGAGTGTTACCAGGCGGCTCGTGGTCGTCCGATAAGAGGTGAGTGGGAGTCGGCATTCGGCACTCGGCAACGGGACGTCAGGAGCGCTGAACGACGGGGCTCAATCGATTCTCGACCCGTGGTCTCACCACTGCACTCTGTCCACCACCGTTCCGCTGGAATACGGAGTGCTCGCAGCGTGCTCACATGCATACGGGGCGCCCGATGGAGCGGGCGCCCCGTATGAGACTACGACGAGTCAACTACAAGTTGAAGTGGATCTCGGTCATGTTCCGTTCGATGACCACTTCGACCGTCGTTACGCCGATACCGACAGCCGTGGCTCGTCCACGCCCGTAGCTCACCGGGAGCTTGTCAATCTTGTACCTGCCCTGACTATCCGTCATCGTGGTGACATAGAAGGACTTGCCGTTCATGGTGGTGAGCATGAACTCCACGGTGGCTCCCTCAATCGGCTTGACCTCCCCCGCTCTGACGATGCCTTTGATCGCAAAGGCTCCATTGGTTGCGGGATTCGTCTCAAGCGCTTCTGCGGTAAGGGCAGAGAAGAGAAGGGCTGCGAGCGTTACTGCAAGAATGCGAGTCATTGTAATCTCCCTAAGGACAGAGTATCATTCCTATCGTGGCTGCCCTGTCAGGGGCGCCTGTGTATCGATGCACTATGAAAGCATAGGTCGTGCCGGAGTTGCCTCGACGACTCACGCCCTCGCAGCCGGAGGGATGGCGTACCCCCGAACCGAGGAGTGGTGGGCCGGTCCTGCTCTTCTCCGTGTTCCCTACCTGATTGGCCAACACCTCAAGGGCCGAGAGGCTTCCGCTGCATGGGCATGGGTTGCGCGGCCCGGCGTGAGGCGGTCCACGTCTCCGCTTCTGGGTCACCCTCGGGGGTCCCACGGCCCGAATGCCGGGTTCGTACTCATGGGTGGGCGACTCCGGTATCGATTGCCTTCTCCCCGACGATGGCATGAGACAGGGCGTGAGGCACACGAGACACCTGCGGTACTCAAACCCCGCGCTGCCTTGAGGCGAGCGGGATGTGGATGAACGCAGGACACGCCCGTATGCTGGAGGCACAGACGGGTCGATGAGCAGAATCTGGCACAGAGCGGCTGGCACGGTATCTTGGGGTGTCGTGTGCCGCATGGTGGAGAACCTCGTTCGAGCTTGGTGGTGAAACGTGCCGCTCTTCGCAGCCCTCTTTCCTTTGCTTGTCTTGACCGCGCCGCATGTCGGCGAGCAGATGATCGATCTTCTCAGAGTGCCTGACGCGTACAGTGAAGGCGTCGCCGAGAGCTGGCGCCTGGCGGGGAGGAACGGAGGCGAGCTGGAGGAGTTCCTGGCTGCGGTCGAGGATTCTCTCATGGAAGAGGCGAGCTTCCTAGTAGCCAACCTGCCCTACCGCGACCTTGGGGTCATCGATGCGGCGACGCTGAGAGAAGACCTTCGCTGGGCGGCCTTGGCGCGGGATTCACTGCACTGGGGGCGTGAGGTTCCGGGTGAGCTGTTCCTGCACTATGTCCTGCCCCACAGGGTGAGCCAGGAACGCATTCAGGCCTGGCGTCCCTTCTTCTTCGATGAGCTCTTCCCGGTCGTGAAGAACTGCTCGACCATGACCGAGGCCGCTCTGGCCGTCAACCGTTGGCTGGACGACCGAATCGGATTCGTGGTCACCGAAGCCCGGGACCAGGGGCCGGTGACCACGGTGCGGCGGGGCATCGGGCGCTGCGAGGAGATGACCATCGCGTTCATCGCCGCGGCCCGGGCCGTGTGCCTCCCTGCCCGCCAGTGCTGGACCCCGTGGTGGCGCATGACCGACAACAACCATGCCTGGGCCGAGGTGTGGGTCGACGGGGCCTGGCACTATCTGGGTGCGGGCGAGTTTGCACCGAGGCTGGATCAAGCCTGGTTCAGTGAGCCCGCCAAGGATGCGGCGGCGGTCTACTCCCTCTGCTATGGCAGATGGAGCGGTGACGATGTCTACAAGGCCACGGATCGCTACTCCCTGATCAACTCCACTGCCGTGTATGCCGCGCCATGTACGGTGGCTGTGCATCCTCCCGACAACGATTCATGGACCGCTGCGGTGTCGGTGTTCAACTTCGGCGCCTTCCGGCCGGTGGCGGAGCTCACGACGAAGGGGCACGGGCCGACCCGCTTCGTGGTGGGTCCCGGCACCTATCTTGTGACCGTTGGAGACGACAGTACGGGATTCTGGCGCCTTGTCCGTGCAGGGATCGAGAGCGTCGCCGTCGTGGAGGGAACACCGGCGAAACCTTCTGCCCCCTCGGGGTTTCTGTGGTTGCGAGGCCGGCCGTGATCCCCCTCATCCTGGCGTTGGTTGGGACCGCGGTTGCACCCGACAGCCTCCTGGCCCGGGCGGGATTCAACCGTCCCGTGTGGGAATCGGCTTTGGAGAAGCTCGGCGGCATCGAGCAGGAGCGCGGAGTGTGGCTCCTGGGTGAACTGCGGGACCTGGATCTCATGGAGATCGACGAGGCCACCATCCTGGCCCATGTTCAGGGATGCAGCCGGGCCATGGCATATCGGCCGGACTATGCTGTCTCCGAGGACACGCTGCGCGCCTTCATCCTTCACCCCCGCGCCGGCCACTACGACATGGTGACCGACTGGCGCACCGACCTGTGGGCCACCTTTCGCGATGCATGCAGGGGCGACTTCGAGCACGATGTGCCCCTGGTGCTTTCGCTGCTTCGAGATCGAATCATCGAAAAGACGCGAGCCGATGCCCTCGGGCCGCCCTCACCACCGGAGGGTACCTTCCGCCGCGGATGGGGCAGCGCCGAAGAGTGGGCATCCCTGGCGGTGGCAAGCCTCCGCACGGTGGGGATCGCCGCGCGGCTGTGCCATGCGGCGAAGGGAGTCGAGGCGTGGGACGGCGCGGGCTGGCGCCGGGTCCACCATCCAGGGCTTGATTCTCCCAAGGCCGAGACAGCCCAGACCCTGGCACGTCTGGAGCTTCGACTCACGGAGGACGGGCAACCTTTGAGGAACACCGAACAGCTCGGCCTCTCCCGCTGGAGGGAGGGCGCGTGGAGGCCGGTGGAAGCGCCTGTCCATCGGGTCTTCGCCGAGCCCACCGACACGTCGATTCTCATCAGCGCGCCGCCGGGTGAGTATCTCGTTACCGCCGGCGTCCGCAATGCCCGGGGGGAGCCCCGGATCTGGTGCCGCGAGGTCACTCTGAGTGTCGACACTCTCCTGACCCTCACCGAGAATCTTACGATCCCCTTCGCAGAGATGGACCGGCGTGACCTGGTGGAGAGCCCTGCGCCGGTCCTGGAGAGCATCGTGCTCCGCGACAGCCTCGGTGCGGAGGTCACGCTGGACAGCTTTATCCGCGGTGGCCGCCCGGTCCTCATCGTCGCGGTGGAACCAGGAAGCGAGCTGTCGGAACGCCTCAGGCCGGCGCTCGTGAGCAGTGAGGCGGAGCTGGAGGCCCTGGGCGTGGTGACCATGATAGTGACTTCAGCCGACACGACCCGGGCAACCCTATGGAACGACTCCCGAGGCGCTCTCTGGGCGGCGTTGGAACTGGACCGGGGCCGTGCTCCTGCCGTGGTCCTGATCTCGGCGGGGGGGGAGGTCTTGCTGTTCAAACGCCGCGCCGGCCCCCATACGGTGGAGCTGGTAGTGGCCAGCCTTCGGGGAACTCCAGAAGGATAAAGGAGCATCCGACTGTTGAGCGATTGGCGGTGGTGTCGATCGTTACTTCTCCTCACTCAATGACCGGCCACGGATTGGCGGGTTGACGCGATGCGAAGAAGACGATAACATGAAACGTTTCCCTCGATCCAAGCCCATTCACCAGAATACAGGGGTTCCCCGTTGCGCACAACCTTGAGTACCCTCTGGCACTATTGGAAACGTTTCGGTCACACGTTCGGGCGATTCCAGACCCAGTTGGTCATGACGCTTTCGTATCTGTGTGTCTTTGGCCCCGGGAGGTTGGTCCTGGCATTGGGAAAGGCCGATCCGCTGGCCAAGAGATTCCCTGATCCCGCATCGACCTTCTATGCCCCCAAGGAGCCCTCCCCCACGGAGATAACGGCCTACTTCAAGCAATTCTAGCCCCGCACCGGAGCGCGCGCATGAACATCCTCGGCATCAGTTGCTTTTATCACGATTCGGCCGCCTGCCTCATTCAGGACGGGAAGCTGGTTGCCGCCGCCCATGAAGAGCGCTTCACGAGGGTGCGGCATGACCATGAGTTTCCCACCAATGCCATCGCCTACTGCCTGAAACAGGGCGGCATCACGACCAAGGATCTTGACTATGTCGGATTCTACGACAAGCCGTTTATAAAGTTCGAACGAATCATCATGACCTATCTGGCAACGTTTCCCCAGAGCTTCGCCTCCTTCACCAAGGCCCTTCCTCTGTGGTTGCGCAAGAAGCTCTGGATGCGGCAGCTCATTCACAAAGAACTGGATTATCACGGACAGGTCATCTTCACCGAGCATCACCAGAGCCATGCGGCCAGCGCGTTTCTCTACAGCCCGTTTGAAGAAGCGGCGATTCTTACCGTCGATGGTGTGGGTGAATGGGCGACGGCGACCTTGGGCGAGGGCAAGGGAAGCGACATCAAGATCTTCCACGAGATCAAGTTTCCCCATTCCCTGGGCCTGCTCTATTCCGCGTTCACCAGTTATCTGGGGTTTAAGGTCAACTCGGCAGAGTACAAAGTCATGGGCCTGGCGCCATACGGCAGACCGGTCTTCTACGACAAGATCATGGGTGACATGGTCTGTGTTCGTGAGGATGGGTCGTTCCGCCTGAACATGAAGTACTTCTCGTATGACCATGGTCTCACCATGACCAACAAGGCATTCGCTGGCTTTTTCGGTTATCCTCCCCGGAAGGCCGAGTCCAAACTTGAACAGCATCACAAAGATATCGCCATGAGCGTGCAGAAGGTTACGGAGGAGATCGTGCTGCGGATGGCGCGTCACCTTCATGCCGTGACCGGTCAGCAGTACCTCTGCATGGCGGGCGGCGTGGCGTTGAACTGCGTGGCCAATGGCCGCATCATCCGTGAGACTCCGTTCAAGGATCTCTTCGTGCAGCCGGCGGCGGGCGATGCCGGAGGTGCGCTGGGTGCAGCGGGATTCATTTATCACACACTGCTAGGAAACCCCCGAAACGGCAACTGGGAGAATGCGTTCCTGGGGCCAGAGTTCAGCGACGACGAGATCGAACGCTATCTCACCGGACAGCCTGTCTCGTTTGCCGTATGTGAGGATGCCCAACGGTATCGAACCAGCACCAAGATCGAGTTCACCAAGTATAGCCGAAACGACCTGCTGGAGCAGACCTCCAAGCTCATTGAGGCCCAGAAGGTTGTCGGATGGTTCCAGGGTCGTATGGAGTATGGCCCCCGCGCCCTGGGCGCCCGATCCATCATTGCCGATGCGCGCAATGGAGAGAATCGTGATAAGGTGAATCTGGCCATCAAGTTCCGCGAGAGCTTCCGCCCCTTCGCCCCCACGGTTCTTGAGGAGTATGTCAGCCAGTATTTCGAGCTGGATCGACCCAGCCCCTACATGCTGCTGGTGGCCCAGGTTCGCGAGGACCACCGGACCATACCGGCGGTGACGCATGTGGATGGTTCGGCCCGAATCCAGACCATCAACCGACACGAGAATCCGCTCTACTACGACCTGATCAATACTTTCCGGCAGCGGACGGGCTGCCCGGTGATCATCAATACGAGTTTCAATGTCCGCGGGGAGCCCATCGTGTGCACGCCGGACGAGGCCTTCGTGGATTTCATGCGTACCCACATGGATCACCTCGTCATGGGAAGCTTCATCCTGAACAAGACCGACATGGAACCCATGAAAGAGGCTGACGACTGGCGCACTAGGTTTGAACTAGACTGAAGAGAGGCTGCCTCGCGCGACCAGGCGTTGAGGGCGGTCGCATGTCCGAAAGGAGCCATCCATGGCACAGCCGGGAAAGCTCAGCATCTTCGCTGAGTTCTGGGATTTTCTCAAGGTTCGCAAGAAGTGGTGGCTTGGCCCCATTGTCTTGGTGCTTCTTCTCATGAGTCTTCTCATCATCTTCACCGAAGGCTCTGCCCTGGCACCGTTTATCTACACTTTGTTCTAGTCACCTCTGGTACCACCTGGGCCGTGGCACGCAGGCCATGACCCACGGCGGCCCGGTGGTTTGATCCATGGCGGGAGGTTGGAGTGGCACGCGTCATCACTCCTCGGAGCGAGGACTACGCCCAGTGGTATGTGGACGTCGTCCTCAATGCGGAACTGGCTGACTATGCGCCGGTCAAGGGGTGCATGGTTATTCGCCCCAATGGGTATGGCATCTGGGAGAAGATGCAGTCGGGATTGGATGGGCTCTTCAAGGATACGGGCCACTCCAATGCCTATTTCCCCCTGCTGATCCCAGAGAGCTTCATGCGCAAGGAGGCTGAGCACGTCGAGGGCTTTTCGCCCGAGTGCGCGGTGGTCACCATGGGCGGCGGCAAGCCCCTGGAGGAGCCCCTCTACATAAGGCCTACCAGCGAGACCATCATCTGGAGCATGTATCGCAAGTGGATTCGTTCATACCGCGACCTTCCGCTGCTGATAAACCAATGGGCCAATGTCGTGCGGTGGGAGATGCGGACCAGATTGTTCCTGCGCACCACCGAGTTTTTGTGGCAGGAGGGGCACACCGCCCATGCCACCCACGAAGACTCCCATCGTGAAGCGCTGCAGATGCTGGATGTTTACCGCCAATTCGCCGAAGAGTACATGGCCATGCCCGTGCACGTGGGCCGCAAGACCGATGCCGAGAAGTTCCCCGGCGCTTTGGTAACCTACTGCATTGAAGCTTTGATGCAGGATGGGAAATCGCTGCAGGCGGGCACGAGCCACGATTTGGGCCAGAACTTTGCCAAGGCTTTCGATGTGACGTACCTCTCACCGGAAGGGGTTCAGGAATACGTGTGGGCCACGAGTTGGGGCGTCTCAACGCGCCTGGTGGGTGGCCTGGTGATGACCCACAGCGATGATGACGGGTTGGTCATCCCGCCTCGGCTTGCACCTCAGTTGGCGGTGATCGTGCCCATCTACAGGAGCGATGAGGAACGGACAGCGGTTTTGGAGGCGGCCCACGCCGCCGCCCGGCAGTTCCCCAAGGCATGGCGTACCGTGGTTGACGATCGCGATACCGCCAAGCCAGGCCGCAAGTTCACCGAGTGGGAGCTGCGAGGAGTGCCCATCCGGATCGAGATCGGGCCACGAGACCTGGCGCAGGGTCAGGTGACGGTAGTCCGACGCGACACCAAGCCGAAGACCACGGCTCCCATGGAAGGCCTCGCCGATCATATCCAGCAGACCGCCGAGGCCATGCAGCGCGACCTCTTGGAGCGGGCACGGTCGTTCCGTGACCAGAACACCCACAGTGTCGACTCCTGGGAGGAGTTCGAGGAGATCTTCCGCGACGGCTCCGCCTTTGTCTGGGCGCACTGGTCGGGCGACCCCGAGGTGGAGGCCGAGATCAAGGAACGTACGAAGGCTACCGTGCGTCTCATACCCTTGGACGGCGACGAAGAGGATGGCCGCTGTATCCTCTCGGGGAAGCCCTCTCGAACGCGCGTCTTGTTCGCAAAGGCGTACTGACAGCCGGAACATGCGCGGCGCGATACCGATCTCAGGCGCCCCGTCTCCCGTGTCATGGGAAGCTGTCGAGAGGAACCCACTGTGCAGGCCTGACCTCGCGGCGGGTGGAGTGAAGACGTGACCGGATCCGACACGTTCCTGGCGTCACTCCGCCGTGCCCTGAATCCGCCACAGCTGGAGGCCGTCACCTATGGAGACGGGCCTCTGCTGGTGCTGGCCGGCGCCGGAAGCGGCAAGACCCGGGTCCTCACCTTCCGCATCGCGTACCTCGTCGGGTACGCGCACGTGCCCCCGGAGTGCATTTTGGCGGTCACCTTCACGAACAAGGCCGCGGGCGAGATGAAAGAGCGGCTCATCGGCCTTCTGGGCGACTCTGCGGCCAGGATGTGGGTGGGTACGTTTCACTCACTGTTCGCCCGGATTCTCAGGCGTCACCTCGACACCATCGGTCTTCGCACCGATTTCACGATCTTTGATTCCGACGACTCGCTGCGGCTGGTGAAGCGGGTGTGCGAGGAGGTCGGGGTCTCGGCCTCACAGCATCCTCCGCAGCAGATCAGAAGTTCCATCTCCCGGGCCAAGAACGATCTGGTGAGCCCCTCCCGGTATCGCTCGCGCGCCCGAGGCCCGTATGAATTCGCGGTGGCCGATGTGTATGAGCGTTACGAGAGCGGTCTCCGCGACAATAATGCGGCCGACTTCGATGATCTTCTGATTCTGCCCATTCGGCTCTTTTCAGAGCGGCCCGATATCCAGGAGGTCTATCGCCGCCGATTTGACCACATTCTTGTGGACGAGTACCAAGACACCAATCATGCCCAGTACGTACTGCTCAAAGGCCTCGTAGGCGAGCGCCGCAATATCTGCGTCGTGGGAGACGATGATCAGAGCATCTACCGGTGGCGAGGCGCCCAAGTCCGCAACATACTGGGATTCGAGAGTGATTTTCCCGATGCCCGTACCGTGTGGTTGGAGCAGAACTACCGGTCCACCGCCAGCATCCTCCATGCGGCATCTTCCGTGGTGGCCAACAACCAAAGCCGCAAGGAGAAGAAGCTGTGGACCGACCGCGAGCCCGGCGCCCCGGTCATGGTGGTCGACTGCATGGACGAGCAGGACGAGGCATACCAGGTGGCGGTGCGCGTTGCTGATCTGGCCACCAAGGGATTGCCCTTTGGCGCCCAGGCCGTGCTCTACCGGATTAATGCCCAATCGAGGGCTCTGGAAGAAGCATTCCGCCGCGCGGGCATTCCGTACCGCATCGTTGGCGGCATCCGCTTCTACGAACGCAAGGAAATCAAGGACCTCTTGGCCTATCTGAGGATCGTCGCCAATCCCCGCGACGAGATCAGTCTGCTCAGGATCCTCAACGTCCCGCCCCGGGGCGTCGGCGACAAGACCCGCGAGACCCTTCGCCAGTTTGCGGTAAGCCGAGGAATCTCCCTGTACGAAGCCCTGCTGCGCTCTGACGATGCGGGAGATATCGCCGGCAAGGCGCAGCGCGGCCTCAAGACGCTGGCTGACCTGTTTCGAACGCTGGAGGCGCTCCGGGAGCGTGTTCCGGTGGGGGAACTGGTGGCGACGCTGGAGCGTGAACTGAGTCTCATCGAGCTGTACAGC
The DNA here is from genome assembly GCA_016928395.1 of Candidatus Fermentibacterota bacterium. Taxonomy (GTDB): domain Bacteria; phylum JAFGKV01; class JAFGKV01; order JAFGKV01; family JAFGKV01; genus JAFGKV01. The sequence continues at coordinate 4,369 of JAFGKV010000206.1, read as the reverse complement.
AAAGAACATACAGTTGAGGCCGAGGGCAGGGCGGAGAACATCCAGGAGTTCCTGACGGCCACCGCGACCTACACCGCGCCCGAAGGTGACGATTCGCTCCGTGCTTTTCTGGAGGAAGTCGCCCTGATCACGGATATCGATGAGACGGAGTTGGGCGGGAGCATGGTCACGATGATGACGCTTCACTGCGCCAAGGGGCTGGAGTTTCCCGTGGTCTACGTGGTCGGCCTGGAAGACGGCCTGTTGCCGTGGCATCGGAGCCTGGGGAGCCCGGAGGAGCTGGAAGAGGAACGGCGCCTGCTGTATGTCGGCATGACCCGGGCACAAGAGCGATTGTTCCTCACATGGGCGCGGTTCCGGTATCAGGGGGGGTTCGCCATGGGGGGAGGGCGCGCTTCACGGTTTCTGGCGGAGCTCCCACCTGAATGTGTGGAGAACAGAGGTGGCAGGCGTGTTTCTCCCCGGATTCGACCGTCGCACTTCGCGCGTCAGGCACGGCCGGTTCCTCCCGGCCCCACGGAACCCGGCGAGGCCGTGCTGGACTACGAGACCTCACAGCTTCCCGTCGGCGGCATACTGGCCATGGGCAAGCTGGTGGATCATCCCGAATGGGGCACCGGCATGGTCGTGGGTCGACACGGAGAAGGCCGAAACCTCCAGGTTGACGTCAGATTCGCTGACGGCAAGGTTCGCCGCCTCAAGGCCTATGGGGGCGCGCTCCAGGTTCGAGGGGGGTAGTAACGAGCCGTCCGGCCCGCTCCGCGAGGAGGTCGCCGTCTCCTCGCAGCCCCGCACAGGCCATCCACCCTTCCTTCCTGCCGCTCACTCGTCGGTGGGTTTCATGTAGAACTCGAACTGATGCCGGGAAAGACCGGCGAAGATGCCGATGCCGCCGTGAATGTTGGTGGGAAGCGTGACCTCGCTGCCGCTCATAATCCTCAACCACGCGAATGAGTAGTCATAGTAGTCCTTTGTCACCGCCATCACGGACATGCGGTACGGGCCGGACCAGTAGAACATGATCCACGGGATGGTGAGCGTGCGCTGATCCTCACGCATCATCCACCCGCCGCTTCTGCCCAGCGAATCCTCGTCGGCATCCTCGGGATCATAGTCGGGATCAAGAGGAACCAACGAGTCTTCATCAGCCAGCGACATGATGTTGAACGTGTACCCTCCGGCGCTGTCTGACGCGGTCCACTGCAAGAAGATGTTATCGTCTTCGCGCGTCAGCGTGTCCCCCGCGATTGGCCTGGGGAGCACGGTCAGGTCAAAGCTGTCGGGCACGACGGTTTCGGCCCACACCTGCTCACCGCCGAACCGAGCCTCAATGCGATAGCGAGCCTTGCCTTCAGGCACCCATGTGGTGTCGTCCGGGAGGTAGTGGCCGCGTTCCTCTGGATCGTCATGGAAACGGAGGGTGTCGGGCAGCATATCGAGCCTTGCGAGGAACAGCTCCGCCCCGACAATGCCATGATCCTGGGGGTCATAGAACCCTGTCACCGGAGCGACCCGCTGCAGGTAGATTTCACGCACCGGTTCGCCGCGAACGAGGTAGGCGGTGAGGACCGGCTCCGGATCGTAGTTGTCGACTTCGGTGGGTGTCGAATCGCAACCGGGCATGAGTAGCAGAGCCAGCAGCGGTGAGAGCACCGACAAGGTGATTCGGACGGGTTTGACACTTCTCTTCACGGCTAGAACCTCACTTCGTAGGAGAGGAGCGGAACGATGGGCAAGAGCTTGACATCGGTGACGTCCACCGGATTCTCTTCAGTGTCGTAGTACCTGATCCAATGACTGCGGCGGCTGTAGACATTGTACACACTCAGATTGAGCTTGGCGGGAAGGCCGAACATCTTGTGTTTGTAGCTTGCCGTGATGTCGAGCCGATGGTCTGCCGGGAAGCGGTAGTTGTTCATTGAGCCCGGCAGAACCACGCGCCCGTCACCGAACATCCAGTCCGGCGGCACACCGGGCTCCCTGACCGTGTACATGCCCAGGGCCTGGGTGAATCCCTGGCCGGTGTTGTAGCGCCAGGATGTGGACAGGTCCCACCGGCTGCTGAGAGCGCGGTTGGCTACTACTATGAAGTCGTGCCGGCGATCCCACCGGGGATAGAACCAGTCGCCGTTGTTCACATAGGTATGGGGAAACCGGCGCTTCGTCCACGACAGGGAGTAGCCGATCCAGCCCGTGGTTCGACCGACATTGCGGCGCAGCATCCACTCCAGGCCGTAGGCGAAGCCCTTGCCGGTGACAAAGGCGTCCGCCCCCACCTCTCCCTCGTCAGTGAGCATGTCGAAAGTTGTCAGGTTCTTCATGTCGGTATAGTAGGCCTCGGTGGTGAACTGGAGTTCGGGCGTGGGGTCATACTCGAAGCCCACGACCGTCTGGGTCGTGTGCGTCGGCTTCATCGAGCCATCCACCGGCAGCCATATGTCAAAGTTGCTGAACCCTTCGCCAAAGGTGATGACATTGATCCACTGGGTGTAGCGGCCGGCGGAGAGCTTGACGCGCATCTTTGGACCGTGGTGATACACCAGGGATAGCCGCGGATCCACGCGAGCATGCTTGCCCGCGTGGTGGTAGTAGGCGCGGAGGCCGGGCTGGATCTCCAGCAGAGGGCTCACTCGCCACGTGTCCTGGACATACGCCGCGACATTGACCGTAGAGGTGTCGACGTCCACCCAGGTCACGTCCTCAGCCTTGTCCACGAAGTTTATGATGTAGTCGTTCACGCTGATCCCGGCTTTCACCCGGTGTTTCTCACGGCCCAGCATCTCCAGATCGGCCTTGAATGAGTAGTCCAGCAAAGTGTTTCTCGCCTCCTCCAGCATGACGCCGTCGGAGTCGAATGACCACCTGGAGCGATAGCGGCTGACTCCGGCCCCCATGGAGAGGAACAGGTTCTGCGACAGCACGTGACGCAGCCTGCTGGTGACGGAACGATTGCCCCAGGCCATCGTGATACCAAGCCGTTCATCCGGGTCCCCGAATTCCGCGGTCATGAGGTCATTGCCCAAGTAGCCAGCCACCGTGAGGGTAGTTTTGGGTGAGATGTCGAAGTTAAGCTTGCCGTTGGCATCGTAAAAGTGATAGTCGGGGATATCGGTATCGTATGCCTTGCGCAGCGCCTCCAGGATCGGTTCGAAGTAGGTCCGGCGGGCGGAGACCGCATACGACCCGCGGCCCTGGGGTAAGGGCCCCTCCAAGGCGCCACGGGCCGAGATGACGCCGACGGAGAACAGACCCTTGGCCTGTCGGCGGTTTCCCTCATTGGTGATGACATCCAAGACGCTGCCGCTACGGCCTCCATACTCCGCGGGGAACCCGCCCTTGATGAGTTCGAGGCGCTTCACCGCATCGGCGTTGAATGTGCTGAACAGCCCGAAGAGGTGGGAGGGGTTGTATACGACGTTGTGATCCATGAGAATGAGGGTCTGGTCAGGGCTTCCTCCCCGGATGTACGGCGCGCTGCTGAGGTCGGAAGATGCCTTGACGCCGGGGATGGTCTGCACGGCCCGAAGGATATCCATTTCCGCCATGAGGGAAGGCATCGAGCGGATAGTCAATCCATCCACCGGCACGGTGGAAACCCGCGGGCTGATCCTCTCTTCGGCTGCGCTTTCCTCCTCGGCCACGATCTCCACCGCATCGAGTTGCACGGCCTCGGGGAGCAGTTCAATCCTGATGGGCTCCATCAGGATCGTGGTGACTTCCACGGGTGTGCGTGCCGTGTGGTAGCCGACATAGGAGACCTGAAGGGTATGCCGGCCCGGCTCCAGGTCATTGATAACGAAGTAGCCGTCGAGATTCGCCGCGGTGCCGCGGGATGTGCCCTCCAACCAGACATTGGCCACCGGAAGCGGTTCTCCGGAGGTGGCGTCCACCACGAAGCCACGGATGGGGTAGGCGTGAGTGGCGCCCAGCGCCAGCGAGATGAATGCGAGACAAGCGACAAGGGAAACTCTCATGCCGTTCATGGAATGACTCTCCTCTTCATGTGCTACCGGGTGCGTATGGCAGTGTTACCCTGAGTTGGTGTGTGATGTTCACCGAACGACATCATGGCGCACCAAGGCAGAGATCCTCAAGGGCGCATCATGATGAGATATCGACATTCCCTTCCAAGAACACCGGGATGGGTCCCACGCGTCACCCACGCCGGAGGTCGCCTTGCTTCGCTCTCTCTGGAGTGAGGAGAGAGGAGTGAGGAGTGAGGAGTGAGGAGTGAGGAGAGAGGAGTGAGGAGTGAGGAGATAGGAGTGAGGAGATAGGAGATAGGAGTGACGTTGCACTGCCTTCCGCCTCTGTCATTGCCCGACGCGATCGGGCAATCCAGGCCGTGTTTCCCCTCGCTGGCCGGGGG
>JAFGKV010000205.1 GCA_016928395.1 Candidatus Fermentibacterota bacterium | reverse complement strand
TGCGTCGGCCTGGATTGCCCGAACGAGTCGGGCAATGACGGGGGGAAGCGTGGAAGTTGCGCTATGTATCGTCCGGGCGAGCCCGGGCCCCCCACTTGTTTGGGAGAACATGCGAAACTCGTACTCGACTGACCCGGCTCGTCGATGACGACACGGGAAACGATTGCGATAACGACAACGATAGCGATACCGACCCCGATCCGGCGGCGGGCGACCAGGGACGATCGCCCCTACCACGGCAACGGTTTCTCGTAGCGCTGGGCGGGCCTGATAGCTGAGGGCCGATAGCCGATAGCTGACAGCCGATAGCCAATAGCCAACTGCCGGCTGTACTCTCAACCCTGAGAATTCTGAGGGAGCCCGGCGTCCTCAGAGGCCGCACTGAACCCTGAACCCCGGAAGCTGCTCGCGGAGCGAGTCGAACCCTGAACCCGGTAACCCCTCGCTACTGCCCTGTGAGTAGTGGCCGGACGTGAGCGAGGGCGCGGTGGAGGCGGGATTTCACCGTGCCGAGGGGGATGGAGAGCGTCTCGGCGATCTCCTTGAGAGAGAACTCCTCGACAAACCGAAGGATAAGGATCTCCTGCTCATCCTCGCCCAGACCCTTGATCAGATCATCGAACTCGTGGCGGTTGGAGCCCGAAGACCGCCCATTGGGGATTTTCTCCACATCGTGACCGCCAAGAGAGACAACCTTCCTGCGCGCCGTCAAGACGTTCAGGGACAGGTTGCGGACGACAGGATAGAGAAAGGTCTTGATCTGGCTGGTGAGCGTGAGCCGGGGGAACTTCCCGAAGAAGTAGATGAACGCCTCCTGTACGACGTCGATGGCATCGTCGTGGGTACCCACCATTCGAATGGCCTGGCCATACACCCAGTCACGATAGCGGAAGTACAGCGCGCGCATGGCCGCGGCGTCGCCACGATTTGCCGCGTCAACAAGATCCGTATCCGGGAGTGGCGTTGGTTCCAACACGTTCAGGCCTACCCCATACGCTTCCGGCGGTATCTGCGCCCGGGCACGCGCCACACAGGGACTCACCTCTGAGCTGAGGAGACGTTCAACGTACGGTTGAACCATGTCGCACCGCAATGCCCAAGAATCGCGGCGCCGAAGCCAGGCCTCAGACCGCGCCACAGGGTTCTCACCTGCAACTTCACGCAGAGCCACCCCAGCATTCTCGCCAACGATGCCGGGTAGGTCCCACGCGGAGTAGGTGACCGGGAGGCAGAGAGTCATCACCCGGTTCAGCCGGGCGATCCAGAAACTCGGCCTGGATTGCCCGATCGAGTCGGGCAATGACGGAGGATACGATCAGTCGGCAGTAGGCAGTCTGGCCCGACTCCTGACCCTCCAACCCTGGAGCCTGCGAGCGAAGCGAGGCCAGCAGTCGGGCTTGCGCGGTATTCAGAATCCAGTCGGCCCATTCATTCCTCCAATCATCCATCATTCCATTGTTCCATCATTCCGTGTTCAAAGGCCAGCTCGTCCATCACGCTTACGACAACGATGGCGATAACGATACCGATACCGACCCCCGCCCCCCCGCGGGCGACCAGGGGTGCACGGGCGGTGTAGGAGGGCCTTCAGGCCCGACATGCGCGGACTGTCGCGGCCAAAGCCGGTTGCCCTCGCACCGCTGGATGCGGGGCTCCTACGCGGAAGCTGCGCAACGCGTACGGGCGATGCGGTGTACTCCCAACCCCAGAAATCTGAGTGCACATGCCCTCAGAGGCTCGACTGAACCCTCCAACCCTGAACCCTGCTCGCGAAACGAGCTTGCCCTGTCCCCCGAGGGAAACCCTTGTCTCGGGCCAGACTTCCGCATAGCCTAGCCCCTGTTTCCCCACAAAGACCGTTGATCCGGTTCGCGCTTTACAAGGGAGGGAGTATGCATAGGGTACAATGCCGGGCCGTCAGCTCCATGCACGGCAGGTTTCCCACGGTATTCACGGCGGCGTTGGCCGCCATCCTGCTGGCCAGCGGCTGCGGCGGCCCCGATCGGACCCCTGCCCCTGTGGGCGACATCGCTGGCAATGCCCGCCTCATCAGCCAGGTCACCAGCGGCTCCATCTCCCGCATGGGACCGGTCACCGTTCGGCTCACCGGCGCCTTCGAGCATCGCGAAACCGACCCGAACGCTTTGACCTCTGCCTTCTCCTTCTCCCCCCCTATTCCCGGCACGGCCTCATGGCTCAATGAGCGGACGCTTCTATTCCATCCCCAGAAGCCCCTCGTTCCGGGGACACGGCACACCGGGGTCATCAATGTGCGCGCACTCCTCCCCCGGGCCGACGATGCCGGCCCGCTCCGCGTCGAGTTCACCGTGGCGCCCAACCGCATCATCTCTCTCCGCGGCGCATTCGAGCTGGTCCACGAAGGTGATCCCCGGGAGGTGGTCTTGGTCGGCAGCGTGGAGTTCAGCGACAGCGTGAGCCTGGAAGATCTGAACGCCCACGGGCGCCTCCAGCGCGACGATGCGGCACTTTCCCTGGCCTGGAAGGGGGGGCCCAGGTCGTTCACGTTCCGCTCGGCAACCGTTCAGCGAACGGACAAGGTGCAGGCATTCTCCCTCCGCATACCGGCGAGGCAGTTTGCGCTCGAAGAAGATTACCTCTACTCGACCGAACTGCGCCCCGCGGGCGAACTGGGCATCACCGAGGTCACCACCAGCGCCGATGAACGCGAACCGCGGATCAGCGTGCACTTCGTTGACCCACTCTCCACCACCCAAGACGCATCGGCCTATGTCACGGTCGAGCCCTACGTCAAGACCAAGATTACCGTGGTGGGTAAGACCCTCCATATCGCCGGGCCGTTCGACCGCGATACCCGATACACCTTGGCGGTACGCCGGGGCATCACGAGCCGGTGGGATGCCACCCTGCGGGAGAACTATGTCCGCGAGATACTGTTCGGCGATCAGCCCCCCCAGGTCGCCTTCTCACAGACCGGCGCCTTCCTGCCGTCCGAGGGAGAGCGCGCCATCGGGTTCCGCACGATCAATGTCCGCAGGGTGCGGGTCAACGTCATGCAGGTATTCGAGTCCAACCTGGGGCAGTTCCTCCAGGATTTTGACCTGACCTCGGGCAAGAACCGTGGTGAGTTCTGGGGCGACCTGAACCGGGTCGGGGTCACCGTGGCGGCCGAAACCCTGGAGATCGGCACGATCCGCAATAGATGGATCCAGAGCACCCTCGACCTGTCGCGCCTCATGGAAAAGCACCAGCGCGGGCTCTTCCTGGTGGAACTCTCCATACGCCAGGAAGACGTGCTCTATACCTGCGGCCAGACCGAGGGGTACATACCGTGGGACAATCCCTGCAGCAGGGGCTACTACTACAGCAACGGCACCATTACCAAGCCGGTCATCATGACGGACATCGGCCTCATCGCCAAACGGGAAGGCGAACGGATGCTCGTCGCCTCCACCCACTTGGGCGATGCCAAGCCTTTGCCTGGCGTGAAGGTGACGCTGTTTTCCTACCAGAACCAGCCCCTGGAGACCCACGTGACCGATGCCTCAGGTATTGCATCATTCGACTCCACCGGAGGCTTCTATCTGCTGGGCGAGTGGAGTGGTCAGAGCACCGCCCTCAAATTCGGCGAGAGCGCCCTGAACTTGGGCTCCTTCGATATCGGGGGCGAAGCCGGCACCGCCCAGAAGACGCGGGCCTTCGTCTATGCGGACCGCGGTGTCCATCGCCCTGGTGATACCGTCTATCTCTCGGCCATCATTCGCGACGAAAGCAACACGTTCCCCTCGGGCAGCCCGCTGACCATGAAGATCCTCAATCCCAAGAACCAGCTTGTGTCAGAGGTGGTGAACCGGGACGGCGTCAATGGTCACTTCGGGTTCTCCTACACCACTGCCGAGACTGATCCCACAGGAAACTGGTACGCCGAATTCTACAACGGAGCCATCCTTCTCGCCCGCCACAGGCTGAGGATCGAGACAGTGGTACCGAACCGCCTGAAGGTCGCCATCCAGGTCCCGAAGGATTCCCTGGGCCCCGCCGACCGCACGGTGAACGTTCGCCTGCAGTCATCCTACCTCTTCGGCGCGCCGGCCGCCGGTCTCAATGCCACCGTGTCCTCGCGCTACATGAGCACGCAGAAACGTTTCACGAAGTTCGGCGACTTCCGATTCTCCACGCCGACCCGACGGTTTGAACCTGATGACCTTGAGATCTTCGATGCGAAACTGGAGGCTGACGGGACGGCGAGCTTCACGTGGAGCATTCCGGCGTTTTCCGAAGCCCCCTCGGCCGTGGGCGCCGTGCTCACGGCCCGGGTCTTTGAGAAGGGCGGGCGCCCCACGACCCAGGCGCATTCGGTGTTCATCGATCCCTACGACGCCTATGTAGGCATCAAGGAGACAGACTCCCGTTACGTGAAGGTCAATGCCGAACTCAAGCTGGCGGCGGTCGCGCTGGATCGCCACGGCACTCCCCTGCCGGGCAGGGAGATCAAGGTCAATGTGTACCACAGCTCCAAGTACTGGTGGTGGCACTATGATGACGACTCATCGACCCTGAAGTTCAAGACCGACACCAGCACCGGCCTGGTGACCTCGTTCACCATCACGTCCAAAGACGAACCCGTGGCGTTCACGATTAGCCCCGATATGGAGGGCCAGGTGCTCATCGAGCTGGAGGATGTCGCCGGGGGGCACCAGAGCGGGTACTTCGTCTGGGCATCCCATTGGGGCGAGGAGGGAGCGCCCATGGCGGCCGGCACCCACCTCCAGATGGAATGCGACAAGGCTTCCTACCTCCCGGGCGAGCGGGCCACGGTCACGGTGCGCACGCCCTCCGAGGGCGCGATGTTCGTCACGGTGGAGAAAGGCGCCCGCGTGCTGAAGCATTCATGGGTCGCCCTCTCCGGACCGACCACGCCTTTCAATGTCGAGATCACCCGGGATATGCTGCCCAATGTCTATGTCACGGCGGTGGTGATCCAGCCCTACGAGAGCACGGCAAATGACCGGCCCATGCGGCTATTCGGCACCATTCCCCTCGGCATAGAAGACCCCAGCACGCGCCTCTCGGTGGATATCGAGGCGCCCGCGGAGCTGAAGCCCCGCCAGGAGTTCACCGTGGTAGCCAGGGTTCCCCGGGGCGCCAAAGCCACCGCCACGGTAGCGGTAGTCGATGAGGGCTTGCTCGACCTCACCTCATTCAAGACGCCCAACCCATGGGCCTTCTTCTTCGCCAAGGAGCGGCTATCGGTCTTTAGCTTCGACATGTTCGACAATGTGATCGGCAAGCTGTGGGGCGACATCGAGAAGCGATTCCAGGTCGGCGGCGACGAAGACGACTTCCGGACACGCCAATTGGGCCCCGTTCGCGCCAAGAGGTTCGAGCCGGTGGCAATGTTCCAGGGGCCGGTGTCCGTGGACACCCGGGGCAGTGCATCGTTCACCTTCACCATGCCCAACTACATGGGATCGGTGAGAATCATGGCTGTCGTGTCCGACGGGACGCGCTACGGGTCAACGGAGAGCACCGTACCCGTGCGGGAACCGCTGGTGCTCTTGCCGACTCTTCCCCGGGTCATCGGCCCCGGCGAGACCTTTACTCTCCCGGCCACGGTCTTCACCACGGATGACGGCATACGCGAGGTAGCGGTATCCGTCCGCACCACCGGGCCTTTGGCGGTGGATGGGCTTGCGGAGCAGCGTTTGAGCTTCTCGGGCAAGGGTGAACAGGATGCGATCTTCTCCATGCGAGCTGCCGCCTCGGCAGGCGTGGCCACGGTGCGCGTCGAGGCCAAATCGGGCTCCCACACCGCCTGGGTGGAGACCGAGCTGGCCGTGCGACCGGTGAACCCCTACATGTATGAGGCCAAGGAGTTCAGCATCAGACCGGGCGAACGAATCGACTTCGTGGTGCCGGCTCTGGGCCTGGAGGGAACGCGGCGCGCCGGGGTGCGCATGGCGGCCATGCCCGGGCTCAGGTTCGGGAATCGCCTGACCCAGCTCATCCGATTCCCCTATGGCTGCATCGAGCAGAGTGTCTCCGCGGTATTCCCGCAGCTCTTCCTGAAGGATTTCATGGCCTTCCTGGACAAGCCCTCCCATACCCGCCACGAGGTGGCGACTCTCGTTGACCGCAATGTAAATGAAGTCGTGGATCGCATGCGCCGCTTCCAGACGGCCGACGGCGGCTTCGCCTACTGGCCGGGAGGCAGCAGCGCCGCGGAATGGGCCACGAACTATGCCGGGCATTTCCTGCTGGAGGCCAAGGCGTTGGGCTACTTCGTACCCAGTGACATGGTCGCCCGGTGGCTCACGTTCCAGAAGCGCCATGCCGCGGCCGAGGCCGGCGACTACAAAACCCGGTGCTACCGGCTCTACCTCCTCGCCTTGGCCGGCGAGCCGGCCGTAGGCGCCATGAACCTCATGCGGGAAGGAAGGCTTGACCTTCTGGACACGGTGTCCAAGTGGTACCTGGCCGGGGCCTATCAGCGAGCGGGCATGGAGGCGGCCGCGGCCGAGGTGCTCCGAGATGCGGGTACTGACATCTCCGAATACCGCGAACTGGGCGGCACCTATGGGTCGGCGCTGCGTGACAAGGCCATTCTCCTGGAACTGGCCACTGCCGGCGGCAATGATGAGCTGGCCATGCGGCTCTTTGACGAGGTGAATACCGCTCTGGGGGCGCGCCACTACCTCTCGACCCAGGAAGGCGGCTACTGCCTGCTGGCGGTCGGCAAGTACCTGAAGGCCTTCTGGCGACACGATGCGCAGGTGAAGGGTAAGCTGGAGATCGCCGGCGTGGGAGGCTCCCAGAGCTTCGACGTGCGCGGCGAGGTCTGGCGGGCCGACCTGA
>JAFGKV010000204.1 GCA_016928395.1 Candidatus Fermentibacterota bacterium | reverse complement strand
CACGCATCCACGGGCATGGGCATAGGCGAGCACATCCTTGATCACGGGCGACACGACCACATCGCCCCAGCTCATGTTGATCACGGAAGCGCCGTTCTGGGCCGCGTAGACGATGGCAGAGGAGACATCGTCCTCCTGCAGGTACCCCAGGGGGCCGAATCCGGCCCGCAAGGCCATGACGCGGCAGCCCGGGGCGACACCTGCCACCCCGATGCCATTGTCGGCAACGGCGCACGCGATGCCGGCCACATGGGTGCCGTGGCTCGAAGGGCCTTCGTCCATGGGATCATTGTCGCGATTGAGCCAGTCGCCGGTGCCCGGCAACTCAGGGGCATCGGCGAAGTCCCAGCCGATCACGTCATCAACGAAGCCGTTGCCGTCATCATCGACGCCGTTCAGGTCGCCTCCGTCCGAAACCGGCCAGGGATCGAACCGGCGGTTTCCGTTCAGGTCTTCGGCCGCATTGACCCATACATTGGCAGCCAGGTCGGGATGGAGGTAGTCGACACCGGTGTCGACGATGGCCACGATGACATCCCTGCTTCCCCGCTCCACGGCCCAGCCCGTCCGGGCGCGGATCTTCGCCAGGCCCCACTGCTGTGCCTCCAGCGAATCCGTCCCCGTCATCCCGGCGAGGCTTGTACGGTAGGCATGATTCGGCACCGCATACTCCACGAGCCCGCTCTGCACATACGCTCGCACGGCATCCGCCTGGGATACTCCGTCGGCCGTGCGAATGAGGGAGATCCTGTCCAGCCCGTGGGCCCGGAACGTATCGTCTCCCTGGGGAGCCTGCCGGGCCAATGGGATCGAGGTGCGGGCGCCTGCGGCCAGATGGAGTGCCGATAGGTCACTGGGGGAGTCAACAGACCACAGCTGAGCCGTAATCCCCGATGCCTCGCTGAACTTGACCAGGATTTCAGCGCCATGGGCCTTTGGCGTCAGGGCAATGATGCTGAGCGGAAGCGCCCACGCGGCGGGGGTCACCCTCAGGCGACGGATGAGTGTCGCGTGGCGAGAGGGCCGGGGGTGGCCCGTGTGGGCTACCGGCGTCACAGCCGCCACGTGAGGCCCACGCGGTGGGAAGAGCCGAGATCGAGCCCGTGTTCCTCGAAGGAGTATGCGATGTTCAGATCACGCACCGTCGCCCCCACTCCCGCAGTGAATCCGGCGGTGTCATGGCCAAAGATACGCCCCGCGCGGAGCGCAAGGTCGCCAATGGCATACTCGACACCTGACAGAACCTCGGGATCATCGTCGCCGATTAGGCGGACTCCCGCTGCTATTCGGACGCGGCCTCGGAATGTCTTCCACCGCATCGTTCCTTGCACCGCGCGGGCCAGGTCGCCCAGGCGCTCATCGCTGTGCAGCGTTGCAAGATTGATGCACGAGGCACCGAAATCGAGGGCAGGGGAGGAGAGAGAATAGACGGCGCCCGCGTCCAATGCGGTGGCCGAGCCGGTGATATCGGAGATCTGAGCCTCACTCCAACTGACGCCTATGCCCAGATGAAACCCGTCGAAGGGGGAGGAAGCCAAGGCGGCGCCAAGCCGTATGTCACCGGCGCCGTAAGTTCCTTCGGGCGTGGTGGATGGACCGGTTCGCCGTTCCATGGAGCCATACGAAACAGAAGAGACGGACAGGCCGACCCAGGGAACCAGGTCTCCCACGCGTGCCGATGGCAGCGGAACCGCTACCGCCCCGGTGTGGCGCCGGATATCCTGATACAAGAATCCCATGGAGAGAGCGATTTCGGAGTGCCCCCCTGCCGACATACCCGCAGGGTTGAGAAGCACCGCCACGGCACCCGTGGCCAGGGGCGCGACCGCGCTGCCCCCGGCGGTGATCTCGGGGTAGTCTGGGAGTGCGAACAGGGGCAGGGCATCATCGGCCCGCACGGTGTCGAAAAGGGAGAGAGTGAGCAACAGAAAAACACAACGATGCATGGTGATCCTCCAGTATTCCAAGGCGGTCGTACCCTCCTCCGAGGCACCTCGTTCCCCTGGACGAAGCAGTAGGGGCAGGAGAGTGGAGTGCACTTCATCGCTCCACTCATCCATCCTTGGCGGAAGGCTGGCCACGCCATAATCTGCGCACTGTGCACCGTGTACAGCTCTCGATCAGGCTCATCGGGGGTGCATTCTGAACCTTCTGAACGCTTATTGTGCTTCACCAGCGCTTCGTAGTGAGCGTGCCTATGGTCCTTTACTTGGTAGGTGTCAGCATGCATGCGTTCGTCGTTGTTACCTTGATGTGCGCCCTTGGAGTCGGTTGCGCCCCTCACTCAGCCTCGGCGGGCGCGGGAACCGGAGGGTCGGGCCAGGAAGGTGGTCTCATGGCAGAATCCAAAAACTGGAAAGACGTCGAGACGCTGATAGATGAGCAGAAGTACGAAGAGGCGGCCAAATCCGTAGCCGGTATTCGCGAGGCGGCCCGCTCAAGCAACGATGTTGTACAGTGGACCAAGGCGCTCATCAAGGAAACTCAGTTGCGTCTTGCCCTCCACGGGTATGAGACCACGGTACGATTCTTCCGAGAGCAGCCCTGGCCCGATGATGCGCGATCCCGCGCGGTGCTACACCTGTACTATGCCCACGGGCTTATGACGTACCTTGATGCATACTCCTGGGAGATCGACCGTCGTGAGAGAGTCGAATCCACGGCGGAGGTCGATCTCAAGGCGTGGACCAGAGAGGAGATCTTCCAGGAAGCCGTGCGAGCCTTCTTTGAGGTATGGGCCCAAAGGGATGTCCTGGGCCGGGAGCCGGTCACCGCTTTGGGGGAGTACCTTTGGTCCAACACCTATCCCCGGGAAATCAGAGGCACGCTCCGGGATGCAACGACCTACCTGTTCGTGGAGCTTCTGGCCAATACGGGGAACTGGCGACCGGAGCAGTCTAATGAGCTGTTCATGTTGGATCTGGCCTCGCTGATCAGGGGCGAGCATTCCAAAGATGGCATAGCCCTGGCTGACATGGCAGTACACCCGCTCCTCAAGATCGGGGCAATTCTGGCGGATCTGGAGACGTGGCACATCGGCAATGACCGGCCCGAAGCCGCGTTGGAGGTTCGCCTTGAGCGGCTGCGCCGCCTGTGGGCTTCGTTCACCCAACGCGATGACCGGATGGCCATTCGGGAGGATCTTACGACTCGGCTGCCGAGACTCCGCGGGCTAGAGTGGTGGGCCGAAGGCATGGCCCAGTTGGCCGAGTTTGTCCGGCAGGGTGATCATCCAAACAGCCTGGTAGAAGCTCGCGCCATTGCTCAGGAAGGCCATAAGGCGTACCCCGGCTCTCTGGGCGGCCGGCATTGTCAGGCTATCATTTCTCAGATCGAACATCCTGACTACGGCATCACCTCCATGACCAGCGACAAGGCACAGGCGCGCTCCATTCAGGTGAGCCACAAGAACCTGTCGAAGCTCTACTTCCGCGCCTACAGGCTTGACCTGGAGGACTGGATCCGATCCGCGAAAGACCGCAATCTCTTACCTGCCCGGGATGATGTGAAAAGCCTTGTGCGCGGCCAGAGTCCCTATCTGGAATTGGTGCAGTGGGACATGGATCTCCCTGAGACCCCGGACTACCGACTTCATCGCACCTTTGCCACGCCGCCCATGGAGAGGTCGGGGTTCTACATACTCGTTGCCTCCGCCCGGATCGATTTCTCGCCCGATGACAACCGGCTGTTTTCCGTTCCTTTCATCGTCAGTGATTTGGCTATCGTGTCTCGACAGGACGAAACCGGCGGGCTGGAGGGTCGAGTCGTGTCCGGCGCCACT
>JAFGKV010000203.1 GCA_016928395.1 Candidatus Fermentibacterota bacterium | reverse complement strand
TCGTGAAGGGTCCACCGGCCACTCATTGCTCTACCTGGAGTATGTCGAAATGAAGAACACTCGCCACCATCCCGCACCGCGCAGCGTGCCGCCTGTGCGCCTCAGCTTGATCATTACCTCACTTCTCCTGCTGGCGGTTGCCGTCGCACCGAGCGCTGCGGCGACGTACACCGTTATCATCACCGGCGACTCGGGAGCCGGATCGCTCCGCCAGGCCATCACCGATGCCAACGGCAGCGCGGGGGCCGACACCATCGTCTTCAACATCCCCACGTCCGACGCGGGCTATGTGGCCGGGCCACCGGACTATTGGTCCATCACAATTCTCTCGACCCTTCCGACCATAACCCAAGCGGTGGTGATCGACGGGTATTCGCAGCCGGGCGCCCAACGAAACACAGTGCCCACGCCGGGCATGTCTGATGCTGTCTTGAAGACTGAGATTCGAGGAGACTCTACGCCCTCAGGTTCGGACATCCTGAGGGTGTCTGCCACGGGGTGCAGGATCACTGGTCTCGTACTTAACCGTGCCCGGGCAAACTGCCTCTACATGAGCGGGGATGGAACAGGCGGGCATACCGTCGATGGCAACTACATCGGCACCGATATCACGGGGACCGTGCGCCAGGGTTCCACCGGCGGCTACGGGATCCAGATTCTTGGTGCCGCGAACAATACCATCGGCGGGAGCGATCCCGGCGCACGCAATCTCATTTCGGGAGCTCAAAGCGTCTATTGGGGTGTGGTGGTTGTTGGTTACTTCGCGAACAACAACGTCATCATAGGCAACTACATCGGCACCGACGTCAGCGGCACCTATGCCATCCCCAATGCCGGAGGAGGGGTTGTGCTCGCCGCATCGAACAACTTCTGCGGCATGCCGGGAGCGGGAAACCTGATCTCAGGCAATGCGGGGTATGGAGTACGCATCGCCGACAACCATCCCTGTACCGTGCAGGCGAACCTCATTGGCACCGATGTCACAGGAACGGTGGCCTTGGGTAACGGGAGCACCGGGATCTACCTGGATCGGGTGAACGATGATCCGAACAACAACACCATCGGCGGGTTGAATCCCGGCGAGGGCAATGTCATTGCCTACAATACGGGCGGTGGTGTCGATATTGAAACAGGAACCGGTAATCGAATTCTCTCCAACAGCATTCACTCCAACGGAGGCTTGGGCATCGATCTGGGTTCCAACGGCGTGACCGCCAATGATGACGGAGATCCCGACACAGGTGCCAACGGCCTTCAGAACTACCCGGTGCTCACCTCCGTGGTGACCAACGGCACGGATCTCACGGTGGCGGGCTCGCTGAACAGCACCGCGAGCACGACCTTCACGCTGCAGTTCTTCGCGAACACGGCAGCCGATCCGACCGGCTATGGCGAGGGGCAGACTCTGGTGGGCCCCCAAAGCGTGGTCACCGATGCCGCAGGCAATGCATCCTTCCAGTTCACGTTCTTCGGCGCCATGGTGCCAGTCGGCGACCTGATCGCCGCAACGGCCACCAGTTCTTCGAATAACACGTCGGAGTTCAGCCTGGCGGTAGGCGTCGTGGTGCCTGTTGAGCTGACGTCGTTTGCCGCGATGTGCGAGAACGGTGCGGTTCGACTGACCTGGGGTACGGCCTCGGAAGATGAGAATCTTGGGTTCCACGTGTACCGGGCCGAGGGAGACGCCTCAGTCTACGCGAGGCTCACCGAGGCACTGATATCCGGCGCAGGGACGACTCTGAGCCCGCAGTCGTACTCTTTTGTTGATGAGGCGGTCGAGCCAGGGATGACCTACTGGTATCGGGTGGCGGATGTCGACATGGGTGGCGTTGAGACGAGCCACGGTCCGGTGAGCGTCGTTGTTCTTCCGACGGCGCTGTCATTGGCGCGGGGTTTCCCGAATCCCTTCTCCGATGAGACCACGTTCAGGTTGCGCATGCCTGCCGCAGGAGAGGTGGATCTAGCCATCTACGACCTTGCCGGCCAGAAGATCCGGCAACTACTTGAAGGCGGGGTGGACGCCGGGCTGCACCTCATCACCTGGGATGGCAAGAGTGACGAGGGAACGCCGGTTGGCCCGGGGACCTACCTCTGCCGTGCGCAGGCGGGGTCGATGGGTGTCACGCGACAGGTGGTGGTACTGAACTAGCGGTCTTGTCTCCGTTTCGCTGGCCCCACGGCGCCGCCGTGGGGCCAGTGCAGTTCGGCGGCGATGGCCCAAGCCCCCCGCGCACCGGCGTAGAGCGATGCGTGGGCTGCCATGGGCGTGGCTGTTGGAGGCTGCAGGGATGTGAACATCGACGGATGCCACATTGATAGTATCGGCTGACACTATCCCCGTGCTCACCCGCCGATGGCGACCCTCACTGGCTTCACGTCCAGAACCTCGTATTCTCCCCTTTCCTCCGGCTTGACCCGCCAGAACTGCCTCTGCTTCTTTCCTTTGTTCCGTTGCGAGTTGTGCGTCCATTTTGGGACGCATCTCGTTACGGGCACAAGGAATGACGAACGCAGCGCTGGAAGAGCTGCGGGGAGTGATGAGCCGCTCGGTGGCCTCTAAGGCGTAGTGACGGTTTGGTGCGGACAGCACGGTGAGCGCGGTTGAGGCCCAGGGCGATCGCACGAGTCTCGTGCATGAGGGTCCGCTGGTGACCCACGGGAGGCAGAGCCATGTATTTCGATCCTCTCTACTGGCTGGTGATCGGAGCGGGAATGCTGCTGAGCCTGTGGGCCCAGTTCCGGGTGAAGTCGACATTCTCACGCTATTCGCAGGAGATTACCCGCAGCGGGCTGACCGGGGCGGACGTGGCGCGCCGCATCCTCGAGATCAATCGCATCGACGGCGTCACCATCGAGGGGGTTCAGGGTTCCCTCACTGATCACTATGATCCGAGGATCCGGAAGTTGCGACTCAGTGAGGACGTGTACGCGAGACGCAGCATCGCGGCGGCCGGTGTCGCCGCACACGAGGTCGGTCACGCCATCCAGCATGCACAGAGCTATGGCCCGCTGAGATTCCGCTCGGCGTGGGTCCCCGTCGCTAACCTCGGTGGCGGCGTGTCGATGTTCGTGATCATTGCAGCGCTGGGGATGGGCGGCATGGCAACCGCTCTGGGCAGGACTCTGGCCACAGTCGGCATACTCATGTTTGCGACGACAACGGCGTTCACCCTGATCACGTTGCCGGTGGAATTCGATGCGAGCCGCCGGGCGCTGGCCTCTCTCCAATCGGGGGGCGTGATACCGGCCGACGAAGTCGCCGGGGCCCGGCGCGTGCTGAGCGCTGCCGCCCTGACCTACGTGGCGGCCTTCGTGACGTCGCTCTTGACGCTGCTCTACTGGCTGGTTCGGCTGGGCCTCATCGGCGGGGGGCGACGGCGGGACTAGGTCGTCTTTCTTTCGCGGGGCGCGCGGGTCAGCCTTGAACTGGGGTTGCGCACGAAGGCATCTCGCAAGGAGAAGGTAAAGAAGTGAAGAGGGGTGCCAGGACGGGGACGATGCGCCTCGGGCACTGGTCCATGCGTACGGTAACGCATCGAGAGCGACGGGGCGGCCGCGCAGTACGGTCACGAGGCCTGGATGCGCGGGTTGCCTTTCACACGAAGGAGGAACCTCGGTGAAGCCGAAACCCGCCTTGCTGGTTATCGACATTCAGAACGAATTCCTGAACCAGGTGCCCGAGTGGGACCGGAGAGTCGGGTTGTGGATGATCAATGTCGTCATCGGGCTCTTCAGGGAACATAAGTTTCCGGTGATACGGGTCTACCACACCGATCCGCTACGGGGCCCTGCACCGGGAACCGAACCATTCGAGTTTCCCGCCAGCGTGGCGGTGCGACCGGATGATCCACAGATAGTCAAGAACCACCCCAACGCCTTCAAGAAGACAGAACTGGAGAAGCTCTTGCGGGATGAGGGGTGCAACACCGTCTTCGTGACCGGATTGAGCGCCGTGATGTGCGTCCTTGCCACGTATCACGCCGCCAAGGATCTCGATTTCTCCACGTTCATGGTTAAGGATGCCATCATGAGCCACAACTCGGCCTACACCGACAATGTCGAACAGATCTGTGACACGGTGGGCTGCGAGGCTCTGCGACTTGTGCTGAGTGCCGCTGACGACTGAGAATTCACACGCCTGCATCTGCTTCGAGAAAGGACCTTGGACGCCGGCTTCCGTACCTGACCTGCGAAGCGAGGGATTCCCCGCCTCACCCCAGACAATCCCTGAGGGTGCCCTCGGAGACCCCCTTGAGATCAATGCGCGGAAACATGAGAGATCATTCAGCAGGGCACACGAGCACATCCAAGACCCCGGTGCGCCTGACGCGGGAGAGTATATTGACCTGAGGACGTCTGATCCCAGGTGGCGGAGCATGGTTTCGCGCAGGAGGTAGGGAGTTGAAAGCCGGAAGCATCCTAGTTGCATTGCTCATCAGCCGCGGACTCGCCTACACGTGGACACCCGTGGGGCCTCCCGGTCTCAACACACACGACTGGTGCGCCCTTTCCTCGGGTGCGTTTTCCAGCGTGCTCTGCGCAGATTCGTGTGTGGTCCTGGAGGGAGTTGGCGAGTGGGAGACCTACTCCCATGGAGGCCTCCCGTGCCGGGGAGCATGCCCGCTCGATAGCACCGCCATACTCCTCATCATGGGTGAGGGCGCTGGCGCCGATGGCATCTACCAGTTTCACTTTGAAGATCACGGTTTTGCCCCAGTGTACGCATGTCCGTTTCCGCAATTCATCCATCACACGGCATTCTGGAACGCCTATGTCGCCGGCAGCGCGGCAGGACTGGCGCTCTCCACCAACGCGGTGGACTGGCTCGCGATGGACGCCCCGGCCGTGCTCGCGGCGTATGCGTCGGCTTCTTGCGAGTCATGCATGGTTTTGGCGGCCGACACCGCGGTCTTCTATGCCGATCATGCCACCGCCATGCAGTTCGGGAGCAGAATCGACCTGGGCCTCGTGGAGCATGGCGCCATAGACGAGGCATCGGGGATCGCGGCCAGCAGGAGGAATCCCGGCGTGCTGTGGACCCACAATGACTCGGGGAACCCCAATGTCATTTACGCACTGTCAGACGACGGCACCCATCTCGGCGCATACACGGTTGCCGGCGCTGCGAACCGGGATTGGGAAGACATGGCCATCGGCTACAACACGACGGCAGACCGTTACCTGCTCTACATCGCAGACTTCGGGGACAACAACGGCGTGTATGAGGACAAATACATCTACATGATCGAGGAACCGAGCGTTTCACCTTCGCAGCCTCCGGTTGCCGAGACCATCTACGGAGTGGAACGTATCACGTTCAGGTATCCCAGTGGTGTTCGCTACAATGCCGAGACACTGCTCGTTGACTCTCCTACGGGAGATCTGTTCGTCGTGACCAAGCAGGCCGGCGGCATCGCCCGGGTTTTCCGCGCGGCCTATCCTCAGTCGACCTCAGAGACAATGGTCCTCGAGCAGGTTGCGGAGCTTTCCGATCTGGGAGGCGCCGCGGTGGGAGGGGATGTGTCTGCCTCCGGGCGAGAGATACTGATCAAGACCTACGGTCAGATCTTCCATTGGGCAAGGAGCCCGGGGGAATCAGTTGACGAGGCCTTCGGTTCCTCGCGGACACCCCTCCCCTATGTGCAGGAACCACAGGGGGAGGCGGTGTGCTGGATGCCCAATCTCATGGGCTATTATACGGTCAGCGAAGAACCGGGCGGCACCCCTGCCCGTCTCTATGGGTACCGGCGCCAGCCATGGCAGCAGGCGACCCCGGTGCCGCTTCTGGTGACGGATATCGCCATCGTCGCCGGCGGAGGCCTGCTCGCCGTGGAATCGAGTACCGGCTTTGCGGCGGGCCTGTGGGAATCGGAGGACCATGGCGCCACGTGGACCCACGTGCTGGGCGCTCCTGGGCTGCGCGCGGCGGTTGCGGACAGCCACGGCGTCGTGTTCACGGGATGGCGCGAGCCAGGCGACACCGCGGGCGTGGCCGTGTGGACTCGGGAGATTGGTCTTCTCACTCCGGTGAACCAGGGGCTGCCCTCCCTTGGCGTCAATCGCCTCAGGATGGATCCAAGGGATTCCCTGGGTTCCGTGATCTGCTGCACGGACAGCGGGGCTGCAAGGCTGACGGGCTACTTCGAACCCATGGAGTTGCGAGTCGGTCACACGATGCCGGATACCGTACGGATACAGTGGCTGCCGGTCCCCGCGGCGACACTGTATGATATCTACCGGTCTGCGGCGGCGTTCTACTGGTGCGACAGCCTTCTGTGGCACACAGTAGCTCCACCGGAGACGGCACTGTTGATCACGGAGGATGCCGTCATTCCCGATACGGCCTGCTTTTTCCGGGGCCGCGCCCGCAATGCGTCGTATGTGACCCCCTGGGGCACCATCGTCGGCCTCGTCAACCGAAGTCTGCCCTGATCGAGGGAGCCCGGGGGTGGGGGGATCGCGTGATCGACTCATATCGTTCTGCAGTCGCTCCCGCAGTCGCTCCCGCCACGCCCCCTGGCCCTGAAAGAGCTGAGGGCACAGGCCCTCAGAGCCCCGCTTGTTCCAGAGAACATGGAGTAGCTTCTACTCGTGCTCGGATGCCCGGCTCTCGACTGTGATACGACCACGATAGCGACAACGACCCCGTGCCAGTTGGCGGTCGCCCCGACGAGGCGACGGTGCCCCATCTCCCAAGGTGCACGACTCCGCGCACGCCCTCGGAATCCCCCGCACCCAGTAGTGCCGGACCTTGCCTCCGCACTCCACAAGGGTTCGCGGCATACTCTCAACCGTAAGAAGGATGAGCGCGCTCAGCGCTTTCAGAGGCCCCAATGAACCCGGATCAGCTACCACGACGAAACCAATTGCGTGCGCGGTGCGTCACGTGGAGTAGACGAACGTGTCGCCCGGATACGGCGCAGCCGAGACACGGTCGCACTGCCACTCCGGAGTCGCCCTGGCCCATGCCATGCGAGGAGGAACCTTGGAGCTCGTCATACAGAACCTCAGCAAGACATACCACAATGGCGTCCAGGCCCTGAAGGATGTGTCGCTCACCATACCCAGGGGCATGTTCGGCTTGGTGGGGCCCAATGGGGCGGGCAAGAGCACCTTGATGCGCTCCATCGCCACCCTGCAGGAGGTCGACGGCGGCACTATCCGGTTCAATGGCCTTGACGCGCGCGCGGAAAAGGAGGAGGTCCGCAAGGTTCTGGGCTACCTGCCCCAGGATTTCGGCGTGTACCCCGGGGTGAGCGCCGAGAGTCTCCTGGCCCACTTCGCGGTGCTCAAGGGCCTCACCTCCCGCCGGGAGCGGGCCGCCTCGGTGGAAACGCTGCTGAGGCGCACCAACCTGTGGCATGACCGGAAGCGCAAGCTGGGCACTTTCTCCGGCGGCATGCGGCAGCGATTCGGTGTGGCTCAGGCGCTGTTGGGATCACCGCAGCTCATCATCGTGGACGAGCCCACTGCCGGACTGGATCCGGAAGAGCGGGAGCGATTCCTGAATCTGCTGAGCGAGATTGGGGAGAATGTCGTGGTGATTCTCTCTACGCACATCATCGAGGACGTGAGCGAATTGTGCACGTCCATGGCCATCATCGACCACGGGGTGGTCCGCTACAGTGGCAGTCCCCAGGATGCCATCGCGGGCATCCGGGGGAAGACGTGGCGTCGGGTCATTGACCGAGTGGAGCAGGCCCAGTTCGAGGAGCGGTACGTGGTGCTGTCGAGACGCCTGGCGGGGGGCGCCACCATCCTTCACATCTACAGTGAAACGCAGCCTGATTCGACCTTTGATGCCGTGGAGCCCGACCTGCGGGACGTCTACTTCACCTACCTTTCGCACAACGGCCAGGACGTGTAGCGGTGTTTCGCGAAATCATCCGTTTCGAGGTCGCGTATCGGTTGAGGCAACCGCTGCTCTATGTCTTCGCGGGCCTGTTCTTCCTGATGGCCTTTGGCGCGGTATCCACCGATTCGGTGCAGGTGGGCGGCGCCATCGGCAATGTATGTCGCAACGCGCCCTATGTGATCATCAACCTCCTTGGTACGCTGAGCGCCGTGGGGGTCGTCTTGGTGACCCTGTTCGTCACCTCGGCGGTGAACCGGGACCATGAGCACGAGATCCAGGAGCTGTTCTTCAGCACACCGCTCCGCACACACGACTATCTAGCCGGGCGCTTCCTCGGAGCCGTGATCCCCACTGCTCTGGCCGTGATGGCGGGATCCTTGGGCATTGTCGTCGCCAGCTACATGCCATGGCAGGATCCCGAGCGGATCCTGCCATTCAACCTGGCGCCCTATCTCCAGGGGCTGTTCGCCTTCGTCATCCCGAACCTGCTCTTCGCCGGCGCCCTGCTGTTCTCGGTGGCGACCCTGAGCCGAACGGTGTTGTGGGCGTGGGTAGCGATGGTTGCCTTCTTCACGGGGTGGGGCATCTCCCTCAACTTCCTCGGCGACCTGGAGAATCAGACCATTGCCTCGCTCGTCGATCCGCTGGGACTCATGCCGCTGCGGCTGGTGACCCGCTATTGGACCGTGGCGGACAAGAATCTTCGTCTCCTCCCGGTCGCCGGCGCGTTCCTGGCCAATCGCCTGCTATGGACCGCAGTGGGCATCGCCATCCTCGCGGTCACGTGGTCGCGGTACCGCATGATGCTCCCGACGGGCCTGGGCCGTTCCCTACGCCATCCGCGGGCCTTGGCGTCGGGCGCGCCGCGAGACGCGGCGCCGATCCCCGCCGTGCGCCCCCGCTTCGACGCTACGGCGCGATGGACCCAGGCGCTTTGCATGGTGCGTGACGAGGTCGGCGGCGTCGTCCGGGGTGTGCCATTCATGGTGCTGCTCGGTCTTGGCATCATGAACCTGGCGAGCAACATCATTGCGGAACCGGGCGGATCGGAGATCTACCCCGTGACCCGCCGGATGCTGCAGGCAATCGCCGGGGGCTATGACCTCTTCCTCTTCCTAGTGCTGGCACTCTACGGGGCGCACCTGGTGTGGCGCGAGCGGAGGGTGCGGCTGGCTGAGGTGCTCGACAGCTACCCGGTGCCCGACTGGATGGTCTTGGGCTCGAAGCTCTCCGCCCTGCTGGTCGTCGCGTTTATGGTGACGGCCGCGGGCATGGCGACGACCATGATCATCCAGGTGATCAAGGGGTATACGGCGTTCGAGCATGGGCTCTACCTCAAGGGGTTGTTTGTGGTCTCCCTGAGCGAGTGGGCCATCGTCGCCGTCTTGGCCCTCACCGCCCACGTGATCACCAACAGCCGGAACCTGGGCTTCTTTGTGATGATCATGTACTTCCTCAGCACCGAGGTTCTGCCGGAGGTCGGCCTCACCCACCGTCTCTACCTGTTCAGCAAGGCGCCGCGGGCCATCTACTCCGACATGAACGGCTATGGTCCGTACGGAGCCGCCCTTCTCTGGTATCGGATCTACTGGGCCTTCCTGGCCGCGTTTCTGGTGATCGCCGCGCGGCTTCTCTGGGTGCGGGGAACAGACGTACGCTGGCGCGGCCGCCTCCGCGAGGCGCAGCGGCGGCTCAGCCCTGCGAGCGGCATCGCCGGGGTCCTCTTGCTCGGAGGGTTCATCGGGACCGGCGTCTGGATCTACTACAATACCGCGGTGCTGAATGACTTCGAGACGGAGAAGCGCACGGAGCGTCGTGCAGCTCTATACGAGCAGCGGTACAAGCGGTATGAACAGGTCTCGCAGCCCCCTGTGACGTCGGTTTCGATACAGGCCGACCTCTTCCCCGAGGAACCGCTGGTTCGCATCCGGGGGACTCTCCACGCGGTGAACCGCACCTACCAGCCCATCGACACGCTGCACATGCTCCTCCACCGCGAGCTCCTGATCAATGGGCTTTCCCTGCCGCCGCACACCGTGGCAGTGGACGATCGCGAGATCGGGTACCGCATCTGCGCGCTTGAGTGTCCCATCGTCCCGGGGGACTCCGTGGACATCGGCTTCGACCTCGCCATCCAGCCCCGGGGCTTCGTGAACAACGATCCGAACACCGAGGTGGTAACCAATGGGACGTTCTTCGACAATACCGAGTGCATCCCCCGGCTGGGGTATGATCGCACCCGGGAGCTGACGGAGCCGCGAGACCGCAAGAAGCACGGGCTTCCGCCGCGGAACCGGCGCTTGCCGGTGGACGATCCACGGGGGCGGGAGCGGATGGACCTTTGCCATGACGCCTCATGGATAGACTTCGAGGCGGTGATCAGCACCGCGCCTGATCAGTTCGCCATCGCCCCCGGCTATCTGCAGCGGGAATGGACGGAGGACGGGCGCCGCTACTTCCATTACCAGATGGACTGCCCGATCGTCAATCTCTGGGCGGTGCTATCGGGAAGGTACGAGGTGGCACGGGATCAGTGGGGCGATGTGGCCATCGAGGTGTACCATCATCATGCCCATGACTTCAACATCGGCCGGATGATCGACGCGGTGCGGAAATCGCTGGACTACTACACCGCGACTTACGGCCCCTACCAGTTCCGCCAGGTGCGGATCGTCGAGTTCCCCCGATACCGGTCATTCGCCCAGTCGCTCCCGAACACGATCCCCTACTCCGAGAGCGCCCACTTCATCGACGACCTGCGCGATCCCGAGAACCTCGACATGCTGTTCTTCGTCACGGCCCACGAGATGGCGCATCAGTGGTGGGGCCATCAGGTATGCAGCGCCGATGTGGAGGGAGCGCTGTTCATCATCGAGTCGGTGACCCAGTTCTCCGCGTTCATGGTCATGGAGAAAGACTTCGGCCAGGATCAGATGCGGAAGTTCCTCAAGTACGAAATGGATCGCTACCTGGAGGGCCGCGGTCTCGAGAAGATCGGCGAAGACCCCCTGGTGCGGGTAGCCGACCAGCCCTACCTCTACTACAGCAAAGGCGGGCTCGCGCTCTATGCCCTGCGCACCTACATCGGCGAGGAGGCGCTCAACGGGGCTCTACGCCGATTCCTTGCGGATCATGCCTATCAGAAGCCGCCTTACACCACCGCGCGGGTCCTGGTCGACTACCTCCGGGAGGCCACACCCGCGGAGTATCAGTACCTGATCGAGGACCTGTTCGAGGCCATTACCCTCTACGACAACAGGGCCGCAGTCGCCCGGGTCGAGGAGCGATCAGACGGCACGTATGCCCTCACGATGGAGGTGGAAAGCCACAAGTTCCGAGCCGACAGCCTGGGTCTGGAAGCGGAGATTTCACACAATGACCGAATTGAGATCGGCGTATTCGGGGCTTCGACAGTCAATGGCACATCGGAGGAGACCACGCTGTACCGGGAGTTTCACGTCATCCCCAGTGGGAAGAGCACTGTCGAGGTTGTCGTGCAGGAGCGCCCCATTAGAGCGGGCATCGACCCCAGGAACGTGCTCATCGACCGGGTGCCGAGCGACAATGTGATCGGGGTGTCCTGAGATATCCGGCGCGCTGCACGCTTGGCAAGGAAGGCTTGAAGGCTCACGGTGCCGATTGTCCGTGGAAAATCGACTAGGCCCGCTGCCTGCCATGTATCGTCCGAGAGGCGAACCGGGCGAGTTCTCGTCGCCTGCCCTGTGATGTTGGCCTTGTGTTCATGACAACCCCGCCCTACCATGCACGATCACCGTCAGGCTTCACCGGCTGGTGTGGACAACTCCACCACACAGGCGCTCGAGGCGTACCAGGCCGCCACTGCCGTCACCTACACGATGGAGGGTCTCATGCACCCATTTCGCTCCGTTCTTCGCGCCGGGGTCTTGTGTGCCCTTGCGGGCACCGCTACCGCTCAGCCTACGCTGACTTTGGTCTCACCGGAGCCTCAGGCCGACAGCTACTTCAGTGCAAGCGTCTGTGCTATCGGTGACATCACCGGCGACGGCGGGGCCGACCTGTTGGTCGGGGCCAGCGACCAGACCGCCGGCGCGGAGGCATCGGGCGCGGTCTATCTGTTCGAGGGCGTAACGGGTGATCCGTTCTTCACGTTCCACTCGGCCGGCCCGGAGACGTGGGGCAACTTCGGACGCTCGGTAGATGCACTGCCCGATGCCAACGGGGATGGCTATGACGATTTCATCGTCGGGGCATGGCGGGAAGACGGCGCAGGGATCAGCGACGCCGGCCGCGTCTATGTGTTCGACGGGGATCTCGATGCCCCCGACTACACCCTGGTCTCTCCCAACCCCGAAGTCAGCGGGCGGTTCGCCTGGTCTGCGGGGCTTGCCGGTGACGTAAACAACGACGGTGCCCCCGACATCATCGTCGGCGCCTACATCGAGGATGGCGGGGCCACGAACTCCGGCCGCGCCTACGTATTCGACGCCCAGACCGGCACGCTGCTGTGGACCTTCGTGTCCCCGAACCCCGAGGTTACGGGCAGGTTTGGAGACTCGGTGTCGGGGGCCGGTGATGTGGATGATGACGGGTACGACGATGTGATCATCGGTGCCGGCAGCGAAGACGGGGGGACATTCGACGCCGGTCGCGCCTATGTGTTCAGCGGGCAGACCGGCGGGCTGATCTACACCTTCGTTTCTCCCAATGCGAACATCACTGGTTTCTTCGGAGTCGCCGTTGACGGCGTCGGCGATGTCGACAATGACGGGTACGACGACGTGATCGTCGGAACGCAGGAGCTCGTGAGCGGGCTCCAGTCTGCCGGCCGCGCCTATGTGTTCAGCGGGCAGACCGGCGCCCTGCTGCACACCCTGGTCTCTCCCAGTCCCGAGGAGTGGGGCTTCTTTGGTTCCGACGTACTCGGGATAGACGACATGAATAGTGACGGCCGCCCCGACATCATCGTTTCCGCCGCAGGGGAGGACGGCGGCGCTACCGATGCCGGAAGGGTCTACGCCTTCAGTGGGATCGACGGGTCCCTTTTGAGGATCTACATGTCTCCCAATTCGGAAGAAGGCGGCGCCTTCGGTGTTTCCATCGCCCGGGTGCCCGATTCGAACAGCGACGGCTGCCCCGAGCTCTTGGTCGGTGCCAGCTATGAGGACGGCGGGGCCACCGATGCCGGCAGAGTCTACCTGCTCAGCGGCAGCGACGGTTCGTTGCTGCAGACATTCGTGTCGCCCAATGCCAAGGAAGGCGGGGAGTTTGGTGTCGCCGTGTCCGCTATCGGCGACCTGAATGGTGATGGAGTCTCCGATGCGCTGGTCGGCGGGTTCTGGGAGGACGGCGGCGCAACCGAATCGGGTACGGCCTATCTCTTCAGCGGCAGTGACGCCAGCCTGATTCAGGCCATCGGCTCACCATCTCCCGAGTCTCCGGGGTTCTTCGGAGGGGTCTTGTTCTCGGTCGGCGATGCCACGGCTGATGGAATGGACGATTTCGTGATTGGCGCGTCATACGAGGATGGAGGCGGCGTTTTGAATGCCGGCAAGGTCTACTTCTTCTCCGGCGACCTGGGCGCACCACGACTCACCTTGGTCTCGCCCAACGCTCAGAGCAACGGCCGATTCGGGTGTGCGGTTGCGCATGCAGGCGATGTCGACGATGACGGCGATCCCGACCTTGTGGTCGGCGCCTACGGCGAAACCGTCAGTGGTCAACCGGCCGCCGGGCGGGCCTATGTTTTCGACGCGGGCACGGGAACCTTGCTGCGCACCCTTGTCACGCCGGACCCGACCTGGGCAGGCAGGTTCGCGTGGTCCGTCGCCGGGGCGGGCGACGTCGACAATGATGGCTTCGATGACGTGATCATCGGCGCAGACAGCGAGTATGGTGGAGCTGGTGGAGCAGGCATTGCGTACGTGTTCAGCGGCCAAACCGGCGGCATACTGCACACCCTCACCTCGCCGAACGCGGCGTCAGGGGGCTCATTCGGCACCTGCGTGTCGAGCGCGGGCGACGTCAATCACGACGGCCACGCGGATGTGACGGTAGGATCCACCGAGAACCACGACGGCTACTCGTCATCAGGTCGGGCATACGTGTTCGACGGGCAGACTGGCGGATCGCTCTATACCCTCGTCTCTCCCAACCCGGGCGACTGGGGGTTCTTCGGCGCATCGCTGGCCAACGCGGGTGATGTGGACAATGACACCTATGATGACATCATCGCAGGGGCTTCCGGCGAGAACGGCGGGCAAACTGAGTCAGGACGGGTCTACCTATTCTCCGGTGCTACCGGCACTCTGATGGCCTCGCTGGTTTCCCCCACCCCCGAGGAATACGGCCACTTCGGGGCAGCCGTCGCCGGGATCGGTGATCGAGACGGCGATGGATTCGATGACCTGCTGATCGGCGCGCTGTACGAGGACGGAGGGGCCGCGGGTTCGGGCAAGGCCTATGTGTTCAGCGGTACGGTGGTGCCCGTGGAGCTTGCGTCATTCGAGGCGGTGGCGACGTCCGGGGCTTCGGTGACGCTGCGATGGACAACCGCCAGCGAAGAAGGAAACCTGGGCTTCCATCTCCTCCGGTCGGACGGCGCCGATGCCCCGCGGCGCCAGGTCTCCCCGGAGATGATCCCGGGCGCTGGGACGTGCGCTGCGCCAACCTCTTACGAGTATGTGGACCGAGTTCCCGGCCCCGGCACGTACCGGTACTGGCTGGAACAGCTGGATGTTGGTGGAACGAAGACGACCTATGGCCCTGCCCTAGCCCTGGTGAAACCACACGTTGTGGCCATGCGTGGCCCCCGGCCGAATCCCGCACGCCGCGAGGTTCAGATCACCATGCAGATTCCCGACGACCCCTCGACGCCGGCGCGTCTGGCCTTGCACGATCTTGGCGGCCGGGAAGTGATCATGCTGCGGGATGATCTGGCAGTCGGGATCCACGAGATCACCTGGGTCATTCCCGAGCGGATCGCGTCCGGCGCCTACCAGCTGGTTGTCCGGCACGGCCATGGCGTGGCGACCCAGGCGTTGATCATCAAGTAGCTCGACCACGGGATTGCCTCGCGCCCGCAGTTGCAGCGGGCCCGGGCAACGACGGCGAGCACGGCACAGCCTCCACGTGTGACCGCGATTCGTATGCGCCCGACGGCCCAGCACGAACCGGTACGCGTGGAGTGCCACACGCCGAGGCGTGAACCCTCCCGACCGCCCGTGCAGCGTGATCGGCCGCGAACCGCACCGTGAAGGCTGAGCCCGGCGACGCCCATGATGCTTGCGTCGCGCCTCCCAAGCGGTGATCTTGGATTGGCCTTCAGTGTGTCCCCGTGAGTCGACCTCACGATGCACTTTCATATCACTATTCCCTTGACCCGGAGGTTTCCCCCGTGCGTCGTACAGCCGGATCCTTGATGGTTCTTCTCCTACTGGTGCCAGTGGTGTCGTTTGGCTCGTGGGTATCGGTGTCGTCGTCGCAGCCTCAGGCGGGGGATGTGGCGGTGCTGGAGGATGGGGGGTCGCGGACGACGCTGTCCTTGACGTTTGCGGGATATGAGAGGGAGGAAGTCGACGC
>JAFGKV010000202.1 GCA_016928395.1 Candidatus Fermentibacterota bacterium | reverse complement strand
CTATGCAGAGACGCGGCCATACTCGTGGCCCCACTTGTCCCTTACTACTACATCCCTGCGGTCTCGTTCACGCTGAACCAATACAGGACGACGAACCGGAAGACTTCGGGTAGGCGCTGCCGTCATCGCTTCGGGCCTGGTCTACGTGTCGCTCATCTCTCCGATCCGCGAGTTCGACCTGCTGCGCAGCGCATACGAACAAGAATTCGACAGTATCGCCGAGCGGTTCACGGACACCTTCAGGGGATTCCTCACCGGTGGCTACCGGATGAAGTACATCGGATGGTCTCCCTACCGGAAACTGAACTACACGAAGACAGATGGCCTTTATGTGGTGATGTACGACAACCTCGGCACCACGGCCCTGATCACGAAAGATGCCGAGCACGAGGAAGAGACTCGCGAGGAGCCCGTATACTCGTACCCAGGGAATCTCACACGGGTGCTCATCGTCGGCGCCGGGGCCGGCCCTCAGGTACGGTTCTTCGCAGGAAGGGCCGATAGCATCGTCGCCGTTGAACTCGACCCGCTCGTTGTTGACTTCGCGTTGTCGCATGCCGATGAAGCGCCCTATCTCAGGGCTCCCGGCGTGAACTACCTGGCACAGGAGGGGCTCTCGTATCTCAAGTCGCACCCCGGCCCTTACTCGCTCATACTCTATCCTCTCACCGACTCCTTCATCGCATCGTCGATGCAGAGTCTCGTGAAAGCGGAGAACTACCTCTACACTGTCGAGGGGCTTCGAGCGGCAGTGAGCGCGCTCGACGAGACCGGGTTGCTGCTGATCCACCTTGCGGAGAGCATGAACGAGTACGGAGTGCGCGACGGCATCGACGGGTTCCCGACTGTTGCGGTACATGCCTATCGGAACTTGCTGGGGCTCGGGATCGATCAGCGCAACGTGATGGTGGTGACCGCACGGAGAGAAGCGGGGAGGGCGGTCTTCGTGCTCTACGAACCCGGGGGCGTGAATCGTGGCAGACTGCTCGATCTGCTCTCGAACGAACCCCAGCTCAGCGTCCTCACGGATTCAGAGCGGTTTCTCCGCATGGCATCGACATCTGCCGGTACCACCAATGACCGGCCGTTCTTCTACATTCCCGGCAGGATCCCTCCCGCGCCGGTGCGAGAAGCAGCCACGTTTCTGCTCCTCACATCTCTTGGCGCAATCCTCCTTGTTGTTCGTCGAGCCCATCGCAACGGTGCGTTCTCAGGGCTCGACCGGAGCTCCGTGGGGCAGCTTGTGGCATATGCAGCCTGCACCGGGTATGGGTTCATGACCGTGGAAACCGTGTTGATCCAGCGCATCGTTCCCGTGTTTGGGGCGCCATACCTGGCGGGCACGGTCGTCATTACCGCCATGCTCCTCGGCGCAGGACTCACGAGCTTCCTTCTGGGTTTCCGCCGCACTCCACTTCCTGCCCGGACTCTGAAACCGCTGCTGGCGGTGACGGTACTCGTCATCCTCTCACTCCCAGCGCTCACCGAGGCGGTCTCCGAAAGCATGATATCCCGGACACTGCCCGGACGGATCGCGATCTGCTGCGGGCTCTTCCTGCCGTTGGGGCTCCTACTCGGCGTCCCGTTCCCCAGCCTGCTGGAGCGAGCCCGAGCCAAGGGATCGGCGCACGTAGTGCTGGCGTATGCCACTGACGTATCGTTCGCGATTGTGGGGATAGTGGTGTCGCTCGTTCTCCCGATCGTGACGGGCTACGCAGTGCTGTTCTACCTCGCTGCCGCGGCGTACGCGGGAATCCTGGTGATCGTGTTTCGTTCGGGCGCAGGGGCGAGGGGACGTAGCGCAGAGTTGCGCGACGGGAGCCATTCTGCCGTTGCCTGGTGGGACCATTCTCGGGATGAGCGCAGCAGGAGAAGCCACGTTCTGTGCTGCGAATCGCTGACGTCAACAGGAGTACTGGATGACACTTAAGCCACTGGCGCCGCCGAGGACGCACCTCGCAGCCTTTCTTACAGCCTTCTCCGTCATCAGCAGTGAACTGCTCCTCCTGAGAATCCTCTCGGGCATACGAATCGGGTTCACGCTGGCGTCGTTTTTCGTATATGCTTCCGCCATACTGGGCCTCGGACTCGGGAACTTCATCTGGCTGTCACGACCACGGAACACCCCTCCGCGTTTCTTCAACGTTCTCCCTTTCTTACCGGCCCTCCTATTTTTGATGATTCTTGTGATCGTGGCATTTTCGGTGGTATTCCTGCAGTTTGTTTCGCGATCTGCCTTCATTGACTACGTTATGATTTGCATGTACCTGCTGTATCCATTCTTCACAGTCATCTATGTTCTTTTTGGCTATGCTCTCGCTCATATCCTCACATCTGCCGCTGAGTCCGGAGCCCTCCTGCGCACCTGGGCCAGCGACATAGCGGGCTCAGCCCTGGGAGGCGCCCTTCCCATCGTCCTTATCTCGGTGGCTGATCCCCTGGTGCTCTATTTCCTGCCCGTTCTTGGTTCCCTCTTGCTGGTACTCCTCATCGTCGAACGGCCCAGGAGCCGCGGCATAAAGATTGCCTTGCCGGCAACCGTGGTAGCAGGTGCACTCGTCTACGTAGCGCTCATTCCGCCGATCCGGGAGTTCGACCTCTTGCGCAGCGCCTATACCCGGGAATACCGCGGAGTGGTGGACAGAGTGGTGGACACGGCGAGGGGGTTCCTCTCCGGTGACTACCGGACAGAGTACATTGGATGGTCTCCGTACAGGAAGCTCAACTACGCAAAAACCGACAGTCTGTACGTCGTACTCTACGACAACCTCGGCACCACGGCACTGATCATCGATCAGCAATCCCTCGATTGCCAGACTCGCGACAATCCCGTGTATGGCTATCCTGAAGACCTCTCGCGGGTGCTGATAATCGGTGCCGGCGCCGGGCCCCAGGTACGGCTGTTCGCGGGCAGGGCAGACAGTGTCATCGCGGTCGAGCTGGACCCGGAGGTCGTCCGCTTTGCCCGATCATTCCGTCGAGAGGCTCCGTACCTCGCTGCGCCTGGTGTCAACTACCTGTCCTGGGAGGGCCTGTCCTACCTCAAGTCGCATCCGGGGCCCTATTCCCTCATTCTCTACCCCTTCGCGGATTCATTCATCGCATCGGCCCTGCAGAGCCTGGTGAAAGCGGAGAACTACCTCTACTCCGTTGAAGGGTTGGAAGTGGCCGTTACATCGCTCAGTCGCCACGGGGTTCTGATTATCGCGCTCGCCGAGAGCATGAACGAATACGGACGACAGGCCGCCATCGGGGAATACCCCACGGTGGCCGTGCACGTGTACCGGAATCTGCTTGAGCTCGGCGTGGACCCCCGTGATGTCATGGTTGTGACGACCCGGCAGGAGGCCGGCAGAGGCGTCTTCGCGCTCTACCAGCGGGGGGGGGTCGACCGCGCACGGCTGCACAACCTCATGTCTGAAGGCCCCTCAACGGCAGTGCTCACTGACTCGGACGCCTTCCTGCGAACAGCCTCTGGCGCAGAAACGACAACGAACGATCGCCCCTTCTTCTACATCGCTGGCCGAACACCGCCGCGACCAGTTCGCGAAGCGGCGGCGTTCCTGCTCGTCACATCGCTGGCTGCCGTCTTCTTCGTGGTCC
Organism: Candidatus Fermentibacterota bacterium; assembly: GCA_016928395.1. Taxonomy (GTDB): domain Bacteria; phylum JAFGKV01; class JAFGKV01; order JAFGKV01; family JAFGKV01; genus JAFGKV01. The sequence goes on along the minus strand of JAFGKV010000202.1, from coordinate 3,450 downwards.
GCCGTGCCCGACAACGCGGTGCATTCTCGGGGCTTGACTCCGCGTTCGCCAGAAGGCAAGTGGCCTATGCAGCCTGTACGGGCTTTGGCTTCATGACGGTGGTGACCGTGCTGATACAGCGGATAGTCCCGGTATTCGGTGCGCCATACTTGGCAGGCACTGTTGTCATCACCGCTGTGCTCATCGGTGCCGGGCTGACCAGCTATATGCTGAGTCTTCGCACCACGCTCCTTTCGGCTGTGGCGGTCAAGGCACTCCTCGGGCTGACAGTGGCGACGATTCTCTGCCTTCCCGCGCTCACGGAGTCGATGACGGGAAGCCTGGCGTCCTTGACGCTTGCCGGACGGATCGCTCTGTGCGCGGGGATCTTCCTGCCGCTGGGCATCGTGCTGGGCGTTCCATTCCCCTACCTACTCGAGCGTGCTCGGGCAAAGGGTGCTGCGCATGTAGTGCTGGCGTACGCGACGGACGTCTCGTTCTCAATTCTAGGGATCGTGGTCTCACTCGTGGTGCCAATCATTACGGGATACGCGTTGATGTTCTACCTTGCTGCCGCGGCCTATGCGGGAATCCTGGTGATCGTGTTCTCGTTCGGGCGCAGGGGCGAAACGGCAGGGGCGACCTAGCGCACGGAGAGTGCATCCGAGACGGCTGGCCTCAGCGTGTTACTGCCTCAAGGTCTCTCGGCTCGGCGTGGTTCACGGCAAGGCGACGCTGACCCCGCCGGCCCGGGCGCTCAGGGCCGACCGGTTCTCCGACGTATCCACCACCTGCACCGAGTAGAAGGCGGAAAGACCGGCGGGCGGTAAGGCTCCACCGTCGGTCCATCCGGTCGCGGCCGTGGTTTCCACCGAATCGGCAGGGCCGATGCCTGCGTGCGCGGTGAACACCCGGTAGATCACGTACCGCGCCACGTTCTCCGGTGACCCCAACGTGTCGTGGGTCACGGCAGACCAGGTCAACACCAGATCGGCGCTCGATGCCATGACCGCGAGATCGCCCACCGCCTCCGGCGGCACCACGTCCGGCTCGGGCCCGATGCCGAAGAAGCTCATGACCCGGGAGAAGAGGGTATCTCTCGCGGTGGCGACATAGACTGTCTCCAACGGGAACCCCAGGCTGACTATCTTGCACGGCGCCGAGCCTGCGGGCACGGTGCCGCTGTACTGCACCCCGGCATCGTAGGCGGTCCCTGTGTAGGTCAGGCATGCCGTGCTGCCGCCGTAGCCCGCGATCCGGTCGGGATAGGCCACGTCATAGGTGCCGTGGGTACCGTCGTCAAAGCCGAAGGCGGCGACCCCCGCGAAGATGCCGCCGGCGGCACCCTGGGCCTGGTAGACCCCCGCATCGTCTCCCGCGTAGTCGGTCTTCAGGTAGTCGTGATAAAAGACTTGATCCGTGGCGCTGCCCTGGGCCTGGAGATCATAGCCGATCTCGGAACCCGAGATCAGCAGGCTCCCGCCGCTTTGGAGATAGGCCGTTGCCAGAGCCTGCTCGGCCCACGCGAACGACTCGTCGCTGGTTGACTCATTGCCCAGAATCCAGTCCACGGCGGCATAGTCGGCCAACGTGATCCGGCCGTCCACCACGGCCTCATTGCTGCAGGCGTCGAAGGCGATGCCGAGACTGCCCAGGGAGGCGGCATGCTGCCGGAGGTAGTCGCGGGTATTGCCCGCCGAGCGCCGGTCGAACCCATGCACCAGCAGGACCTCGGCCGGCATGACCGACACCCGGGCTCCCAGCACCTCGCCCGGGGGGCTCTCGGCGCCGTTGACCAGGCTTGTGATCCGGACATATCGCACCGTGCCGATGGGCAGAGCCTCCAGGAGCACGGTCGTGTCCGCCACGGCGGTGCCTGCGTCGAAGCTCAACCCGTCGGTGCTCCCGTAGACTCTATACGACGCCGCCCCCTTCACCGCCGCCCAGGTCACGCGAAGATCGCCCAGGCCTTCGTTCACGAGCCGAAGATCCCGAGGCACGGTGCCGAAGAAGCGGTCCAGCGCGTCCCACAGCTCGACCCGGTTGCTGTCATAGCGCAACGCCCAGATCCCGGCACCCTGCAGATCCTGGCTCACGAACAGACCGTACTTCGCCTCCAGGCTCGCCCAGTCATCATACCAACACTGATGCCAGCTCCCAGAGTTGTAGGCATACCACGGCGTAGATGAGGGCGCGTGCCACTGCTTTCCGTACGTCTGGGCAAGGGGCTCGGCAACCTGGAAGGTCTTGGCGGTGCCTGAACCAGTCGTGGAAGATCCGGGCGTGGAGCCCGTGCAAGGCCAGTCGAACCCGTAGTAGGGGCAGCCCACAATGATCTTGTCGTTCTGGCCCCCGGAGTAGTTCAGATAGTCATTGACCGTCCAGGTCACGTCATAGGCATAACCGTCCAGGGGCGCCACGGGGCCCGTGGTGGGGGAGCCGCTCCAGAAGTAGTCATAGCCCATGACCATGAGGCCATCGCAGGCATAGGCCAGCTCATCGTAGTCGAAGGCGCCGGACCAGTCCACCGCGGGAGTCGCGATGGTGATGTGCGAGCCCGGAATGGCCGCGTGGAACGTTGTGGACAACTCCTGCATGAACAAAGTCAAGCTGTCCTTCTGAGCCGCTGGCATCCCTTCAAAGTCGACATTCACGCCGTCGGCACCTCCGGCTTGCACCTGGGTCAGCAGATTGCTCACCAGATTCGTGCGATGGGCGGGCGAGCTCAGGATGGACGTGATGGTGGACGAGCTAAAGCACGTGACCGTGAGTACGACCCGCACGCCATTGAGATGCGCCTCGTTGATGAGCCCGGTGACAGGCCAGCCATGCAGCGCGCCCAAAGACCCGTCGCCGTTGGCCTCGACGCAGAAGTAGGCCAGGGTCGACAGCAAGTCCCAGCGCAGACTCGCGTAGCCGCTGACCCAATACGGGTAGTAGCCGAAGACCTCCCGGCTTAGGGCCGGTCCCCGGTCCTTGGTGAGAGGCGCGACAGGCCAGACATGGGGCACGAAGGCCGGCTGCCGGCCTCTATTGGCCTCCAGCTCTGTCTGATGAATGCCCCAAAACCCCTCGGGCGGAGGGCCGAGGCGGGGTCGGGACAGAGCGATGGACGAAAAGAAGAGGCTCAACACGACGGCGGTGATCACGATGCGCACCATGGCACACTCCTAGTGGCAGGGCATAGGGTGAGGGTCGCCGGGGAGAAAAGCCTTGGATCGCCTTCGCGTCAACGCCCGATTCATCGCTTCGCAAGAATCCGAAGCCTCGAAGCCCCGCATCCGGTGGTGCGGGATCAGGGACGAAATCTGCACCGGAGATCTCACGTTCCTCGACTACGCTCAGGATAAACGACACCGCCGTGAAGCACGCAACCGGGCACAGAGGCGAGGAGTTCGAAGAATGGTCGCCAGCCTCGTGGGTGTAACCGAGAACTGCGAATGAAGCGAGAAATCCATCCAGATATTCTAT
>JAFGKV010000201.1 GCA_016928395.1 Candidatus Fermentibacterota bacterium | reverse complement strand
TTGCTCTTGGCAACGCGGAAACGCTGCCTGAACTCCTTTGTCCGCATTAGCGTCGATGGGTAGCCTGCCGCTTCGGGAGGGTAGGGTTCCATCGCAGTCTTTTCCGTTCGCGATGGGTCATGAGCCTGCACCGAGATCACCTCATCGCTGGGTTGGGGCGCGAAGAGAGAGGGCATCTGCGCTGCGCCGAGGAGCACGAGGCCGCTTACGAGAGCTTTCAGCAGCATGAGTCTACCTCCAGGGGATAGGGGCAAAGAGTGGACGATTGGAATCCTGCATTACGCATGGGGTTCAGGCAATGAGATGATTCCATGCGCACCGCATGGCATGTCGCTGGGCGGCGTTTCCCGTGACACAGTGGGCTGTGTGGCTCACAGGTCCTCCCGCAGCCCCGACACCACATCAACGCGATAGCCGAATTCCCGCGGTTCTATCTCAGGTACCGTGCCGGGCGTAATCACGACCTTGATGGAGGTGTCGCTCTCCCACGCAACTCGCGCATTGTCCAGCGCATCCTCGAAGATGATCTCGTCCGCCTGGAGATCATATATGAAGAACCGAAGGGCAGGCAGAGCCATGCCCGGCCCCGCCGGGCTTCGGGATCGGTGCTGCTCCAGGCAGAGCACGTGGGTATGCGGGGCATTCCAGAGATACTTCGCCGGCCCCCGGTAGCGAGCCTCGGCCAGGGACTCATAGCGGCGCGAGCCACGGTCGAGGAGCTCAGGCGTCGCGTGTTCCAGGCTGTCGGCAGCGAATCCGGCCTGAGGCGGAGCCTGCCGGTGCATTGGCCCGCACCCCCGGGCCAACAGGACCACGCATGACAGAATCGTCGCAGCAATCGTCGGCGCTATGGTGTCCACGTCAAGCCCTCCGGCTAGTCGTTTGAGCCTGGAAGAGGTCAGGGATGGCACTGCTCGATGGGCCTCGCGCATCCCGGCACCACCCGTGCAGTGCACTAGGTACAATGAGAGCCAATGCCCATGAGACGTCAACTTCCCCCAGATCTCCGTGCCCTGAGATCAGGCCGGAAACCCCGAAACCCTGAACCCTGATACGTGATGACCAGCCATCGAGGCATGAAGGATCATGCGCGCAAGGGGCTCCATCGAAACGGCCGGTCACTCCCCGGCGCATGTGACCACAACCTCAAGGCTGCTCAATGCCTCATCCAGTTCCCCCGACTCGGGCACTTCGGGAATGCCGATGAAGGGAACCTGGAGGCCCGCCGCAGCAAAGGCGGCGGCCAGGGCTTCCATGAAGAGCCCTCTGCCCGGGCGCAGGATGCGGCAGCCTGCCTCCAGAACCGGGGCGTTTGACACGCTGCAGCTTGGGCTTCCTTCGACTCCCAGAGCGAAGAGCACCCTGTAGCCTGCAGCATGGTAGACGGCGGCTTCAGTTGCAACGGCGCCCGCGAGGCGCCGGCACAGGTCGCGATAGGCGGGCGTGTCGTACTGGTCTATCGTGTCGGTGCCCAGGGGACGGCCCGGGCCCAGATGATCCATCTCCGGGCACCGCATCTGCACGATGCCGATGCCGTGGCGGGTCAAGGGCGTACACAGCGGCTGAAAAACCCCCGGATAGCCTGCCAGGCCGGGAACCTTGGCGTTCTGGTTCAGGAGGCAGTGGGCGACGAATGCGATACGTCGGCCGCGGGCATCGGACGATGTGTGCTCGTTCACAACCTATGGTCCGAATTCCAGGAATGGAGGGATGACCTCCATGTCCTCAGCAGTATCCCCGCACGAGGAGCAGTGGACAGGCCGAACCAGGCGCCGTTCCTCCCCACTGGAAAGCCACAGGTATGGGCCGGATGATCAGATGGCTTCCTACGCGTCGTCATGAACATGCCTTGCCCGGGACCACCGCCGGATCACCTCGTCAACGTCGTCGCGGATCATCTCGCGGGCGACACGGCGATCGCTGCCGCGCATCATCAGTTCATCGTAGCGTGTCTCCCGGTGGCGAATGTGGGCAATCACGGCCAGGTGCACGGCCTCGTCGTCAAGCTTCTTGGCTGCAGCGCTTCGGCCAACGCGGCCGCTGTACTTGCGACAGGCATGCATTGCGATCTCCCGCTCGCGCCCCGCAGGGCATCCCGGATAGAGCTCTCGCATCCGGGCGGCGAACTGCCCGACGTACGCATCATCCAACTCCGCGCGACGCCCGGCAGCCCTGGCGCGCCGTGCCTCCCTCGTTTCGGCGTCTGCCGCGCACTCCTGTTCGGCTCGGGTCAAAGCCCCTTCCTCGACCAGCAGACCCTGCCGTTCATAGCGTTTTCTGGTTCGACTCCACCTGAGGACGACCGCGGTCAATCCGGAGTGCGTGCGGGCACGCCGTGTGAGGGCAGTGTCGCCGGAGGGGAGAAACGCCAGATGATCAAGGTCGGCACAACTGAGGCACGCGGCCCCTCTGTCCGTACCCAGAAGCGTGATCCACGCCCCTCGGCCGAGTTCGCTGCCGCACTCGTCGCATCGAGATTCTCTGCGGGTAATGAACACCAGTAGGTCGGAACGGGAGGCCTGATCATTCTTTGCTGTCGCGATGTGAACCCTCCGTCACCGTTACGTTGGATGCGCCTTCTTTGGCTTTCTCAATGTGATCGTGAAGGCGAACGCAGAACCGTGCTTCTCGTGGAACTCAAACCCCGCGGTTTCGGCCATGCGCCTGACACGGCTCGCAGGCTGGTAGTCGGGATCGAGCAGGACTTCCGTCACGGATAGGATGCCGCCGGGCTTCAAGGCGCAAAAGATCTCCCTCAGCGCTTCTTCCCGTCCGCGGATTTCCCCCAATACTGTCACGAGTACGGCGCGGTCGAAGGTATCCTCGTGCCCTAGGTCCCCCTGCCCCGCTCCTTTGAGGATGGTCTCCACATTGGTTATTCCCTGGTGCGCGAGCCGCTCACGAAGCACGGCCAGCATGCGTTCCTGCATGTCCACCGCGACGACCTTGCCATCGGCGGCGACCTGCCGGGCCAGAGGCAGAGTCAGCCGCCCGGGGCCGCACCCTACATCCAGGACCTGCATACCCGGCGCAAGGTCAAGCCGCGCAATGACGGTTGAGGCCCCCGCCACACGATTCATGAAGGGGTTCTCCAGCAGGAAACGCAGCCACCACGGGCAGGGCGTCGGGTGCCGACGAGCCCTGCGAACCAGAATGCCGACAACTGCCAAGGCACCCACAAGGAAAAGG
>JAFGKV010000200.1 GCA_016928395.1 Candidatus Fermentibacterota bacterium | reverse complement strand
GTGGGCGCGGTGCTACTTTTCGCGCTTCGCTGTTCGTGTCAGCCCCAGGAGGCTGCAGGCCGTGGAGGCATCCTGCGTGGAGGGGCAAGTCTGCGAGCGGGCCGAAGCAGAGTGCCAGGAGAAAGGCAGGGGGGTTCTTTCGCTTTGCAACACAAGGATATCCTCCCGGTCCGGCTGACACCGGTTTTCGAACTCCTTCCTGTCAAGGACCTCGGCTCTCGACGCACGACGTCCTCGAGGTCTGACGGTGCCGGTAGACTTTCCTGCCCGTTTGCCTGGCTGTGGTACCTGGTCTGACCCCACTTTCCACACACTCCGCCGCGGGCCAGGCTCGCCCGTGGCACATCCTCGAGGAAATCGCTGGGGACTCCCTCCGCCGGCCACCCCGGCACTTCACGCCTGCCTCCAACCCCGCCGGTCCTCCTCCATGGGGGAGGGCGTCTCTGCCCTCCTCTTTGGAGTGCGGTGGCGCGCCACCGCGTTCTCTCGCGGGAATGTGATCTCGCTCCTGGACTCCACGACGCCGTGCAGGCCCCTGAGGGCAATCTTCAAAGAATGAAGTTCACCTCGACCGGCCTCGCCTCGCCCCTCACCGCCACGTGGGCGCCTGTTTGCTTCCGCCCCCGGGCGACCAGAGACGGTCGCCCCTCCTATCTTGGCCTTCTGGGATCCGCAACGCATGGACCGGGGATCACGCCTCCGGCCTCATACACGGGTCCGGCCGTTTCAGTCGCAAAGAACCTTCAACGGCGTCTTGGGTGCCCCCATGTGAGCAACGAAGTGATCAGCCGCGTCCAGCCAGACGGGAATGCCGCGTATGAGGACCCCCGTCAGCTCCTCGTGCACCTCGTGACAAAGGGTCAAGTTGACACATGACCTGAACCGTGCTCCGGTGACCTGGGCCCCCGAGTAGCAATCCGCATCATTCGGCCGCAACATGCCACGTGCCCATGCATATGCGGTTCTCCTCGCCAGCCCACATGTGGCTCCCTGGTGACACGTCCTCGCTCACCAGGGCGACAGCAATTCGATTCCCGCACACCGCCAGACTTGCCGCCATTCCCGGGAAGCGCGTTCGATGTGCCTGCATGTTCGACAATGTCACGAGGCAGATCTCGACCGAATCCGGCAACGCCCCAGGTCCATAGAGTATCCAGAGGCTGTCGGGCTCCACGAAACGGATATCCGCGACCATGGGCAGAACGATGGTGCGACCGGGCTCTCTTGAAGGCTTGATGAGATCTCCCTTCGCCGAATGCCCTCCCCTCACGCACACCGCAAGCTGTCCGCGAGTGTCAACTCCCACGACATCTCCGGCCACCGAGGCGAGAAAGACGGCGTTCTCACTGCATGCGACCCGACAGGACGCGAACCGCTCGGTGTGGGACAGACGAGGCTCAATACTCAGAAGCTCACGCAGAGCATGGTCGTACACCGACGCGACTATCCCGCAATGATGCGCCGTTACGTGCGTCCAGCCAAAGGAGAGCAAGGTCTTGGAAGCGCAGAAGCTTGAGGCCGGGACCATCGGGGGCTTCTGCCCGAGTTCCTGCGTCCTCTCCGACATTCTCATGTGAAGACTGCCTCCCAATATGCCTTCACCGTCATAGGCACCACTGTCCCTTCGGTGGTAGCGGACTCGAAGATCCGGGCACGATACCAGGATCCGACCGTCCGACAGGATGCCTCCAGCCCCAGACGCCGGAGGTCGTCCTTCCTCAAGATGGGCATCGAACCCTCTCCACAGCGGGCGGCCGTCCCAGTCAAGGGCCGCGGGAAGGCCACGCGGGGAACCGGCATCGAATCCCGTAAGGACAACGCCAAGGCTGTCGCACGCGAGTTGGGAAGGGCGCCGATTGCCGTACTCGCTCGCGGGGATTATCGATGAGAAGTGCACTCGCAGGCGTGGGCCGGAGACAAGCGCAGAGACGTCGCAACTCTCGGGCCAGGGAACAATGGAATGGGTGCCTTCCGTCGGCGCCTCGGGTTTGACCGTGGCTTCGTTTGAGGGCTCTTCCTTGGGTTCATCGAACCTCTCGTAGGACGTTCCGCCGTCCAGAGTGACCCGAACTTGCGCAATGGAGGGCGAGTCCTCATCGGCGAGGAACAGCATCCCGCCGCTGTAGACACATTGCCCAGCGCGAACCGGGAGCACGTAGCTACCCTTGTAGCGACCTTCAAGGCTGAAGCGATCGACAAGGGAGACGGGCGCTATCTCCTTCGGTGGGCAGTCTGTGGAGCGATCCCGGCAGAATGGGCGCAGCAGCACGTCGATGGTCCCCGTGGGACCCTCGAAGATGTCAAGAAGTACCGTTGACAAGGCAAAGGAGACACCGCCGTCGGTGTGCTCGCTCGACTCGGGTTCCGGGATCTTGCCGGGAAGAGGCCGGGAAAACGCTCTCAGGAGCCGTCCTGAGTCGCATTCATACAACTCTATCCTGGTGCTGTAGTAGCTGCACACCGCCAGGTGCCGGGTTCCGATCCGTGCGCAATGGAGGTCGCGGTTACCCCCGAGATTCCGGCTGAAGAGGGGCCACTCGCCGAACGAAGCCCTGCGATCCCCGTCCAGGTCGAAGAGAGTCACCAGTCCTCCCGGTTCTTCGTGACTCACCACGACCAAGGTGCTGTCGTCGAGGAATGTCAGGTCGTAGGGCCTTCGGGCGGGAAACGAGCGTAGCCATAGGCCATCACGGGAGAACAGGTCAACGCGGTAGTTGTAGAGATTGCTGACCGCCACAAGGGTGTCGCTGACGGCGATCTGCGACACACCCGAGAACTCGCCAGGGCCCTGTCCCGGACGGCCGGCTCTCCAGAGAAGACGCCCGGACGAGTCAAGTGCGACGAGGCGCTCGACCTGTTGGTCTGCGACGAAGATAGTGTCGCCTGCAACGGCGATGGCTTCGATGGAGTAGAAGCTCGGGTCTTCGGCCTCGCCGCCTATCGTCCGGACAAGGCGAAACGCCAGCCCTTTCCCCGGCACTTCGTCCCAGAGATCCGTGTGGGAACCCTGCGCCCATTGGAGCCATTGGCGCATCTCTTTCGCGAGGATGGTGTCTCCGTGCTCTGTCCTTGAGGCACAGGAAGACACGCCGGTCGCGAGGACGAAGGGCAGACATGCCCGCACGAGTTTCACCCTCTGGCACCGATGCTCAGGCGGAAACACTCGATGGTTTCCTTTGATCGTGGTCTCCTTCCTCTTGCCAAATGATTGGGTATCCACGAAGCCGGGGCAACTCCAGCCCTCAACCTCGGCATCCCCTTCGCCCCGCTGCGGACTTCCTGCATCAGCGTGCCCCAAAACTCACAGATCCCGCCCGCGACATGCGAACCACAGCGTGCCGATGAGGCCGAACGCCGAGGCGGCTAGGAAGATGGTGGACGGTGAGATGAGCCAGAGGAACGCGCCACCGAAGGCCGCGACCGAGACGATGGTGTCCCGCACCAGACAGTAGAGCCCCAACGTGGTTGCCTTCTTGTCCCCGGGGGCGAGGTCCATGATCAGGGCCTTCCGAGACGGCTCACCGAACTCCCTGAGGGCGCGCACCGCGAAAGCGAGCACCAGAGGCCAGAACGACCGTGAAACGAGCGGCACCAGCGGAGACTCCGAGAAGAATACAAAAGTCGTTGCGATGTAGGGTTCTTGGGCGCCCCTGTCAGCCAAGCAGGCTATGGCCTGTAGACGTCTCTGCGGTGGCGAACCCGGTTGATTTCGACAACCCGTTCGCTTTCACGGACGACGTACACAACCCTGTACTCCCCCACCCGGATTCGATACGTACGCTCTCCACCGTGCAACTTCCGGGCTCCCCGTGGCAGTGGATTCGAGGCCAGCGCAGAAACCGCCTCTGCGACTCTCGGGATGACTGGACGATCCAGCTTCGTCAGTTCGCGGACAGCGGAGGCTTTCCATTCAACCCTGTAGGTAGCCATCTTTGTTCAGGTCTTCCATGACCTTTGCATGGGCTACGGTCGGTTCATTTCGTCGCTCCGCAACGCAGGCGAGATCGTCGAGGTCTTCGAGCAATCCATCGAACTCCTCGACAGGGAGGATGACCGCCTTCCTACGACCCACACTGTCAGTGACATACTCCGGGTGCAGCTTCTCGGCTCTCATATCGTCTCCAAGACTGAGATGTGATCGTGTGATCGGGAGGTCGATGGCCGAATGGGCATGCACACTCAAGCCGGCTACCGCCTCGAGGTGATCACGTCCTTGACTCTCCGTCCACGGCTCGAATGCATCGCTCACCCGCGGTGATGAAGCATACTGCTGATACTCCGCGAAGGAAGGTGGGGACTCCGTGCCCGTCAAGCGTGCCCGGGGGTCATGCGGGCGCGCGGAGCGAGGAGTCACATGTGGTCCGAGGGCTTGAGATGCGTCAGAGCAAGGGGGGCGGCGTGGAGTCGGCTTGAAGGTGGCCAGTCAGGGCACTATGGGGACATTGGGGCTGAACGCAACGTGCGCCCTCCACTGCGCCACAATCTCGAGGGCTGTCCGGCTCATCTTCTCCTTCGCCACGATCCGGCTGATGCACGCCCAGCTCACCCCACGCCGACGCGCCACCTCCGCCCCTCCAAGTCTCCGACATTACTACTGACCCCGCTCTTGCACCCCGCGCGCGCCGGGCCGGCGGCACGCACGCATTCGTGCTATGGTGTTCCCACAACCTCCATGGCGTGGCGCAGCATCCGGGGATCCGGGTCGTTCACCAGGCAGTAGAAGTTCCCCTCGTTATCGATCGTGACGAGGCCAGAGACCCCGGGATTCTGATACGACCCTAAGAATACCCCCTCCCGGTCGAACAAGTCAAGGAACAGATCGCCCCCCCCATGGCCTCGCCGGATGAAACGGAAGTTGAGGAGATAGCTGTCCTTGTATGAGTAGCATGGCCCGCACCCGTCGCCGGGATCGTATCCGGCTCGGTCACCGGTGATCTTGAACTTCGCGGGCGCCAGCTTGACATCCCTCCGGATCGTCCGGACTCGAGAACCATCCTCGCGATACTCGCGGATCTCATACGCGTCCGGCGTGACCATGTACACCCGTCCCTCCTGCGCATGGAATACCCCGCCATCGAGGCCGCATCCCTCCGGAAGAAGAGGCCCATAGCGATAGTCATCCGGAAAAGACCGCAGAAACTCCCCTTCCGCCGAGTAGTAGTGACCTGAGATCCCGGGTTGGCCTTTCACCCATTCGCTGACCAGCAAGCTCCCATCGCTGAGGAACGAGACGCTCCGCATCTGCTCAGCGATGGTTGCCGATCGCCGGTATTCTAGCTCCGTGTCGAAGTACTGGAGCCGGCACTTCTTGTAGCCCAGGGTCTCCACCACCACAAGCTCCCCTGACGGACTGATCAAGACGTCGGACGGGTTGATGAACTCGCCCGGGCCCTCACCCCGTTGTCCCCTGCTCCACAGAAATCGCCCCTCTCGGTCGAACTTCATGACGCGGCAGGCCCCAACGGCGTTGGCGCGTTCCGAACGAACCGCATCCAGTAGGTAGATGTTCATAGCGGAGTCAACGGCAAGGGCCCTGGGATTCCAGAGCATTTCATGGGGTTGGCCGTGCTCGGAACCGATGGAGAGGGTCTCCGTGAATCTGATGCGGTCTGTGATGGTGTCGCCCCACAGCCCCTCCCCACGGTTGGCCACGATCGGGGCTTCGCCTTCTGCACGCTCCGTGTTCGATGGCACCCCCTTTGCCACCGTGGCTGTCATGGCCAAGATAAGGACACTCACGTATCGCATGGTCCTCCATCTCGGGATCCCTGGTCGTGGTGAGCGCCTGCCCACTTCCCGGCTCTCTGTTCGTGGACGACGGCCTTGCGCACCGCCACCCCTGAACCCTCGGCAAACCCTGACGCCTATCCCAACAACGTCACATACACGACCACCACCAGGTCGGTTCGCTTCGCGTAGTCCTGGATGGACTCCCTGCCCGTGAACATCGACCACTGCCCGCTGCTGGCCGAGAACACCCAGATGGGGACCTCCTTGCCCGCCTCCAGCGTGACATTGGGAGGGACCGACGACCCTCGAGGTCCATAGCCATCCAGAGAGAGCGGGACAGCCCTCTTCTCCCCACCGAGGAGATTCCGCGGAACGTCGGAATCCCGGCCGCACGTCACAGTCAGATCAAGCATGCCCTCTGACTTGCGCGTGATCACCGTGATGGCCTGCTTGCCTGGCTCCAAACCCTTGACATCTCCGTCTCCAAGCGGCTGCTCCTTGCCGCTCACATACGCGCATGCTCGGTACTTGATCGCATGCACGAACGGCACGGAATACGAGAAGCGATACATATTGACGCCGAGCAGCTGTAGCGCTCCCTGCAGTTCGGTCGCTTGGATCGGCCCATGTTCCATGGAGACTGGGAAACGGGCCTCGGGCTCTCCCGCATAGAGGGGGAGAGCGGGAAAGCCCAGCAAAAGTAAGGTAGCCACGATCCTTGTATTCACGAGACACCTCTTCTCTTGACTGAGGGAAACGAGGAGAACGACTTCTGCTGATAGAGCCGTCCTCCTCGCTCTATCAAGGCATGCCTCCTAGGGAAGGTAGATGATCCACCAGTAGACTTCCCCTCCCGAACAGTCCTTGAAGCTCCCACTGGTTGAGCTGTGGCATTGGACTGTGCTCACGCTGTATCCGCACCAGCAAGAACTATCGTTGCTCCAGCACGTACAGAGGACTGACGGAACTCCCGATCCACTTGGGCATCCAATGGATACGGAACATGACGGCACGCCCTGGTTCATCGTTGCCAGGGCGGGAGATACCCAAAGCAAGTTGGCCGATGTGACGGCCAGTAGAGAGAGAATCAGACCTGCGGGAAAGCGGATCGTCATCTGATTTGCCTCCATTTTCCTGATACCCGTTCTGTAAGGACTCCGTGATCTGAGGAGCATACCCTCAAGAGACATCACCTCCTTCCTGCCAAGGAAGCTGCATCACGACTCGCTTCAGGGACTTGGTGATTCCTGTGACGACAATTCTTCCCTGTGAATCGACGGCGGCTGACCATGCGGTGGGCAGACGCTGCATTCCATTGTCGGATGATCTGAAGTGGATCTCGCTCACGTCAGCAAATGCGCAACGTAGCGGATCGAATCTGCACAGCAATGGAGGATCGGCTGTCACCAACACGGCGTCGCCCCTTTGATCAATCAGGAGTCTGCGGAAAGCCGGCATGTACCCATCATCTCCCAGCATCCGCTTCGTGGCGATGTAATTGGAATCTGTACACGCGGGATCCACATCGAATACCGACTTCAACACTCCGTTCTGGTCGAATTCCTGAAGCCATGCATACGGCTTCCGCGCCGTCACGAGGTGAGCGAGCAGGACATAGCCATGACTCGATCGCACGCCAAGCTGAGAGATGACGTCGAGCACCCTGAGCCGCTTCTGCGCCTTCAGCGTCTTGGCGGGATCATGGGCAAGCAGATCGACAACGTTATCAGCAGAGGCTATGGCCCAGCCGTCCTCTTCTTGCACAAGGCGTAGGAATGAACCTCCTGCCCAAACCCTTCCATCTGGCAGGGCAGCCAAGACAGGGCTCAACGGGAAAAACCGCGCGAGAGTCGAGAGCGCCAGGCACTCCCCATCTGCCGAAAGCACCTGGAGCCGCCCCATCTCCCCCGCCCAGATCCTCCCCTCGCCATCTATCGTGACGGTCCTCAGATGCTCGAACTCTCCCGGCCCTTGGCCGAACCGTCCGATAGTACGAGCAGGTCTTCCCTCAGGAGAATAGACGATGATTCGGCCGGACCCCATGTCGGCGACGTAGATCGAGTCGCCTGGGCCAATGGCGACGTCTACCGGCTCATACAGGTCAGCGAGCGGATCCCCGGGATCCGTGCTCTCCGTTGCTTTCGACGTTGCCCACGTCGCCACGATGGGCCGGGCCGTGCTCCGATCGAGGACCACGACGCCCCGATAGGTGCCCCTCTCCTTCGAGCACGCCCCAAGGGCAACCAGGAGCAGTATCAAAGCACGGCCGATTCGCCTTCGCACCATCACGCCCTCTCTCCGTAGCGTTGCACAAGCACTACCTCTAGGTCACGTGGACCTGCCTTCAACATGGTCAGGGCCGCCAACGCATCTGAACCAATGATCGCTACCCTCCCCATTCCCAGCGATCCTCCCGTGGCGCACGGCGCAAGGGACCTAGATGAATTTGGGACTCTCAAGATTCGAACATCAGTTGTCGCTCCCGCACGATCGCTTCTCCGCGCCTCGCTGCCTTGCTCACCGCCGACTGACTCAACCCCCACGCCTTCCCTGCCTCCTCCGTGGTCCTCTCCAACTCCCTCGTCGCCCAGTAGCATGCCACGCTCCGTGCCTCCGCACGTCGCCGGGCTCGGAGCGGGTTCAGGTGAATGTACCGCACCAACTCAAGAAGATAGGGCTCCTCCTGGCATAGCACCGAACGGTAACGGTTCTGGAACAGATGCCCGTGTCGACGGTGTCGCAGGTTGAATCGCACTGCGTACCCGGTGAGCATTCGACGCATCCCCATGCTCAGCGGCGCCGTCCCGCTCCGCACAAAGAGATGGTGCCAACGCCGTCTTGAAATGGCTCTTCTTCAGCCGATGTGAGAATGACCTCTTCTTCTCTGCGCAACCCTGGGCTGTCCCCTCCACGACACGCCGACATCTGCATCCCCGAACCCAACAGAACCGCTACGTGGCCGTGAAGACCTCTGGGAGAAGTGCGGGGATCGATGAACGCCTGAAGTCCGACGTGTTACGCGTCACGATAACCGCAGCGTTCACCTCGGCGGCCGCGGCGCTAACGAGGGAGTCCTCGAAGTCTTCCACCGGGGACTCCAAGGCTCGACGTACCCCTGCGTCACTCACTGGCGCCACGATGAGTCGCTGGAAGAGCTCGCTCATCAGGAGTCGCGCCTTCCGGTCTCCGACGCAGCGCCTCAAGACATAATGAAGCGTTGCGACGGAATGCCCCGCGATAAACCCTTCAACTGCTCCTCTTCCCGCGGCGTCCAGCGCTCGGGCGGAGGCGCTGAAAAAGGGTTCACGCTTGAGCAGGACATCAAGAATCACGTTCAGGTCATAGACGACGCGCCTCATCGGTGCTTCCGCTCAACGTGATCATGATACGCATCTCGGATCTCATCGTCTCGCGGGAATTCTCCTCCCGCGGCCACAGCGCCGGAGAGCCGTTGAGTCCACGTGCAAAGCCGCGGCCTGGCCTCTTCTTCCGAGGAGACCTCCCGGAAGAACTTTGCCACCGTATCCGACAGGGACACGCCGCGCGCCTGCGCCCACGCTTTGGCTCTTCGGACCGTCTCATCTTCCATCCGAAGAGTGAGTTTCGTGTGCACTCCCGTACCTCCTGACGTGTATTCTCGACACAAGTATACGTCTCTCTTGGCATGGCGTCAAGGAGTAGCCTTCGTCCACTCTGGAAGTCTGTCTGACCGAGGCTCGACGAGGATCACCACTCTGGGGCTCTCGGAGAATCCCACAATGCAGTACACGACCCCAGCCTGCCGCTCGCAACAGAACAGGCTTCAAGGAAGCCGGCGCCTCATGCACGGTCAAGCGGTTCGGGTGCGAGGGACGCCACTCCCCCGGCCAGCCCGTGAGGACCGCTGGTGCACGGGCCGCGAAGTGAAAGCCCTCAACTAATGAACGTCCCTCGGCCGACCACGGTCACGGAGTAACGTTCGGCCTGTTTCAACTGGTCCGGAAGTCTTATCTGGCGGCTCCGTCGCTCAGTAAGTTGACATTGCACCTACGTCCCTAGTCCCCTCGCTTTATCGTCGTCAATAGTGATGTTCGAGCCGGCACTCGGACCGTATTCGTATGGACTTCGGCGGAGAGCTGACGGATTCGACGGCACCTCGGCCGGTGACTCTGGCCTAACTCCGTTCTACTGCCCATGGAGAGCGTTTCAGGTGGGCGCTTTCCTGCAGAGTTGTTACTGGGAATGGTTCGCAGCCATGTAT
>JAFGKV010000199.1 GCA_016928395.1 Candidatus Fermentibacterota bacterium | reverse complement strand
GGTAATACACCAACCTCTCAGAAACTCGTTGTCCTACAACCCCTCCGAGGTTGTCCTCCTGCGTAACTAGGAAACGGGGGCTAGTCTGAAACCATGACCGCCGCCCGTACCGGTCGTTTCCGTCCCGCTGCCTTCGCTGTGGGGGGTGTCGTGCTGATCATCGCAGGGATCATCCTGAACCAGTGGACTCTCGGGACACTGCTCAGTCCGGACGGGGTCATCGGAGCCAGATCGCTGCGTGCGCGCAGGCCACTCCTCGCGGTGCATCTCAAGAACCGCGAGGCCGATCGCTGCGCGCGCACGCAGGCCGCAGTAGACAGTGCCCCGGGGGGATGGGCAGAGCGGCACGGGAAGTGGTAGTCTGCGGCCGGGTCTCCAGCCCCTGACGTGAAAACGAGGTGCGTATCGAGCGCCGTCGCCAACCGCCAGGGAGCACCGGGCACGAAGAACGGTGATGTGTCAGGAGGGATTCGGTAGAACGCGGCGTCGGCGACGGTGTAGGACCATCCCGCGGGAGAGAGCGAGAAACGTTGATGGGGGCCCTGTGATACTGCCCCCGGAGGCTCGAGCCGGGCTAGGATTCCTCCGCTGGGGGCGGCTCCTCGATCCGTTCCGTGGTCTTGAAATGCACCTTGGCGACCCTGTTCAGGAAGTCACGGCCATGCGTCTCGACTACGGCCCGGCCTGCGACGATCACATTGGCCCCTGCCCCGGCGGGAAGGGTCATCCCCGCTTCCTCCGAGAGCTTGTCCAACCGTTCCAGGAAGCGCGCCTTGGCAAGAATGGACGCGGCGGCAACGGCGGGGTTGCTTTCCGCCCTGGGCCGGAACATGAGCTTGACGTCACGGACATCGCCCAAGTACCGCGTGATGTTCCATGAGGCCCCGAACTTGTCAATCACCACAGTTGGAATCCGCTGCCGCTGCCGCGCCTCCTTGATGGTGCGGGCATGGGCCCAGCCCAGGAGGAGGTTGAGCTTTCCCCCCGTGCCCCGGAAGTCTTCGTAGAGCCGGTTGTAGCGCTCAGGACCTATCTCCACGACGGTGCATCGATCCTTGAAACGGCCCCACAGCAGCCGGGCAAGGCTCAGCACCCGGGCCTTGGGCATACCCTTGCTCTCCGCAAGCCCCATGCCCTCCAACTCCGCGACCACTTCCCAATCCACCAGGAATCCCGCCACTACCAATGGGCCGAAGTAGTCGCCTTTGCCTGCCTCATCAGTGCCCAGCCATGTGTCCAGGCCCCGCTCCGCCTCGGGCATCGCCGCGGCCAGCCCGCCCTCGGGTTTGAGCATCTCACAGATCAGGGTTAGTTCATGACTCTTCTTGGCCGCGGGTACGACCTTGATGCGCCCATCCTTGCCGCAGTAGAGATTGACCCGCAGCGCAGCAGGGCCTTCGCCGAAGACGAGCTGCACCCCGCCAGGCAGCCTGGCGAACTCCTCCACAAAGTACCCGGCGGCCTGCAGATCGGCCAGCCGAGATACGATATGCGCGCTCAATGCCGGTTTGTCACTGATAACCTCTTCCCAGGTGAGGGGCTCCCGTTCCTGGGTGCTCTCTCCGGGCAGGCGTGCGCCGGTCTTGATTTGGGCAAGCTGCACCAGTGGAACGAGATCGGGATCGATATCGGCAGGGGCGACCACGGTATACCGTTTTTTCTTCGGGCTGTAGTACACGCTGAACTGGCCCCGGCCACCCTCTCCCGGGAGGTAGAAGCGGAATCCATATTCCAGGGGCTCGGATTTCAGGTACAGCTTCCGGTCCGTCGCCTCGACGGCGAGGTCGTCAGCCAGGGCCTTGAGTTCTTTAGGTACTTTGTCGGGCATGGTAGTTCACGGTTGATAGTTCGCAGCCCGGCCCCAATTCATCCATTCATCCAATATTCCAGTCTTCCACCCTGCTCACAGCCACGCCTGCAGCGCCGCGTGGAGCAGGATGTTGACCAAGCCCATGAAGAGGCTGGCGATGATCGCGGACAGGAGCCCCGCCATGGAAAGCGACGGCAGCAGCCAGGCCAAGAGAAGCAGGATTAGGCCGTTCAGTACCAGATAGAACAGGCCCAGGCTCAGCACGATGAGAGGTAGGGAGAACAGCACCAGCAGCGGCTTGAGCACGGAATTGAGCACGCCGAACAGAAGCCCTGCCAGCAGCAGTTCCCAGAGCGCCCCGCTGAAGCCCATGCCGGGGATCACCCGGGCGGCCAGATAGATGGCGATGGCGTTGAAGATCACCCTTACGACAATGCCCCCTGCGGCGTCGCTTCGTCTATGCATACTCATCAAGGGCTCCGCTCCTTAGTTCGTGAACCACCGATTTGACCTCCCGCGCTTTGGTCCGAGGGCATACAAGCACAGCATTTCCCTTACGGACGATGACCAGATCCTCGACACCCAAGGCTGCCACGACGCCATCCGCGCTCCACACCAGGCTGCGCTGCGATTCCAGGGCCACGACCTTCCCGCGCAGCACATTCCCGTCTTCGTCCTCCTGCTCCACACGGGCCACGATTTCCCAGTCAGAGTAATCGTCCCATACGAAACCGCCGCGGACCACCAGCACATTGTCGGCCTTCTCCATCACGCCGTAATCGATGGAGACATTGCCGATCCTCGTGTAGAGCCCCTCCAAGGCCTGGTCCTCGCCATCAGTGCCCAGATCCGGGTCAATGGCGGCCAGGCCACCATTCAGTTCAGGCATGAACCGCTTTACGCTGTCCAGGAGCACGCGGGCCTTCCATACGTACATGCCGGTGTTCCAGAGGAAATCGCCCCGGGCCAGGAAGTCGACCGCATCATCGGGATCCGGTTTCTCCTTGAATGCTTTCACCGAAAAGGCCGGGACCTCGTAGTCGCCCTCTAGGGGCCGGCCCATCTCGATGTAGCCGTAGTTCGTCTCCGGGCGGGTCGGGTTCACGCCGATGGTCACCAGCTTCTCGCCCTCCAAGGTCAGCCGCGCGGCGGTGCGAAGGGCCTGCCGCAGACGATCCTCCTCGCCGATGAAGTGGTCAGCGGGCAAGACGAACATGTGGGCATTGGGATCTGCCTTGAGGAGCTTCATGGCGGCCAGGGCGATGGCGACGGCGGTGTTTCTACCCTCCGGCTCCACCACATAGCCTCCGATCTTGATCCTGCCCTCGAGGTGCTCCTGGATGGCATCGAGATAGGATCGATGGGTGACGACCAAGACATGTTTGGGTGGCACCAACGCATGGATCCGGCGAATCGCCTTTTCGAGCATGGATTCACCGTGGACATCGGTGAGGAGGTGCTTGGGATGTGAGCGGGTGTTCATCGGCCATAGCCGCTCACCGCGCCCTCCCGCCAGGATTACGCCATGGAACATTTCAGAGCCCACTCCTTCCCCGTTCTACTGCCCGCAGGGTCATCGCATGGAGCAAGGGAATCATGATTTCGTGATGACCGGTCAGATGTATGGCGCGACCGCCTCGATGCAGCGGCCGCCCAAGGATGTTCTCGCTGGGCCGATAGTGGCGGAGCATATCCATATTGGCGGCGGTAAAACCCTGAACAGGATGACCGAGGTTTCGGGAAATGGACACCGCCTTCAGGAACACCTCGGGAAGGATAACCGCGGAGCCGACATTGATCACCACGCCTCCATTCCCCAGATCGGCCACTGCGCCGCAGTAGTGGCGAAAATCGGTCAGTGTGGCCTCGCCCAGGGCCGCGGCATTGAGAGCTGCGTGATGATGCACCACATCGGTGCCGATGGCAACGTGTACCGTGACGCGACGGCCCAACGATGCGGCGCGGCCCAGGACGCTCTCACCGCCGAACCGAAGACCATCGCTGTTGATCAGCTCCCCGATGGCGTGCCCTAGGCCAAGGGCTCGCCCCGCCTCCGCAGCCCGGTTCATGAACTCGGCGGGTTCGCGGGCCATGCCGAAGCTCCCCTCCTCCAGCCTTTGGGCCACGTCTTCCGAGGTGGCCCCCACCATGGCCAGTTCCAGGTCGTGGATCGCCACGGAGCCATTCACCGCCAGAGAGGTGACAAGGCCTCGTTCCATGAAATCGATGACGAAGGAGCCCAGGCCGCACTTGATCAGATGCCCTCCGAACTGCATGATCACGGGTTTGGAGCGCCGCCGGGCTTCCGCGATGGCCTCGGCGAGGGCACGGAGGCCGTCGGCCGCAAGGACGTGGGGTAATGCATCCAGGAAGTCGGACACCGAGGCGTTCGGCCCCAAAGGCCGGCCCGCCTGAGTGCGTTGCGCCAGGCGCGGGGCGCCCTCCAGTGAATGGGTTGTGATGGCAGTGAAGTCCAGATCAGCCATCGCCACGCTCTCCCCGCTGATAATCTACTAGAGTCACCTTTACCGACCCCACGGGAATCTTGCTCTTCATGAGCACAGGCATGTGGGTCTCATCATCAGTCAGCCATACCCACAACTTGCCTTTGTGCTTGAACAGGCCCGGCTCGCGCAGCACCGGTTCGACAACTACGCAGGAGAAGAAGCCCGCATCCACCTTGACCTGCTCCTTGCGCAGCACCTTGACCACCAAGGGATAGTTCTTCCGGTTCTCGTGATTGTCGAAGACAACCTCGGCTCCCACCTCCAGGGGTAGCATCCGCACATAGTAGATAGAGGAGAGAATGTCCATGACGCACGGGGGAGTCTCGATCTCCAGATTCTTCGATGGATACCTGGCCACGTTGCGTTCCTGGTGGAACCAGACCTGCTGATCGGTTTTGAAGTCGCCTTCTCGCAAGTGCTTCTCGAAGCCGCGGCTGACGAAGTTTTCCATGTCGAACCAGGCGGTGGCCCGGTCATCCACCTTGTAGACGATGCTGAACTCCTTGGAGGACTGGGTTCGGTTGTTGATAACGTAGCAGAGGTGGCCGTCGATCCGGGTCGTGTCATCAACGCTGAGGGTGGAACTGCCGGCGGTGATGCCGGCATAGCGGACCGCGAAGACCAGACGTTCCCCGAGACCGAAAGCGCGGTTCACCACTGAGTCCACCCGCCCCGGACACGAGAGCCCCGCGGGAACAGGGCCCTGGCTGGAATCCGGCATGGCCACGGAGTCTTCCGGCGCGAGTTGAGCGGGAGTGAAGTCCTGGCTGGAATCCGGCATGGCCACGGAGTCCTCCGACGCAGACTGCGCGTGTGCGGGGGCTCGCAATTCGTCAAGGGAGAAGGCTCCCAGGAGTAGTGCGAGAACAATCACCAGCAGCGATACACCTGAGCCTCCACGCTTATCGGCGACCATCAATCCTCCATCAACGCGAACAGGCGCTCGGTGCCGGGTGCATGCGTTCGTTCGGCCTATCCCGCGGCGAATCCCGGCACCTCGACATCCTCGAAGTTGTCCATCAGCCTGCGGGCTATTGTCTCCTGCAGAGCCGCCACATACCGATCCAGCGGCAGGGTGACCTGCAGGCGGTGACCCTTACGTCGCCACGTGACCGTCCCGTCTGCCTCCTCCCGTTTGCCCACCACCAGCATATTGGGGATCTTGTGAACCTCGGCGGCCCGGATGCGCTTGTTGAGGCTCTCCGAAGACGCATCCAGCGTGGCGCGCAAGAGCGTGTCGCGGAGGGCGTCCACCACCCGCTGACCGTATGCCTGCTGACCCTCGGACACCGGGAGCACTCGTACCTGCACCGGGGACAGCCAGGTGGGGAACACGCCGCCGAGATGCTCCAGGAGGAACGCCACGAATCGTTCGTGCGTGCCCAAGGGGGCGCGGTGAATGATAATCGGTCGATGCTCCAGGCCATCCGGGCCGATGAAGGTCAACCCGAAGCGCTCGGGCATGACGAGATCGAGCTGGGTGGTTGATGCCGTCTCTTCACGGCCCACCACATTGCTCATCTGATGGTCGACCTTGGGGCCATAGAAGGCCGCCTCGCCGCGCACCTCCTCGAAGGGGAATCCCGCGTCTATCAGTGCCTTGCGCGCCATGTCTTCGGTGGTCTCCCACGAGTCCATGGAACCTGCAAACTTCTTTGAGGTGGGATCACCCAGGGAGAGGCGGACCCAGAAGTCAGTGATTCGGAAGAGGCTGTAGTAGAAGCGGTGAAGCTCCAAGACCTTGATGAACTCAGCCTTTACCTGGTCGGGCGTGCAGTAGAGGTGGGCATCGTTCATCCACATGCCTCGTACTCGCAGCAGGCCCGCCAACTCGCCCGACTGCTCATACCGATAGACAGCGCCATACTCCGTCAGCCGCAGCGGGAGGTCACGGTAGCTTCGAGGCCGCGAAGCATAGATGATGTGATGGTGGGGGCAGTTCATGGGCTTGAGATAGTAGTCATCCTCGCCTTCAAGCTGCATGGGCGGATACATGCTCTCTTTGTAGTAGGGCAGGTGGCCGCTGGTGAGATACAGGCGGCTCTTGGAGATATGGGGCGTGCGAACGGGCACGTACCCGTCGCGGAACTCCATCTCCTTGGCGAGTTTCTCAAGTTCGTCAATAAGCACGGCGCCGTTGGGCAGCCACAGGGCCAGGCCTTGGCCGACCTGATCGGAGATGTGGAAGATGTCCAGCTCTTTGCCGAGCTTTCTGTGGTCCCGCTGTTTGGCCAGCTCGCGCCGGGCCTTAAAGGCCTCGAGTTCTTCTCTTGTCTCGAAGGCCAGGCCATAGATCCGGGTGAGCATCGGGCGGCTCTCGTCACCCCGCCAGTAGGCCCCCGCGATGCTGTCCAGCGCGAAGCTATCGTCTGGTATGACAGAGGTGCGTTCCACATGGGGGCCCTCGCACATGTCAACGAAGTCTCCACTCCTGTAGAGGCGTATGGTGGCATTTCCCGCGGCGGCCAGTTCCCGGCAGTATTCGACCTTGAACTCCTGACCCATGGCTTCCAGTTGGGCCACCGCCTCGTCGACGGCTAAATCTCCCCGTTGGAAGACCTCGTCTTCGCGCACGATCTGGCGCATCCTGGCTTCGATGGCGGGCAGCTCATCGCTGGTCAGCGGCGTCGCGAACAAGAAATCATAGTAGAAGCCGTCTTCGGTGGCGGGGCCGAAGCCCAGCTTGGCGTCGGGCCGTTTTTCAAGGACGGCCTGGGCCATGATATGAGCCAGGCTGTGCCGCCGGGTGTCAAGCCACTGGGGTATCACTTTTCTCATGGGGATGATCTCAGCCTTTCCGTACTGCCTATGCGCACGTTTCTTGCGCGGTCGAACCCATCAGATTAACAAACCCGGATGATGTGAGCAAGCTCCACGTCCCGTCAGACGAGGGCCAAGTGATGCTGGAATCCTTTGACGTGCAAGCTGAAGCCGATCGATGGATGGCTACGGGGCTCTCGGGCGAAGCCCTGGACGCGGCCCTGGCCTATCTTGTGGCATCCGCCACCGAGGCCTGCCAGGAGGAGCGGCGCCTGGTGGAGGCGTTACGGCGGGAGTTGGCCTATTCGCTCACCTGGCCCCAGGAGATCGGCGGTCAGACACTGGTGAGCCGAGCCTACACCCACATGGGGCCGTTGCGCTTTCCCATACCGGGAGATCCGGAGCCGCTTCGCCAGTCTTTGGAGGCCCATGAAGAGCGACTAAAGGCCCTGGACGCGCTAATACGGCATGCAGAAAAACTACGTCAGCGGCTCGAAGAGAGGCGTAAATCCGAAATCCCGAGCTCGACACCCGATGCCTGAACGGGTGAAAGGTCATAGAACCCGGGGCATAGGAGAGGAGCCGGTAGTGGGCAATCGGTAGCGGAACTTCAGGACTGACAACTACGCGCGACGCGAGCCCCCACCAGGAGAAGACCATGGCGAAGAGACTTTCGGTCATTGATGCAGAACGATGCGTGGGCTGCCAGTCATGCATGTTCGCGTGTGCCCGCCGGGGCGGCAACGGTGGCTTGGAGGGTGCCTGCATCGGCGTGCGATCGGCCGGGGGCATCCGCAAGGGTTTCGTGGTGGTAGTCTGCCGCGCCTGTCCTGATCCGCCCTGCGCCAAGGTGTGCCCGACCGATGCGCTCACCCCGAGAGAGGGAGGAGGCGTCTGCCTTGACCGCTCGCTCTGCATCGGCTGCGGCAACTGCCGCGAGGCCTGCCCGTTTGGCGCCATCTTCTGGGATGACGACGCCGGAAAGCCGCTGGTGTGCATCTATTGCGGCTATTGCGCCCACTACTGCCCCTACGATGTCTTGGCCCATGAGGAGGTCTCCCATGATGCATGATGACCCCCTCGCCCGAGTACTGACCATCGATCTCTCCCGGCGATCCTTCGACATAGCCCACCGGCCGGAGCTCTTTGTGGAAGGCATCGGCGGCGCCGGGGTGGGCATTCGGCTTCTGGAGGAGCACTGCCCCGCCGGTATTGATGCGGCCTCGCCGGAGAACCCCATCGTCTTTTCCGTGGGCCCCTTGGTGGGGCTTTTCCCCTTGGCGTCGAAGACCGTGGCTATGTTCAAATCTCCCCACACGGGGAACCTGGGGGAGAGCCATGCCGGAGGGCGGAGTGCCATCGCAATCCGGATGGCGGGATTCGGCGCCGTCGTGATCAAAGGATCCAGCCCCTCACCGGTCTACCTGGCCATTGAGGGCGGCCGTGTGCATTTCCGTGACGCGTCGGCACTGTGGGGTCTGCGAAGCTCCTTCACCGCCGGCTCGGTGATCCGGCGCCGCGAGAAGGGCAGCGGCCTGCGTACCATCATGCGCATCGGCCGGGCAGGAGAACGAGGCGTCACCTATGCCGGAGTGATCACCGAGACCTACCGTCATTTCGGACGGTTGGGATTGGGTGCAGTATTCGGGAGCAAGAAGCTCAAGGCAGTCGTAGCATCGGGTTCGCGCACGCTTCCCGTGGCGAATCGTAAGGCCTTCCGATCCCTGTACGATTCCATCTATCAGGCAGCCACGACCTCGCCCCTCATGCGCAAGTACCATGAGGTGGGCACCGCCGTGAACGTGAGCCCCCTCAACGGCATAGGGGCGCTGCCAACTCGCAATCTCCAGTCAGGCCAGTTCGAGAAGGCCGATGGAATCAGCGGGGAACACCTGGCGGAGCATCATCTGGGGCGGCGGATCGCCTGCGCCCACTGCCCCGTGGCCTGCATTCACTTGGCAGGCCTGCGCACCCCCTATCCCAATGATCCTTACTTCTACAAGACCACCATGATCGGCTATGACCACGAGCCCATCTTCGCCATGGGCAGCATGCTGGGCGTCGGAGACGTGCCGGGATTGCTCAGGCTGCTGGATGAAGCCGAGGTGCAGGGGCTCGACGTCATGAGCGCCGGCGTGGTCTTGGCCTGGGCCACGGAGGCTCTGGAGCGCGGGTTGATCACCGTCGATTTGCTGGACGGCGTGGCCCTGGCGTGGGGCGATGCGCCCGGGTATGTGGAAGCCCTCATGCGTATCGTGTCACAGCCGACCGACTTGTATCGCGCCATGGCTCGGGGCGTTGCCCATGCGGCGGGCATGTATGGCGGCGACGAGTTCGCGCTGAGTTTCGGCGGCAACGAGATGCCAGGCTATCACACCGGGCCCGCGTGCCACCTGGGCTACTTGACCGGCGCCCGCCACAGCCATCTGGACAGCGCCGGGTACAGCCTTGATCAGAAGACCCTTGCCACGGGGACGACGCTCACGCCTGAGGGCGTTGCCGACGAGCTCCTGACAGAAGAGCGCTGGCGCCAGGTGCTCACGAGCCTGGTCATCTGTTTGTTCGCCCGCGGCATCTACACCGAGGATGTTGTTCACCAGGCTCTGGAGGTGGCGGGCTTCAAGGGGGTGGACCTGTGCTCCTTGGGCGAGGATATCCTGCGCCGCAAGTATGCGTTCAAGCGCAGGGAAGGATTCGACGCTGCCGCATTGAAGATCCCACGCCGTATTGTAGAGACGCCGTCGCCGGCCGACCCCTTCGACGAGCCCTTTCTCCGCGCCGCCATCTCCCACTACATGGCGAACGTGTAGTTCGCTCAGCGGAGAGCGCGCACGTCACCGGAGATACCGGGTCAAGTCTTCAATCTGCAATCTTCGCCGCAGTCGAGCCTCCCGGTCTCGGATTCGGGGGCCGCGCCGGGGGAGCTGCCGCGGGCGGCGCGCGGTCTACCCTGCCTCCTCATTCCTCCATCACTCCGTGGCCATCCCCCTTGACCGGCGGGGGGGCCATTCTGGGAGGATACACCGTGTCACCCTATCCCCTCCGTCATTGCCCGACTCGATCGGGCAATCCAGGCTGAGGGTCTGGTCGCCCGGGGGCTCGGGGTCGGTATCGGGGTCGCTATCGCTATCGCAATCGCACTCGGCGAGCTCGGTCTTCGATCGCGCTGCACGGGAGGGCGGGAGGCACCCTCCCGTACGGAGGCGCGCGACGTTCTTCGCGCTCCCCCCGTCATTGCCCGACTGGATCGGGCAATCCAGGCCTCGGCATCCG
>JAFGKV010000198.1 GCA_016928395.1 Candidatus Fermentibacterota bacterium | reverse complement strand
TAGCGGCCCAACCCTCGAAGCACTCCTCACTCCTCACTTCCAGCGCGAGCGCAGCAAGCTCCTGGACAGCCGACAGCCGACAGCTGATAGCTGAGAGCTGCGCATAAGCCGGCAGTCAACCCGCTGCGCGGGAAACCCGGCCATGAGCCCCCGTTGGTGGGCAACGGCCCGCCTCACGGGGCGTCCCGCAATCGAAGGGAACCTTGACACCCGACATCGGTGGCCCTTGCTTGTAGTAAGACCATTTGAGGGCACGAATACGCCCGATAGATGACCAGCCGCGTCTCCGACCTGGAGAATGCCATGTCGCGGATTCTGAGGACCCGGTACCGGGTCGTTGGACGGATGCCATCTGACGACGATGGCGGGACCGCTCGCGTATCCCCCCCGGACCAACATTTCGGGGGGGGCATCCCCACGCCTGACAGCGCTCGCCCACCACGAGCGGCCGCCTCCCTACCCTTGTCTCTCGAGCTCTGTTCACTGGGAAGTGCTCTACGAGGGTATCATGGCAGAGGAGGTCCTAATGCGAACTCAGATTGCGTTCTTGATTCTCGCCGCGCTTTCGGTTCTCTGCACAATGCAGTCGACCGGTTGGTGCCAAGGCGGAGAATGTGACATAGATACCGTGACCATCAATGGGAACGAAGTCGTGTATGTGCAAGGGCAGCTGCTGGTGAAGCCGCTTCCCGGAATGGATGTTCGTAAGATCGCCGACGAGCTGAACGCAAGCGTGTCCGATTCTATCCCGAGGATTGGTTGGTACCGACTCATGTTGCCTCCGAATGTGGATGCAGCGGCGGAGGTTCAGGAGGTAGCGAGTCTCCCGAGCGTCGAGGCGTGCGAGTTGCATGGCGTCGTGCGGCAAGCTGCCGACGACTTGGGCGGCTCTGCAGTTGACGGTGATCGTCTCAATTGCCCACCGGATCCGTGGGAGGAAATACAGTGGCCGCTCACGATCACTCGGGCGGTGGATGCCTGGAGCCAAGTGCCGTCCAATTCGGACGTGCTGATCTCCATCCTGGACTCCGGGTGTGATACTGATCACCCGGAGTATGCATCAAGCCCCAGGATACAGTACGGTTGGAACTGGTACACTCCTCTCGGAGGCTGGCCCGAGGACTACAGTGGTCATGGCACGCATCGTGTCGGGGAGCTCATGGCACCAAGCGGGAACGGAGGCGTCGCGGGGATCAACCAGAACTGCCAAGTGCGTGTTGAAAAAGTGACAGACGACTGCTCAGGGCTTTCGTTCAGGTGGTCTCCGTGGGCGGTGGCTGGTGCACTCGATTATGTGGTGTTCGAAGAGGGAAGTCGGGTCGTGAGCATCAGTCTCTATAACGCGACTCCGGGATACGACGGCATGAGTGCCATGAGGGCCGCATTTTGCGATGTAAACGACAATGCACCCGGCACCGTGATCCTGTGCTGTGCGGGAAACGATGGCCCGGGCGTTAAGATCCACTACCCAGCGGCATGGTCATGCTCGCTCCAATGCGTCATTGCGGTCGGAGGAAGCACTGAGGATGACGAAGTCTGGCCCTCGACGCAGTTCCAGTCTGGGGACTATGGCGGTCAGCTTAGCTTGCTGTCTCCCGGTGAGAACAGCGGAAGTTACTGCTCCACAGGACTAGACGGAGGATACGATGCGGATTGCGGCGGCACCTCCGGCGCCACCGCGCACGCCGCGGGAATCGCGGGCATGTTGATCTCGAAGCACCCCTGGATGGTGAACCATCAAATAAAGACGCAGCTTCAGAATACGTCCATTATGATCCCTCCGCCTTCCGGCTACGCGTATGACACCTCAGACTGCTGGGGGCACCCCTGCTGGTGCATCCGCATGGGGAGTGGGCGAATCGATGCGGTAGGTGCTCTGAACCTGAGATACCGTAGGCAGTGCCCGAGTTTCAGAGTGCAGGCCGCGGAGGAGGATTTCGAGGTCGGGTTGAGTAGTTCTGGGACGCTGGCACATGGCGAGGTCAGCGTCTACGACCTGTTGGGGAGGAAGCTGTACTCCCAAGTGACCTCGAATTGGCCCACAAACCGTGTTTCGGCCACGCGATGGCTCCAGAGATTCGAAGATGTGCCCACTGGTCCGAAGATCGTGCGGGTCGTCACTCCCCATGAGGTACGAACCTGGAGGGTGGTGCCATGAAGCGGCACGGATTCCTTCGAATAGTGGCCTCTCTCTCAGTTCTCCTGTGCGTGGGATTCTCTGCCAACGGGAACGAGTGGGAATGGAAATCGATCGCGTTCGGAGACCTCTTATTACGGTCAGTAGCGAGTCCGCCCGACTCAGGAGACGTCCTCTACGTCGCGATGCCTTCCGCAGCTGCGCCCGATAGCGAGACAGGCGTGTACAAGAGCAGAGACGGGGGAATCTCATGGGAGTATCTCTCCGAGAGCAACAACGTACATTGCTATAGACTCACCGTGGATGAACGAGATCAGTCTGCGGTCTATTGTGGAACCGGTACCACGCTGTGGCATCCGGAAGGCTGGGCATGGAGGAGCCGTGATGCAGGGTCGCATTGGGATCGAGGGGACTTCACTCATACGAGATATCTGCCCAGCCCATGGGGTGATAGCAGGATCTTCGCCACGCATACGTATGACCCCGTGGATCTTGGCTTTGGGCTGGCGCGAAGCCAAGATGATGGGGTCTCCTGGATCCTCGTCTGCAACGATTTCGCGTGGTCACTTAGCGACCATGTGGTCTTTCACTCCCAAGACTCGTCAGTTGTGTGCGCAGCGATCTGTTCCCCCATCTCGAGCTCGCCCGGGCTTGGTCGGAGCGACGATGGAGGGGTGACCTGGCGTGTGATCCTCCCCGGGTACGTGAGGGGCTTCGATCAGGATCCGGCCGACCCGCTTCATTGGATGGCCGTGATGGGCCATGGGGAGGAGTACTCAGAGGACTTGGACGTGGCTTCTTCTCTTGATGACGGAGCGACATGGTCGACATGGCCGATCGGCACCTACGGCAACGGCGAATGCCGTCTTGAATTCGACCACCATGAGCCAGGGACGATCTATCTCCGTACCGACCGTCTCTACCGGTCAGATGACGAGGGAGTCTCATGGGCTCTGCTGTCGGACGGCCTCCCGGGGACCGGTGCCACTCTGGATTTCTGCCAAACCAGTCGTCCAGGGGAACTACTCGCAGCTCGAAGTGATGGACTCTGGCTCTGGACTGATCGTGTATCCGCGGAGGAATCTCCCTTGTTAGGCGTGGCGGGTGCGCTGAAGATCGAAGCGGTAGCGCCGGTGCCATTTCGTGACATCGTAACCGCTCGGTTCACGTGTGATGCCCCCGAGATGGTCTCCGCAGGGATCTACTCTTTGGAGGGTCGATTGGTGCGGACGCTGATGGATGGCACAATCGGCGCAGAGCGTCACCAGGTATCATGGGATGGCCGGACAGCTCAGGGGAGTCTTGCAAGCCCCGGGGCCTACGTGCTGCGGGTAGTGAGCCCAAGCGGTCAGGCTACCGCAACAGTCGTGCGGGTGCGATAGGGTTCGAGGGTCGGCCGATCACCGTGATGGGGAACGTCGGCCGGGCATCGCCGCAGCGGCGACTGACTCTGGTCACCCAGGGGCTGCGGGGGGAAGGGGTCGCCCTCCTCCACGCGGGAAAGGGGGACCCTGGGAACAATCACTGGCGCGAGATGGATCGGGGCTCATATAGGATATGTCCAATGTAGGACGAGTCCTATATTCCTGATATGCCTCGCACTCCGTGTGCCGTGGTGTGCACGGCGGGGGACCGCCGTGGCTACAGCGTAAGCGATCGATGCGTGTCTCTTACGTCACCATCCCGTGGCCATACTGGGAGCCCTTGCGGGCAAGGCGCCGAATCCTGAACCACTTCTCACTCCTCACTCCTCACTCCTCACTTCCAGCGCGAGCACAGCAAGCTCCTGGATAGCCGACAGCTGCGCATAAGTCGGCAGTCTCCAGTCGGCAATAGGCAGTCGGCAATAGGCAGTCGGCAGTCGGCAGTCGGCAATAGGCAGTCGGCAGTCGGCAGTAGGCAGTCGGCAATAGGCAGTAGGCAGTCGGCAATAGGCAGT
>JAFGKV010000026.1 GCA_016928395.1 Candidatus Fermentibacterota bacterium | reverse complement strand
TTAGAATAGTGATGGCGATCGACGCTCAGCGGGTGGTCTTCCACGCCCATCGTTCCGCCGGGCAAAGACCCGTATTCTGCGAGACGATGGGCCGTAGCCGCGCAGGCTCTCTGCGGCCTTGACGATTCGGACAGCTCGTATTGGATTGTCGATAGGTGGGGCGCGTATGTCGAGGAATGCCATGCCCACGACCGAATCCCCACGGCCCCCACCATGCGGCGCCCCGCCAGGCGATCGACTCCGCCAAATGTGGCGGGATTTCGTTACCGGTGGGCTCTGTGGTTGCGTTGAATCTACCGTGATGCGCCGTGTGCGATTTCTCAATGTCTTCGCGTTGGTGACTATCATCGCGCTGCTGACATTCGGCGGCTACAACATTATCTCCTCGAGTAGTAGCGCCAGGCCCGGCGTCGGGCTCGTGGAGATCGTATGTGCGCTGTTGGGGGCTTTGGTGCTGCTCTACCTGCGCGTCAGCAAAAACGTCGATCGTGCCCAGACCGTGACCATGCTCCTTACCTTCTTCGTGATGGCATTCCTCCTCTACACCGGAGGAATGGAGAAGACGGGGATCTTCTGGTGGTTCTGCTTTCCCGCCGGGGCCTTCTACCTGAAGGGACGCAGGGGTGGGTGGTGGTGGGTAGGTGCGTCGTTGGCGGTATTCCTGGGATTCATGCTTCTGGAGACATGGGGTCTCGCCGCTACACCCTACTCCGTGGTATACCTCCGGCAGTTCGCGGCGGCCTACCTGGTCGTCAGTTTGCTCATGGCGGCCTACGAGACGATCCGCGATGACTACGAAATGCTGGTGGAACGCACAACAGCCGAGACCGCCGCGGCCAATACCCGACTCAGCCAAGAAGTGCTGGAGCGAAGGAGAGCCGAGGAAGCAATGTACGAGGCGAAGCAGGACGCTGACCGGGCAAATCGAGCCAAATCGGAGTTTCTCTCCCGGATGAGCCATGAGCTGCGCACGCCCCTGAACTCCATCTTGGGGTTTTCGCAACTACTGGCCACGGATACTGACGAACCGCTGACGCCGAACCAGCGGCACGGCGTGGAGGAGATCCTGGCGTCGGGGCGCCACCTGCTCGGACTCATCAGCGAGCTGCTGGATCTCGCCAGAATCGAAGCGGGCCGTATCAAACTCATTATTGAGCCCGTGACGATCGGTTCCTTGGTCCGTGAAACGGTGGTTAGCGTTCGCCCCCTGGCTGATGGGCGCACGATCACCATGCATGTGGATCTTCAGGACGAGCGCACTCTCGCCGTACACGCGGACACCAGTCGACTCCGCCAGGTGATGCTCAACTTGCTCTCCAATGCCATCAAGTACAATCGCGATGGAGGGCTGGTACGCGTGGAAGCTCGGCGGTCGGGCAATGGCGCAATCCAACTGAGCGTGACCGACACAGGGTACGGGATCCCTCCAGAGAAGCACGCGCTCGTGTTCACCCCGTTTGAACGATTCCGAGCAGACGATGGCGGCATGGGGGGGACGGGAATCGGGCTGGCCATCACCAAGCATCTCGTGACACTCATGGGTGGGACAATCTCCTTCACCAGCACGGAGAGCCTCGGCACCTGCTTCATCATCACCCTGCCTGAAGCACCCCCGTCTTCAGCGCTCCCCGCCCCCCCATCCAAAGAGCTCGCGAATGGAACAGCCGCAGCGGGAGGTACCATCCTCTACATCGAGGACGATCTGGCCAACGTGGCCTTGGTGCGGCAGATCCTCCACCGGAGGCCTTCTCTCAAGCTGCTGCACGCGGGTCAAGGCCGCCTGGGCCTCGAGATGGCACGCGCCCATCTTCCCGATCTGCTGCTATTGGACATACGGCTTCCGGACATCAGCGGGGTGGAAGTGCTGAGGAGACTCCAGTCCGACGACCTCACCTCGGCCATCCCAGTGGTCGTCGTCACTGCCAGCGCCATGCCTCACGAGATGGAGGAACTGGAACATGCGCGAATCGTCCAATGCCTTACCAAACCCCTTGACGTGCCTAAGTTTCTGAAGACCATCGATGCGCTACTCACATCGTCACCATCTCCAGCTCCGGACAACGCTCATGATCACACCTGACAGAATCGTCCAAGCCCGCATTCTAGTCGTTGATGACGAACCCGCGAACACCCGGCTTCTTGAGCAACTACTCGGAAAGGCCGGCTACGAAAACTACCTCTCCACTTCGGACCCCCGCACGGTTGCCGACCTGTACGAGGCGTTCCGTCCCGACCTCCTGCTGCTGGACCTGCATATGCCCGGCATGGACGGGTTCGAGGTCATGCAGCACCTCAGCACGAAGACCACCGACGGTTATGTCCCGATCCTCGTGCTCACGGCTGATCCCGATCAGGCCGTGCGGATCAGGGCGCTGGAGTCTGGAGCCAAAGACTTCCTGACGAAGCCTTTCGATCCCGTCGAGGTTGCCACGAGGATCCGAAATCTCATCGAGGTCAGGCTCCTGTACGAAGATCTTCGCCAGCAGAATGTCATTCTGGAGCAGAAGGTTCGAGAGCGAACCGAGGAGCTTCATCAGACGCGGTTGGAGATCATTCATCGTCTGAGCCGGGCGGCCGAGTTCCACGATACCGGTACCGGGGTGCACATCATGCGCATGAGCCAATACTGCGCGCTGGTCGCCAGAACTGCGGGCCTCTCGGATGCGCAGGCAGACCTAGTGCTCAGCGCCAGCCCGATGCACGATGTGGGCAAGATCGGAATACCTGACCGCATCCTCCTCAAGCCCAGTGCCCTAAGCGCCGAAGAACGCGCTGTCATGCAGCGCCACACGGTCATTGGCGCCGAGCTGCTCTCGGGGCATCGCTCGACCCTGATGCGCATGGCGGCCACTATTGCCTACACGCACCACGAACGATGGGACGGCACGGGATACCCCCGCGGCCTGGCCCGGGAGGACATACCCATAGAAGGGCGTATTGTCAGCCTGTGTGATGTATTCGATGCCCTCATCTCCCCACGGCCCTACAAGCCCAGTTGGCCGCGCGGTGAGGCGGTACGGGAAGTAAACCGACTCTCCGGCATGGCCTTTGATCCGAGTCTTGTGGATGCGTTTCATGTCGCGCTTCCGGCCATCGAGGAGATCATCGAACGGGTGGCCGCGCGGGAAGCCAGAACGGCGTAGTGCACCCCTACGCCGTGGACTGCCAACGGAAACGCCCATGAAGTCCGCCGCCCCCCAAGGCCTGCGGAACGCTCGAAGCGGTTTTCCATTCACAGAGAGCAACCAGCCGAAAGCCGAGAGCCAGCGATGATGATTCCGGCACAGAGGGTCATTCTCCATCTTGATCTCGATGCGTTCTTCTGTTCGGTGGAGGAACTCAGGGATCCCACGTTGCGAGGCGCGCGCTTCGCCGTCGGCGGAACTCCCCGCCAGCGCGGGGTAGTCGCCTCCTGCTCCTATCCGGCCCGGATGTTCGGTGTACGATCGGCAATGCCCATGGCCCAAGCCCTCAGGGCATGCCCGGACCTCCTGGTGATCCCGGGGCATTACGAGGCGTACGATGAGATGTCGCAGGCGGTCATGGAATCCCTCCGTGCCGTGAGTCCTGCGGTGGAGCAGGTGTCCATAGACGAGGCGTTCGTCGATATTACCCATGGTTTTGAGGACGCTCAATCTCTGGCCCAGCGCCTTCAGGCCGATGTCCGAGACCGGCTCGGATTGCCCTGCTCGGTGGGAGTCGCCTCCAACAAGCTCGTGGCAAAGATCGCCACTGAAGTTGGCAAGGCGTCGGCACCTCGAGGATACCCTCCCAACGCCGTGACGATTGTGCCCCCCGGCACCGAGGGACCTTTCCTCGCGCCCCTCCCCGTGCGGATGCTGTGGGGTGTCGGCCCCAAGACTGAGGAACGCCTCGCGCAGCGGGGCGTGAAGACGATCGGAGACTTGGCCCTCTGTCCTGTGGACGAGCTGGTCGAGATGTTTGGCCAGTACGGCCGCGAATTGAATGCCCGCGCGCGTGGCTCTGATACCAGCCCTGTGGTGTCCACCCACGACATCAAATCCATCAGCCAGGAAGTCACCTTCCCCAGGGATGTAGCGGACAGCGCTATGCTCCGCGGCACAATCCGTGAACTGGCTGACACGGTAGGCCGGCGGCTACGAAAAGCCGGCATGGCCGCCACGGTGGTGAAGCTGAAGCTGCGCTGGGCGGATTTCTCGACAATCTCCCGGCAGACGCGCTTGAAGGAGGCAGCGGATGGAGATGAGCTAATCGGCGGCACTGCCCTGGCGCTGTTTGCCCGAGCATGGAAGCCGGCACGGCCCATACGTCTTGTCGGCGTGGGAGTCAGCGGGCTTGTCCCGCCGGTCCGTCAGCTTCAGTTGTGGGAGGAGACCTCGACCGAGACCCCCGCGCTCCAGCGGGCGGTGGACACGGTGCGCGATCGCTTCGGCACCTACGCCATCCGGCGAGGCAGCTCACTTCGCAATGCTCCGCGGTGACTACCTCCCTCCCCTCCCCCACCTCTGCCGTACGCCCAATCGTCCGCCAAGATGCACGATTTCATTCTCATCCGAGGACTCCGTCGTGCGTGGCGGCTCCCTGTTCCTGCGTCTCTCGGAAGTATCGCAGTGAAGCGGCTGTATGGACCGGCATGAGTCGCAAAGATGCTACCCTTGGCCTTTGCGAATGAGGATGTGGCCGCACAGTCCTACGGCAAGAAACCTTGATTTGCAGGCCTTTCTCCCGGGTCCGGTGCTTCAGGCACGAGCATTGCATATATATATTCTATTTCTTGAGACGCATGACGTGAGCCGGACGCCGTGATGGCGTCGCATCACACTGGCAGGGAGATATGTGATGAGTCTACACCTGCTGGAGGGCATCCTGGCGCGTAGTGTGCAGCACGAAGTTGATCACCTTCACGGCATCCTGATCATTGATCAGCGCAGCGTGGATCTTTGGCATCATACCACGGAAGCAAGGCAATGAAAAGCAACTACCGCTACCTGTTCGGCCCTGTGCCCTCGAGGCGGTTTGGCCTGTCACTGGGGATTGATCTGGTCCCGTTCAAGACATGCAGCTACGATTGCGTGTTCTGCCAGTTGGGGCGCACCACGCACAAGACTCTGACCAGAGCCGAGTACGTGCCGACCGTCGAGGTTCTCGACGAACTCACCCAATGGCTTCAGGCCGGAGGAACGGCTGACTACATGACCCTTTCGGGGTCAGGTGAACCTACACTTCATTCAGGGTTTGGCGAGGTCATCCGGCATGTAAGAGCCACGACGAGCACGCCCGTGGCGGTGCTCACCAATGGTTCTCTACTCTGGGATCCGGCCGTGCGGGAGGCCGCAGCCTCCGCCCATGTCGTGAAGGTCTCGCTCAGCGCGTGGGATGAGGCTTCATGGGCCCAGATCAACCGGCCCGATACCGTCGGCTCGTTCGATCGCATGATAGAGGGGCAACGGCGCTTCCGCCAGGAGTTTGGGGGTGAGCTCTGGGTGGAGGTATTTATCGTCTGGGGGATGAACTCCATCCCCGCCGACGTGGAGAAGATCGCCGCTCTCGTAAAGTCTCTTCAGCCGGAGAAGGTTCACTTGAACACTGCGGTTCGACCGTGTGCCGAGGAGTTTGTCAAGCCGCTCTCCCGGGATCGCATGACTGCCCTTGCGGGGCTCTTCGCCCCTCCCGCAGAGGTCATCGGAGACTTCAGTGCTTCACACTCAGCAGATGTGGCGGCGAACGCAGAGACCATCCTGGCAATGCTGACACGCCGACCGTGCACGGCCGATCAGATCGGCCATGTGTTCGAGATGCACAAGAACGAAGTCGCGAAGTACCTCGGAGAACTGCTCCGCACCCGCAGCATTCGAGCCGAGCGAAGGGGGTTGGAGGTGTTCTACGTGGCCACTGAGCGGATAGGCACACAGGAGGAGCGCGTGTGACCCCGTCGCATATCGCCCGCGAGTTGCGGCGGCACTCCCCGTTCACGGCGGTGGGAGCGCTGTCCGGGGCAGTCGTCATGGTTCTAGTGGCGGTGCTCCACGTCCCTCAGACTACGTCCACGGTGCTGTTCTGGTCCTTGCATCCACTTCACGTACTCCTCAGCGCTTTGGTGACCGCAGCTATGTACCGCCGTCACTCACACGGCAGGCTTGGATGGACCCTGCTGGTGGGGTATGTGGGGTCTGTCGGCGTCGCGACTCTCAGTGACTCGGTTATCCCATTCGTTGGCGAGTGGCTGCTGCAAATCCCCAATAGGGGCATTCATCTTGGGTTCATCGAAAAGTGGTGGCTGGTGAATCCGCTGGCCGCATTGGGCATTCTCATAGGGTATGTGTGGCCCCACACCCGGGTTCCCCACGCCGGCCACGTCTTTCTGAGCACCTGGGCCTCGCTCTTTCACATGACAATGGCAATGGACGGATCGCCTGACCCGATTCTTGGAGCGCTGATAGTCGTGTTCCTGTTCCTGGCGGTGTGGATTC
This sequence comes from Candidatus Fermentibacterota bacterium, assembly GCA_016928395.1. Lineage (GTDB taxonomy): Bacteria > JAFGKV01 > JAFGKV01 > JAFGKV01 > JAFGKV01 > JAFGKV01. Next base: position 7,213 of record JAFGKV010000026.1, on the reverse strand, counting down.
CCTGCTGCACGAGTGACATCGTCTTGCCGCTGATGTTCGAGAAACGGGACGACCACTGATGGCGGCGTTGTGCTGGCCCGTGTGGGGTCTTTCGGACTCCCTCCGAGACGTTCGCCCATGACGCTGCCGCAACTGGGGTGCGTGCGAAAGTGGTGGAAGAGCTACGTCGAGCTTTTCACATCCGGGCGCGACGGTGGGCATCCTTTACTCAACATCAAGGCGAGTCATTCCGAACGGGTCGCAAAAGAAGCGTCGGGGCTCACTCGAGAGCTGGCCTGGCCCCGGGGAGATACGATCACCATGGAGGCACTGGGGCTGGTACACGACGTGGGCCGTTTTGTCCAGTTCACTGAGCACGGGACCTATGCCGATGCACATTCTCTGAATCATGGTGAACGCGGGTGGATGATACTCACGGAGAGTGAAATACTCGCCTGCGTCGCGCCCAACGACTGTCAGCTTCTGCTAGACGGCACGAGATATCACAATAGATTCCGTATTCCCGACAGCCTACCCCCGCGAAGTTCAGCATTTCTGGCCGTGCTCCGTGACGCTGACAAGCTCGACATAATGCGTGTTGTGATCGATGCGATAGACCAGGACGGAGGTCTGATGCTCCAGAGGATGATCCCCCACCTCAGTCTCGATCGAACCCCATCGCCGGAGGTTATCGATGAGATCACGAGCACCCATAGCTGTTCAACTGGGAACCTTCGCACAGTCGGCGACATGCTTCTGATGCAGCTCTCCTGGACCTATGACATGAACTGCCTTCCGGCACTTCGCCGGCTTGCCAGACGAAGCTTCGTCGACACGATCACCGACCGGTTGCCGGATACTCCGATGCTGCAGCCCTGGATGGCGCAGTTGCGATGCCATATCGGGGGACGCATCGGCACCACGCCGCCAAGCCCGAACCCATGAGAGTCCCTCATGGGTTGATCCTCGGATCCTCTGCAAATCCGCAGCTCGCCCATTTTCTCCGCCTTCATGCATTCCTGCATTCACCCGACTTCCGTTCCGAGTGTGCTGGCCGTGGGTTTCACGACAACGAATACCAACGGGCCACCTCATCAGAGATAGTCGCCTTTTAGCGACTCATAGTGCAAGCAATGGTTGCATCCTCGCGACACTCACAATGAAACCTGTCGCGTGCCATGTAGCCGGTGTGACATTCGTGACAAGCCATTTTGGGAGCAAGACGCGTGAGTTCTCTTCGGTACGGATAATGCAGGCTTGACTACAAGGTCGTAGTCGTGAGGCGGGCAAAGGGACTGGCGCAAGAGGATTCTTGGCAGCCGCGACGAGTCGGGGAAAGGCGGGTCGGCCCTGTTCGCGCGGCAGACGGAAGGAGTAGACTAGGATGCCAGGAGGAGATGGCACAGGCCCCAGGGGCGAGGGCCCCATGACGGGGATGGGGAGAGGGTTCTGCATGATGGAGTTCTCCCCGAACGCATCGCAGATCCGACAAGGTTACATGGGCGTGGCAGGCATTCCGCTAAGGGAAGCCGCTACGTCCGATGGGAAGGAGCATAGTATGCCAGGCGGAGACGGAACAGGTCCCGCGGGAATGGGACCGATGACAGGAAGAGCAATGGGCTTTTGCGCCGGATACGCCGGCGCGGGGTTCGTGAATCCACTGGCCGGCCGAGGATTTGGCTGGAGCCGAGGGTTCGGAGGCGGCGGACGCGGGTGGCGAAACTGGTACTACGCCACCGGGCTCACCGGGTGGCAGCGGGCGGCCGGGGCGGGTCCCGGGGGGGGGCAGACAAGCCCGGGGCAACAGCTCGACGCTTTGAGGGCCCAAGCCGAGTATTTCGAAGATGTTCTCGAGGGAATCCGCACGCGAATCGAGGAACTGCAAGCGGCGCCCACTGAAGACTAGCAGCAGAAGAAGGCCCAGACGTTCCCCCCATGCCATATCTTTCGCCATAGCCTGACGTGTCCGCGAAAGATGCACTGCGCGGCGGGATCCGGGATCAAGACAAGAGTTACCCCAGCAACAAGGAGAGATTGCAATGCCACGAGGAGACGGTACAGGACCGAGGGGCCAGGGGCCAGGCACGGGTAGAGGGGCCGGGACGGGTAGAGGCGCCGGCATGGGAAGAGGCGCCGGTATGGGAAGAGGCGCGGGCATGGGTGGAGGCCAAGGTCGCATGGGAGGGTCGTCATTAGGCCCCGGGGGAACCTGCGTCTGCCCCCAGTGCGGTGCCAGCATAGCACATCAAGCTAGCGCCCCCTGTACTGCGATCCGATGCCCGTCGTGCGGAGCAGCAATGACCAGGGGGTAATATGGGCGCCTCCCGCCTATCCTAGCCCAATCGCCGATGCACGCCCCCTTCAAGAGCAGGCGTGTTCATCCATCCGCTTCCGGACCTGAAAGGAATTGACACCCATGATACTCGCTATTGCCAGCGGCAAGGGCGGAACCGGCAAAACCACCGTGGCCGTGAACCTCGCGTACGCGCTGGCGGAACAGGGCCGGCGTGTTCGTCTGTTGGACTGTGATGTTGAGGAACCGAATGACTTCCTCTTCGTGCAGCCGGACTTCGCGCATGAGAAGTCGGTTACCGTCCGCAAGCCTGTCTGGGACCCCGAGAAGTGCACGGCATGCGGTCTATGCGCCAAGGCCTGCAACTACAATGCCATCGCGGTAGTGAAAGGCAAGGTCCTTATCTTTGATGAGCTCTGCCACGCCTGTGGCGTCTGCTCGTATGTCTGCCCGGAGGGCGCGCTGAGTGAACGGCCGGTTGCCATCGGCCGCGTGCAGTGGTCCGTCGGGCCGCAACCCTTCTTCTTCGCCCACGGCATCCTCAACGTGGGCGAGGCACTGGCGCCCGCGGTGGTGCACGCCGTCAAGAGCCATATTCAAGACGACTCAATCAACATCATCGATGCCTCACCCGGGACGGCATGCCCCGTGGTGGAGGCAGTTCGCGGCGCTGATGCAGCCTGGCTGGTCACCGAACCGACCCCCTTCGGCCTGCACGATCTCAAACTGGCGGTGGGACTCACGCTCACGCTTGGAGTCCCGACCGGAATCGTCATCAACCGGTCCGATGGGACGGATTCATTGATTCAGGAGTATGCTGACGAGATAGGGCTTCCGGTGATTGGACGAATCCCGTTCCGAAGAGACTATGCCGAAGCCTACTCGGACGGGCAGATTCTCATCACGCGCTTCCCGGAGATGGGGCCGAATTTGATGGCCATGTTTGAATCGAACGCCTTAGCAACTCCCGAAACTCCTGAACAGAGAGGGTTCGCCCTCTCTTCAAAGATGCCGCGGGCCTTTCCCCGAGGGAACGCGAACGACTACAAGGAGCTCACCATCATCAGTGGCAAAGGCGGCACGGGGAAGACCACAGTGCTGGCGTCGCTGGCCTACCTCGCAAAGGTCTCGGTATTGGCGGACAACGACGTCGACGCCGCAGACCTTCATCTACTCGTGAAACCCGAAGTCTGCGAGGTACATGAGTTCGCCGGCGGCACCAAAGCCGAGATAGATGCCGATGCGTGCATCGCCTGTGGGGCATGCGCGCAGGCATGCCACTTCGACGCCATTCGACTGGACGGTCCAGGGCACGATGGGATTGCACTGACGTATCGCGTGGAGCCTCTTGCCTGTGAGGGATGCGGCCTGTGTCCGTTGGTGTGCCCGGTGAAGGCCATCAGCGCGGAACGAAACATCACCGGCCAGTGGTATGTCTCGTTGACCGACCTTGGCGCCATGGTCCATGCCCAGTTGGGTATTGCGGAAGAGAACTCAGGGCGCTTGGTGACGCAGGTACGCACGAGGGCTGGGGAGTTGGCAACCGAGCTGAAACAGGCGCGACTCCTCGGCGATGGGCCACCGGGAACCGGATGCCCGGTGATCGCGTCGGTGAGCGGCACCGACCTCGTGCTTATCGTCACGGAGCCCACCGTGTCCGGAGTTCACGACATGGAACGCGTGCTCCAACTCGCGGCGCACTTCGGCGTACCCTCGGCCATTGTCATCAATAAGGCCGACCTGAACGCCAACCAGGCACGGCGCATTGAAGAGATTGCGGCGGCACACGGTTCGTCGGTACTTGGCCGCATTCCCTTCGACCGCACGGTGAACGATGCGCTAATGGCCAGCAAAACCGTGATAGAGTATGGCGACAGCCCCGCCGCAGAGGCTATCCGCACAGTATGGGAGAAAATCTCCCTTCAGATGTCTTGTCTCACCACAGAATGGAGCAAAGTGTGAGAATAGCAGTGACCGCGAAGGGCCCTGGCCTCGACGATCAGGTTGATCCGCGATTCGGCCGATGCCCGTTTTTCGTGCTCATCAATCCGGACACGATGGAAATCGAAGCAGTGGAAAACCCCAACCTCACCCTTGGCGGTGGGGCTGGTATTCAGTCGGCGCAACTGATGGCCGAGCGCGATGTAACGGCCCTGCTGACGGGCAACTGCGGCCCGAACGCGTATCAGACCCTCAGTGCCGCCGGCATCGATGTCATTGTCGGTGTGAGTGGGCGTGTACGGGACGCGGTAGCGCAGTACAAAACTGGTTCGTTTCCCGTGACTCAGGGGCCCAATGTGGCCAGCCATTTCGGTGTGGGCGCCCCTGCCACCCCGGAGAGCGGCATGGGCCGCGGCATGGGCCGTGGCATGGGCGGTGGCGGAGGTATGGGCCGAGGCATGGGCCGAGGCATGGGCATGGGCCGAGGCATGGGAACGATAGATGGGCCACCCACGGCGGCATCCCCTCCATCACGACGGGATGAGGTTGAGATGCTGAAATCCGAAGCCCAGAGGCTGGAGGCCGAGCTCAAAGCCATCACAGAACGAATCGCCCACGTCGCTGACCGCGCCCCAGCCTCGCGTCTGATCGCCGCAGTCAATTCAGACCGGTGTACGGCGTGCGGGGCATGTATCGCCGCATGCCCAACCGACGCCATTACGGTAGAGGAGATTGCCGTCATTTCACTCGAACGATGCACCGGCTGTGGTGAATGCCTCGCACAATGCCCTCAGGAGGCCCTCACCTTGCGGCGCAGATAACGCGTCCTGGGGATTCAGGAGCGCACAGCCCATCGGAGAGCTCGATCTCACGGCCATGAATCGGCCAGGACTACGGCACTGCCTGCCGAGACGGATGGCGAGGCTCTGGTGGATCACCCGGACTCTTCCCTGCGTGACGCCGTCGAAGCCATTGGATCATCCGCAATGAGATGCGAGCTTGCGTGCGTCCCCTGCTTTGTGCGGCAGGCGATGGAGGCAGTATCGGAGGTCATTCACGACGAGATCCGCAGGGAATCCCTGTTGCGCCGCCTCGTGGGCGCCATCGCTTCCACCGATTGGGCCGGCTCGCCACCCGCTGTCGGACAGAAGATCCACCGGATGATTCGGCATGAGCTGCAATGCGCGGATCCCTATCGTGCGGTGAAAGATGCGATGAATCAAGCTGCAGCCTGCATACTCCCAACGCTTCGCGAGGCGGTGGCAGCGAGTCATGACCCCCGCGCGGCAGCGGTGCGCGTTGCCATCGGTGGCAACCTGTTGGACGCCGGCGCGATGACTCAGATCGGGCCGAAGGACTTGTCAGGCTATATGGAGACGGTGTGGAACCGGCCTCTCCACGGCGACACCCGGGCGCTTTTCCGCGCGGTCCAGCAGGCGCGCAGCATTCTGTATCTCACCGACAATGCAGGAGAAATAGTCCTCGATACCCTCTTGCTGGAGGCGCTGCCAAAGGAGTGTCTCACCATCGCCGTGCGAGGTGCGCCCATCATCAACGATGCCACCATGGAGGATGCCCACCGGGCGGGTCTCTACCGCATTGCGCCAGTCATATCCAATGGTTCCGATGCTCCCGGGACTATCCTAAAGGATTGCTCCGATGAGTTCCGCGCACGATTCCGCGAAGCTGATGTCGTCATCGCCAAGGGCCAGGGCAACTATGAAACACTCTCCGAAATAGACAAAACCATCTTCTTCCTGTTCGTGGTGAAGTGCCCCCTGGTTGCGGAGAGGGTGCATTCGCCTGTTGGCTCGCTCGTCGTTACATCTCCACCGGGAAAAGATGCGCCCCGCTCCTGAGACAAAGCTCGATCCCATGTATCAGCTCAGCCACTGCCCGTGACCCCACCTCACTCTCGGCTATGGATGGGACAGAGTGGGGCGATCCGCGTGATCCCTGACCCCTTCTCCCCATATGACCCATTTCAGCGGATGGCAGAAAGGCCAGAGACTCCCGCGGCACGCAACCAACCCTGAACCACAAACCCTGCAACCTGAGTGGCCACACGCCAGGAGAAACGCTCATGAAGGCAATGGATGCGCTGATCGAGAGCCTGCCCGCAAAGGATACCCCAGTACGCACGGTCTGCGCGGGCGCGTTCTGGACCGTGGTGACCACCCGCTTCAGCGGCATGGCCACAACCTACCGTGACCTGGATCTTTCCTTGGGCGATCACCCCTGCGAGGTAAAGGACGCCGGAACCCTCCTGGGCAGGCCTGCCAGAGACCTGGTCGAGTACGCACGGTCGGATGACACGGTGAGCGCGTCCATCGGCATGGCGGCCATCAATTCGCTCATCGATCTGGACGAATCCGCATGCATCGAGAAAGGCGCCTTTGAACTCCTGGCGGAAAAGGGTCGGGATAGGAACATCGCGGTCGTAGGGCATTTTCCGTTTATACCGAAACTGCGGCGCATCGCACGCAATCTCTGGGTGATCGAGAAGCGTCTTCGCCCGGGAGACCTGAGTGAAAGCGAGGCGCCCCGAATCCTGCCGAAGTGCGACGTCGTGTCGCTCACGGGCACCGCCTTCATCAATCATACTCTGGAGCAGTTACTTACATTGTGCCAGGGAAGCTATGTGGTACTCACCGGCCCTACCTCTCCCCTCTCGCCCGTGCTCTTCGACTTTGGCATCGACGCCATCTGCGGCACGCGGGTGACCGATGCCAACAAGGTCATCCGCTATGCTAGTCAGGGCGCCACGTTCCGTCAGATCCACGGCCATGGCGTTCGCCTTCTCACCATGCAAGCCGGCGCCCTCGCCGGCTGATTGAGGTCCTTCCGCACGGGGGAGGCCGTCGGGCGCCGATCCCCTGTCGATGCACACCTCTCCAACTCCAGCCTCTTGGCACAACCGGCAGTGACTGTCATTCTATCGATGCTCGAGAGGGAGAGCTTCGATACTCATCGCGAGAGGAGGGAATCCCAGGGAATCCC
>JAFGKV010000197.1 GCA_016928395.1 Candidatus Fermentibacterota bacterium | reverse complement strand
GATACATCCTCGGGTCGGCAGGTTCGATTCCCACTGACGTACCAATCGAGAATGTGGTCGCCCTGTTCGACTATTGCCGGGAGATGGACCATGAGTGACACCGGAGAGATGACTTCCAGAGAACGCGTACTCACTGCGCTTCGCCATGGAGAGCCGGACCGGGTGCCCATCTTCGACTTCATCTACAGCAGGCGCTTGTTCAAGGAAGTCATCGGTCGGATCCCCGAATCCTATAACGCGGAAGACGTCACCGACTGCTGTCGCCGGGTCGGCTACGACATGGTGCCCATACCATTCGGAGGCGTGGCGGGATTCGTGGAACCCGGAGGAGGGGATACGTTTCGTGACGAATGGGGCACGACGTACAAGAAGGACCCCCAGGCCTGGCCCATCGACGCGCCTGTGGCGTTCCCGCTCAGAGGCCGCAGCGACTGGAAGAACTATACCGTCCCAGATCCCTCGATCCCCACAAGGCTACGCCAGGTGACTACCGCCGTCCGTCTGGCCCAGGCTTCCGACATGGCCGTAGCCGGAATCGTGCGAGGTCCCTTCAGCGCGACCTGGCTCCTGTTCGGATTCGAGACCTTCGCAACCCTGTTGTACGATGACCCTGATTTCATCGATGACGTCCTGACCGCCATTACGGACTTTTTCATCGAAGGTGCACGCCGCATGGTCCAGACGGGAGTCGATGCAGTGTTCTTCGCAGACGATTACGGCAGTTCGGAGTCGCCCCTGATCTCTCCATGGCACTTCGAACGACATATCCTCCCTCAGGTCGGCCGCCTGGTTCGGGCGGTTCGTGACATGGGGGCTCCCGTGATCATGCACAGCGACGGACACATCAGGCCGCTACTGAGTGGGTTGCTGCGTGCTGGAATCGACGCTTACCATCCGATCGAACGTCGGGCCGGCATGGATCTGGGCGAATTGAAGCGCGCGTACGGACAGAGGCTGTGTTTGCTCGGCAACGTGGACAATACGACGACTCTCGTCACAGGCTCGCCAAAGGCAGTTCAAGTCGAAACTCTGGAGTGCTTGCGGACGGCAGGGCCTGGCGGCGGATACATTCTGGCCTCCGATCACAGCATCAAAGACGATGTTCCGAACGAAAACGTATTCGCTCTGTACGAGGCGGGAAGGCGCTGGGGACGGTACCCCCTGAAGATTCCCGACTCCCTCAGCGTTTCTGGTGAATGAACAGAAACGAAACGGCCAGCTGCTTGCTGCGCTCGATGTGATTCGCAAGCACTGCCGTCGCCGTCTCCCGATCGCGCCTCATCATGGCCTCGATCAGCTCAAGATGGTCCTGGCAGGCTAGTCTTTGATCGGACGCCGAAGTATGCGTCGAGCCGATATACTGGAATCGCTCCATGAGTCGCATTACCTGCCCCAGGAGGTTTGACAACCGAGGCTTGCCGCTGGAGCTGATTATGTAGTTGTGAAGGCTGCGGTCGATTTCGGCAACACGCTCCGGACTGCAAGAATCCGTGATGGCCTCGATCATCGCCTTCAACTCTCTGAGGGTCTGCAGTTTGATTCCTGGAACGGCAAACTCGAGGGCAAGGACTTCCAGCTTCTTTCGGATTTCGTACAGCTCCTCCACATCATCAGCCGTGAACGGATTTACGCTCGCGCCTCGGTGTGGCACGAGCTGCACTACTCCATCCTGCTCGAGCTGTCTGAGCACTTCGCGTATCGGGGTTCGACTGACCCCGAACTCCCGTGCCAGCTCTTCCTCTTTGAGCCTGGTGTTTTCGCCGTATTCGCCGTCGAAGATACGGCTAAAAAGGGACAGGTAAATGCGTTCTTTCGAGGCTCCCGGCATTGTTCTACAAGAATACAAGTTGGAGTACAGTCAATCAAGTGCATGGTCCGAGATTGGCGCGGCGCTGCCGATGAAGGGGAAGCGTTGCCCTCCGACGCCCCGAAGCGCTCCTGTCATCCGCCTCCCATGATCAAGTTGGGCAGGAACGTGACAATGGGAGACACGTAGGTGATCAGCATGAGGGCCAGCAGAAGTACTACCAGGTACGGCAAGAATGCTTTGGCGAATGATCCCATGCTCCTGTTGGTGATGCCTAACAGGACGAACATACCCATACCGAAAGGAGGGGTGAACAATCCTATTGTGATGTTGAACACCATCACGATCCCGAAGTGGATGGGATCGATGCCCAGGTTCAGCATTACCGGAAAGAAGATTGGGGGCAATATGATCAGCACAGGCGTCATTTCGATGAGGCAACCGATCACCAGCAGAAACAGGTTGGCAATCAGCAGCACGACATTCGGGTTTTGGGAAATGAGCGGGATCGCTTCAGCGAGTCTGTGAGGGAGCTGTTCTGTCGTTGCGATCAAGCCGAATACGAGAGACGAAGAGACAATGAGACAGACCATCGCCGTACCGATTGCTGAATCGAGGATGACGTCCAGGAGTTTCCTCGGCGTTATGGACCTATAGAACACGAGTGCGACCAACAGCACGTAGAAAAACGCGATGGCCGCTGACTCGGTCGGCGTAAATACGCCTGTAAGGATTCCTCCTATCAGAATGACGGGGGCCAGGAGAGCCAGAAAGCTCTTGCTGAAACTGTCCCACACCTCGCCGAGCGATGCCTTCTTTCTGGTCGGCATTCGTCGAGTCGCGGCAATAACAAAGGTCATGACGAATACGAGAGCACCGATCAAGAGCCCTGGAATGATGCCACCGATGAGGAGCTTGCCGATGGAAACACCGATTGACGCGCCGTAGACGACCGCCGCCACACTGGGTGGAATGATTGGTCCAACCGCCGAAGAGGCGGCAGTGACCGCCATGGAGAAATCCGGATCGAAACCATCCTTCTCCATCGCTTCGATCTCGATTCTCCCCAACCCCGCCACGTCGGCCAGAGAGGCGCCCGACATGCCGGCGAAGATGATGCTCGCGGCGACGTTGGCGTGCGCCAGCCCGCCGCGCACGTGCCCTACCAAGTTCCCGGCAAAGCGGAAGATGCGATCAGTGAAACCGGCGGCGCTCATCAGGTTCGCCGTAAGGATGAACATTCCTATCGCCAGAAGCGGGAACGAGTTGAGACCATACACCATCTTCTGCGCGATCACCATCAGAGGCACGCCGGCCGCCAGGACGTAGACCATGCAGGCCACTGCAATTGCGAACGCCACCGGCATGCTGATGACGAACAGGACGGCCAGCAAAATGACCATTGGAACGAACATGTTCGAGGCTCCTCGTCTCCTGCTCTCTATCGAGTCTCGTCTTGCGACGAGTTCGTGTGTGACGCCAGGCTCTTGATCGCCGCCACGATGTCACTGACGTAATGAGGGATCATGAAGACGGTAGCAACGAGTATGGAGGTCGAGTAGACGCTCATGGATACGTGTACCATGCTTGGGATTGTCGACGGCAGATTGAAGATGACTAGGTCCAGTCCGGCCTTGAACAACAACACGAGGAAGCATGCGATGGTGAGATCAATGAACAGCTGTACGAAGCGTGCGGCCCTTGGCGACATGAACCTGAGCAGGGAATCGACGCGAATGAGCATCCTTCGCTTGGCTCCTATACTTGCCCCGAGGAAAGTGGTCCACATGAAGCATATTAGAGCCACGTCCTGGCCCCAGATCAAAGAGCAGTGAAAAACGTAGCGCAGCAGCACGTTGAGTGCGATCACAGCCACCATCACTGAGAAAGCCACGATGACGGTGACCCGCTCAAGGCGTTCGATCAACTTGATGGCTGCCTTCAGTAGATTTCGCACTTCGCTCTTCTTTCTCGCCAGTGCGGCCGCCGCGACTGGCTCCCGAACTTGCGGTAGGATCGAAGTCCGGGAGCCCGATTACTCGCGGGATGAGAGAATCCTTATCGGGTGTTCTTGACCTCGTCGTAGAGTCCTATGTCGCCTCCCCAAAGGTTGGCGAGTTTGGGTATCGCGGTTCGAATCCTCTCCTGGAATGGAGCAGCATCCACTTCGATGAACACTGCTCCCTCCTCCTCCATCTTCTTGCGTATCTGTGATTCCTCGAGCTTGATTTGCATGTTGGCGTGCAGAGAAGCAGACAGGGCGGCTTCCTCGATGACTTGCTGCGCAGCTCCCGGAAGTCCGTCCCACCATTTCTTGTTGACCACGTACAAGTACGGATCTCCGCTCGTATGACCGGTGAGTGTCAGATTCTTTGCGACTTCGTGGAATCTCATTTTGTAGATCCAGTCCAGAGGGCACTCCATCGCATCCACGGTCCCCAATTGGAGTGCCGTGTATACCTCTGCGAAGGCGATGGTCGTAGGGCTGGCTCCGAGAGCTCGGAAACCTTCCGTGAGCATCGGCGCTTCGGGGGTTCGGATTGAGAGACCCTTGAGGTCGTCTATCGATCTGACGGGTTTCTTGGAGAGCACATGCCGGACCCCCACGAGACCCACCGAGTTCAGCACGTGGATGTTGTGGTCTTCCATTCTGAGAGCGAGCCGCTTCCCGATCGGCCCCCCCCACACCTTCAGGAAGTGGTCGTAGTCGCGGTACAGATACATCACGCCGCAGATGTTGTAGTCTTTGACGAGACCCGACAGTACCGCGCCGCCGATGTGCCCGACCTCGACGGAACCGTTCCTCACCATGTCGAACTGCTGGACTTGGTCCCCCAATTGAGATGCCGGGAACAACACTACCGTTATCTTGCCTTGAGTGTTCAACTCGACAAGATTCTTGAACAGCTCCATCCCTGCGTAAATTGGATGTCCTATCGGCGTGATGGACGTCAACTTGATCTCGACCGGCTCGATCGTGCTCAGATCGACCCGTTCCCCCGTCGGCGTGGTTATCGCCTCCTTCTGTCCCGCGCCCATGAGGGTGAATACGCATAGGGCAAGGAAAACACCCACCAAGGCTATTTTTTTCACTTTCGCACCTCCTCGACCACCAGATCTCCTCAAGAATATTTCGCCCGCTCGAACCGCGATGGTCGCCTGGGAGCAACCCCAACGACCTTCGAAGCTGCAGACGAAACCTCATCGTGTGGACACGAGACGGAGCCTTGCATCCACGCGTCACCTCCAGACACCTCAACTGAAACTCACTATCCCATTCCCACTCCTCCTCACTGCAGATACGGGAGCCCGAATATTGTTGAACAACATTCGCTGTTAGTATACAACCACTCTTGGATTTGTCAAGTCATCGTGAGTCACCGGTGTCCACTTCTGCGCAGGCCCTCCGGTTCGCAGGCACCCCTTAAGCCTGCATCGATCCACCCAGGCGGATCAGACCGTCCAGTGTCAAGGCTTGGGGCGTTGAGTCGCTCCGATTGTGTCAGTACGAAATCGGTAGTTGCAGCCAACTAGCGACGTTTTGTTGAGACTGGCGTGGTCCGCAGGACGAAGCTGGAGGCGCGTCTGCGATGCATGCTCAGCACCGGATTTCAAGGCTTTGGGATTTGGCGCCCTTCAGGGTGCCCCAGCAACATCTCTGGAGACGGGGCAAGCCCGGCGCCCGCGCGTTGGAGGTAGCCGGGCTGCCGCGCACGGTTCCTGCCGCCGAGCCAGGGCGACCCGCGCTCGGCTTTGCCAACAGGCCTGGATCTGATACCCTGTCCCCATGAGCCAGTGGTACGAAGAGCTGTTCACGGACTATGCCGGAACCTACGACCGGGAGGTCTTTACCCAGGGTACCCTCGGCGAGGTCGACTTCATCGAGCAGGAGCTGGGCGGGGACCGCTCCAAGAGGATCCTGGACGTGGGCTGCGGGACCGGCCGGCACGCCATCGAGCTGGCCAGGAGGGGCTACCAGGTCACGGGCATCGACCTGTCGGAGTCCCAG
>JAFGKV010000196.1 GCA_016928395.1 Candidatus Fermentibacterota bacterium | reverse complement strand
TCAGAAACTCGTTGTCCTACAACCCCTCCGAGGTTGTCCTCCTGCGTAACTAGGAAACGGGGGCTAGGAGTGCGAGTCGCTCGTTTGGCCGCGCCCCGACCAGGATCCGCCAGCCGGATCCTCAGTGAAGCGGGACACGACGACGCATCCTGTGATCCGCACGGCGTAGAGCTGGCAGTCTGCCATGGACAGGAAATCCGAGAGCTCAGGATGCGCCTCTGCCAAGAGCCGTGCGGCCTCGTCGCGCCGCCTCGCTGGTACCGCCTCGGCCAACCCGGTCAGGGTAAGTGCCGATGCGTCGGCCAGATCACCGCCGTCGTTTCGCCGGTCATCGACCAGCAAAGCGACCCGGGGATTCGCCTCCAACGCCCGGGCCTTCCTCGTCGAGGACAGCGTGGCGAAGTAGACCCGCGTCAAGTCAGGTGCAGCGGCGTAGGCGACCAGACTCAGATACGGCGACCCCTCCTCATCGGTGGCGAGCACCGCCAGACGCTGCGACCTTAGAAGGCGTGTGATCCGTGGGTCAGTGAGAGAGGCGTCCCCTGCGCGGGACTCGTTCATGGCTTCCTCGCATCGGCTTCGGCCATCATGGTCTCCACCCGCCGAACATAGGCATCGGCGTCAAACTTCCTCCTGAGCCCCGCCTCATTCATATAGCGTATAGAGCCGAACACCGCGCGCTCACCCCACGGACGATCGTGGGTGCCGAAGCACCATGCGATGCCGGCGTACCCATTGGGGTCTCTTCCATCAATCTGGTATCGATCATTCAGCCTGACCGCTATCGCGTACGCCTCCCGGGGGGAGGCACACCATTCAATGAGTTTCTTTCCCCAGTACATCCGCATGTACCCGTGCATGCGCCCTGTGAGACGCATCTCGTTCTGTGCGGCATTCCAGTAGGGATCATGGGTGCGCGCGTCTTCCAATGTCGCCTCGTCAAAGAGGTAGGGCCGGCCATCCTCCGCATGCCGCGCAAGGGACTTCTTCGCCCAATGAGCCACACCGTCATATGCATCATACTCGAGGTTGAACCACGCATAGTTGCAGGCCAGTTCCCGGCGGACTATCAGCTCATCCAGAAACGAGTCAGCGGGCAATCCCGAGTTCCGAACCGCCAATGCGACCTCCAGAGAAGAGATCTGACCGAAGTGCAGGTAGGCGCTGAGCCGGGATGTGCCCTCATGATTGGGATCGTTCCGGGTTTCGTCGTACTGCGCAAGATCGTGGCTGATGAACTGGTCGAGCCGCGCCAGCCCTCGGCTCCGGCCACCTCGGAAAAACGCTGAAGGTGAGATCGAACGATCGAGTTCCATGCCATCCAAGAGGCCCTCATCGTCCAAATCGAGCCCCCGGTCCACCAGCCCCAGGGAGAGACGAACAGGCCGCGACTCGCTCATCCGCACGAAAAACCGAGGAAGATAGGCGTCGATACGTGGACGCAGCACAGCCGCCGAATACGCCTGCTTGGGATAGGCGGTCTTCAGCGGAACCACCACCTCGCCCTCGATCTCTTCCACTCGGCACGGAAGTAACCGGGCGGCGTCCCGACGCCACTTCCGCTGAATGCGAAGGTAGCCCCGGTCGGCAATGACGAGGCATGCCTCCCGGCCTAGCCTTACCGCGATGTCGGAAGGTTCACCGTGGTGTACGGCAAACTCGATTCCTCGGGCTGCAAGGTCAGCTTTGGTCTCGCGAAGGCCTTCAAGCATAAACTGGTAGTGCCTGAGAGTGGCGCCGGGAAAACTCTCGGTCAGGCCAAAACACGAAACGACTGGGACCTTCAATCGATTGGCTCGAACAATCGCGTACTCCAGCGCTGGATTGGCGTGAGCGCGTTGCGCGGCCTGCATCCAGTACAGGACATAGGATCCGGGCACCACGGACGCGCGGTTGCGAGGAAAAATCCGTTCGCGTTGCATTGCGCTTTGCGTCACCGGCATGGAAGGGGCTCCAGTTCGGCAGCAGGCAGTAGCCGGTCGTCACTCATGAGAGCTGATAGCCGACAGCCGACAGCCGACAGCCGATAGCTGATAGCTGATAGCTGATAGCCGACAGCCGACAGCCGATAGCCGATAGCCGACACCCGACAGCCGACAGCCGACAGCCCCCGCGCTACTCGATCCCGGCAATGGCCTTGATGTACTGGAATCGCTCGTAGGCTCCGGGGTCTCCGCTCACACTTTGGCTGAGTCTTCCGCGCACCTCGTCCAATGAAGAGAACCCCTTGGACTCCATCCAGCGCTCAATGGTGGCGATCATCTCTCCCACCCGGCTCATCCCGTGGAGGTAGATCGCCGAGGCGACCTGTACCGCAGTGGCGCCCGCCAGGATGAACTTGACGATGCCTGTGCCGTCATGGGCACCAGTGGCGCCGACGAGGTTACAGTCCACCCTGCCGTACAGGAGACTCACCCATCTCAGGGAGGTGCTCATCTCCTGGGGCGTGCTGAACCTGCTCCCCGAGATAACCCCAAGTTTCGCGACGTCGATATCGAGTTGATGGAACCTGTTGAAGAGAACCAATGCCGATACACCGCCCTCTGCGAATCGGGCAGCCATGTGCGCCATGGACGTGAAGTATGGGCCGACCTTCACGGCAAGAGGCACGTCGACGCTGCTGCGAACACTCTCCACGATCCTGAGATAGCGGTCTTCGACGGCTCTGCTATCTTCCTTGGAGGACGACAGAAACAGTGCCAGATTCAGCTCCACTGCATCGGCGCCTGCATCGACAAGCCTCTTCGCGAACTCAGGCCAACCCCGGTGTGATGTGCAGTTGAGGCTGGCGATCAAAGGAATGTCCACCGCGCCCTTGGCGTCGCGTACGAATCCAAGGTAGGCTTCAGGGCCCAACGCCACGCTCATGCGGTTCACATAATCATGCGCCTCTGCGTGCCAGGATTCCCGGAGCTCGTCCGTGATAGCGCGCGCTTCTGCCTCGAACTGCTCCTCAAACAGCGACTTCAGCACCACGGCCCCGGCGCCGGCTTCGGCGCACCGGACAACCCCTTCTACCGAACGGACCAGGCCCGAACTGGCGACGATAACGGGGTTCTTCAGAGTAAGACCCATGAACGAGGTTGTCAGAGTCATGCGTACCTATCTCCTTGCTGGGAAACGGACACCGCGTACTGCAGCCGGCACCTTCTCCGCCCTGATCTTCAATGATGGGAGGGGGAAGCCGTGGGGATACCTGAGCCCAGTGGCGGGCATTTCATCACGTCTCATCGAACATCCTGACCTCGACCAGTTCCGCCAGGGCTGCCAGGGCATCATGGGCGTCACCGCCGTCGGCCCGTAGCGTAAGCCGGGCACCGCGCTCGGCCGCCAGCATGAGTACGCCCATGATGCTCTTGCCGTTGACCTCGACCCCGTCTCTCTCCACCAAGATCTTGGCCTTGAACCGCGAGGCAATCTGCACAAACATGGCCGCCGGACGCGCATGCACTCCCAGGCTGTTCCGGATTACCACGTCACGTTCCATGACCTGCTACTCCTCGGCGTCGAGGAAGTAGGACTCGGCGGATCGTTTCTGGCTGAGCAACTCGATCATGCGCTTCTCGAAATCCATGGCGGCGTTGCAGCCGTGAACCCTCAAAATGTGGTTCATTGCGACGACTTCGCTGATCACCGTGATGTTCTTGCCTGGGAAGATCGGGATACTCACTCTTGGGATTTCGACGCCAAGCATGTCGACATGTTCATACTCAATACCCAACCGATCATAGTCGACCTGAGGATTGTCCTTGGTCCACTCGGCAAGATTAACGACAACCTCCACGCGCTTGTGCATGCCCACCGCTCGGATCCCAAAAAGCGCCTGGGCGTTGACAATGCCCACTCCCCTGATCTCCATGTGAAACCCGGTGAGTTCATTGGCCTGGCCGATTACCACGCGACCTCTGCGGAAGAGCGTCACCACATCGTCGGCAATGAGCCGGTGTCCTCGCTCGATGAGATCCAGCGCGCATTCGCTCTTTCCGATGGCAGCCTCGCCGGTGTAGAGGAGCCCTACACCGTACACATCCACCAAGGTGCCATGGACGGTGAGACGGGGGGACAGCATGTACTCGAGGTACGCGGTCAGCCGTCGGATCAGTTCCCCTGTGGGCAGGGTGGAACGAAGCACCGGTATTGCGTGTCGGTTGGCATCTGGGACAAGACCTTCAGGAGGTTCGAGGCCACGGGTGATCACGATCATGGGAAGGCTGTAGCCGACCACGCTCTCCACTGCCTCGCGGCGCCGGGCCCGCGGGAGCGCGGCAAGGTACCCTAACTCGGTCTGGCCGACTACCTGAACACTTTTCTCCATGAACGAGCCCGTGTGCCCCGCCAAACAGAGACCCAATCGGTTCACCTCGATGACCGAGATGCTCATGTCCAGGGTCTCTTCCCCCGTGAGCAACTCCAGACCGAGATCGTCCTTCTTGGCGGCGTAGAGAGCCCTAACGGTGACTTGCGCCACGATGTCCTCCTGACTGGGCTCGGTATCGTCCGCTATTCTTCGTCGTCAAAATCCTCCTCGTCTTCTTCCTCTTCCTTTCGTGACACAGGAACAGGCCCGCTCTTCGGAGGTTTGGGTGCGTGCTTTGTCTTATAGCGACGAAGCATGCGCTGGAGCTTATCGATGCAGGAATCGACTGACACGTACATGTCGTCACTTTCCGCCTTGGACGTCATCACGCTATGGTTCACATGCAGGATGATTTCGGCTTTGTGCCGATACTTCTCTACCGCCAGGGTGACATTGGCCTCGGGTATTCGCAACGAGAACCGCTCAATTTTCGCCAGTTTCTCCTCGATCCGCAGTTTCAGCGCCTCGGTGAGTTCGAAGTGTCTCCCTGTGATGGTGACCCGCATGCGAGTCCTCCTTTCCGTCGCCTCCAAGACCGTCAGGCGGTCTTATGCTGCCGTAATCGTGCAGGAAGAATGCTCATTTGCTCACGATACTTGCTGACCGTCCTCCTCGCGATACCGAAACCCTTTGACCGGAGTTCATCCGCGATTCGCTCATCACTGAGCGGATTCGCGGGATCCTCCCGGCTCACGAGATCACGGATGATGCGTTTGACGGTCTTGACGCTGACCTCCTCTCCATCGCGATTCCTGAGCCCTCCTCCAAAGAAATACTTGAGTTCGAATACGCCCCGGGGCGTCTGCACATACTTGCCACTTGTCACGCGGCTGATGGTCGACTCGTGCATACCTACTCCATCCGCCACCTCCTGCAAGGTAAGTGGTCGCAGATGAGTATCCCCGTAGCGGAAAAACTCCCGCTGCACTTCAACGATGTACCGCATCACCTTGATCATTGTTCTACGGCGCTGGTCAATGGTCCGGATGAGCCACCTGGCCGCATTCAGTCGCCCGCCGACATAGGCCTTGACGTCTTCATCACCACCGCCGGTGAGGATCTCCTGATACAGAGGACTGATGCGGAGCCGTGGCAAATGGGTTTCATTCAACGAAACCACATACTCTCCATCCACCTCGTCCACAACTAAATCCGGGGTCACGAAACGCGGATCCTCACCGGAGTACCGTGCGCCGATTCGTGGGTCAAGATGCGAGATGCGATCAGAGGCCGCTTGGACGTCTTCCATGGAACACCCGAGGGCCGCGACTAGCCGAGGGAAGCGTTTGTGCAGGAGATCGTCGAGATGAGACTCTACGATACGGTACGCCAGAGAATCGACCTCGCCTGCAGCCTCAAGCTGAGACAACAGGGCCTCACGAAGGTCGACAGATCCTACGCCGACAGGATCCAGCTGCCGTATGTGTGACCGCACCTTCTCGACCTGCTCCCGGTCCACACCAAGATTCGTGGCGATCTCATCAACGGTGATGCTCCGCAGAAGCCCGTCGTCGTCAAGGCTGCCGACGATGTACTCGCCGATGGCGATATCATCAGGCGAGAGAGAGTCTAGCCTGAGCTGGCCCAGAAGATGCTCGGAAAGCCCAGTCCTGCTGACGATGGGAGGTTCCCATTCGTCATTCGAAGGGGTTTCGCGCTCCCACGCCGTGGAAGGGCGATCATCATCCAGAAGCGCACTCCAATCAACCTCTTCTTCAGGCGGTGTCTCAGGCGCAGGGGTCTCTTCGCCCGCCACCTCGGGAGCCGAATCCGCTGAATCCTGATCGGTCCCTCCGTCGGCGCTGACTTCCAGGACAGGGTTGGACTCCAGCTCCTCTCGGATCGTCTCCTCCAACTGGGCCATAGGCATTTGAAGGAGCCTCAGAGCCTGTTGAAGCTTGGGCGTCATCACCAGCCTCTGCGTTTGCCTGAGGCCGAGTTCGAAGCCCATCTCAATGGCCATATGCCAATCCCTTCCTACAGCCTGAAACGATCACCCAGGTAGAGCCTGCGGGCTTCCGGATCCTCCGCCAGTTCGTGGGAGGATCCAGCGCGCATGATCTTTCCCTCATACATGATATATGCGTAGTTGGTGATGGCCAAGGTTTCTCTCACATTGTGATCGGTGATGAGTACGCCGAGTCCTTTGGTTCGTAGGTGTTCGACGATGCCCTGGAGTTCGGCAACCGCAATGGGATCGATACCGCTGAAGGGTTCGTCCAGCAACAGGTAGCGGGGACCCGTGGCAAGAGCGCGGGCGATCTCTACCCGCCGTCGTTCGCCTCCGGAGAGCGTGTAGGCCGATTGCCGGGCCAATGACTCCAAACCAAGCTCATGGAGTAGTTCATCGACCCTGGACCGGATCGCCGATCGTGTGAGACGCCTGCTTCGGGCAGGGGTCTTCCCACGCTCCGTCGGATTGTCCGGGGGAAAGCGCAGCATTTCCAGCACTGCGATGACATTCTCCTCCACCGTCAAACGCCGGAACACGGATGGTTCCTGACTAAGGTATCCGATCCCCAGCCTCGCCCTTCGATACACCGGGAGATGGCTCATGAGGATACCATCGGCACTGACAGTACCCTCATCGGCGGAGACTATGCCGACCATCATGTAGAAGGTTGTGGTCTTGCCCGCACCGTTGGGACCCAGCAGCCCGACAATCTGCCCCGGCTCCACCTGAAGATCCACGTGATCCACCACCCGACGCCGCTTGTACGACTTGACCAGGGCAACAGCCTCAAGCATGGTTCCTACTCAGATCTCAGGGTTCGGTTGTGCACTCTGCTCGTACACGTACACGGTTCTGGGCCTCTTTGACCATATGCTCCATTCCGCGAGGAGGCTCTCTCGGAGCTCTCGGCTGTCCGTCCGCCTTTCCATTCTTCCCATCATTCCGGCATTCCACTCGTCAAGATCGCCAACCCTCACCCCATGCGCAACAGTGCCTACTTTTTGGACCCCAAGGAACCAACGACATCGCGGAGTATGCGGACATTGCGCAGCTCAGGGTCGCTCTCTAGGCCGGTGCCGCGCATGATGTGAGTATCGCGGCGCACCAACACCGTATCAAGGGTGGACACCAATTCCGTCTGCTCGATCCAGCGCAACCATCCGGTGAGCAGCTCGGTGCCCTCTGCATTGGTGATGACGACATCACCCCAGACCCGCATGTCACGGCTCGTCCGGTGAAACTCGCCACTATCTGCCCGGAGGGTGCTGGTGATGAGCAATGAATCGGCCTCGAGACGGAAGAAGTCAACCTTTACTCCTTCGACCACGACGTGCTCCTTCGACCGGAAATCGCTCAGCCCCTTGCCATGAAGAGTCCACCGGGGGATGCCAAGTCGTGTTTCGGTAAAGGAGAAATCACCGATCTCCTGTGCAGGCACATCAAGGCTCCGTGGTGGATTGGCCACATTGGGGCCGCAGGCCAAGAGCGCCGCAATTCCCGCCAGAACTCCATGGATTCTCATGTGGTCACTCTCGAAGGTTGTCGCCAACGTCGGTGCATCCAGACCCACTGCTCAGGTGCGAGGCTGATGGCTTTTCCCAGGATCTCATTACACCTGCGCGCCATGACCTCTGTGCGATCCTCCTCCGGGAGCGAGGTGTCCGGGATGATTTCCTCCCAGACCGTCACCGCGTGCCTCCCGGAGTCCTCACGGGTGATGGTGAGTGCAACCAGTGCCGCTCCCGTACGCAACGCCAGGCGGACATGACCCAGAGGCGTCACGGCCGGGACCCCAAGAAACGGCAACATCGTACCCTGAACACGGGTATCCTGGTCGACCAGCAGCGCAACGATTTCGCCTCCGCGCAAAGCCTTGAGCATTCCACGGGTATCGCGATCCCGATCCAACACATTGACGCCGTAGCCATTGCGCAAGCCCACAATGAAGTCGTGGAGCCTGGGGTTGGGGTGGCGTCGCGCCACCACATGCACGGGATAGCCCAAGTCGGCAAAACAGGCCGCCAATACCTCCCAGTTCCCGATGTGCCCCGTGGCCGCAACGACGCCCCGCCCCCGCCGAAAGGCTGCATCGAAGATCTCCCGTCCCTGCACCGACACCCGTTCAGATCGAACAGCCAACGGCGTAGTGGGCAAACGAACAGCCTCCAGCACGCCGATTCCCAGATGCTCGAACATGCGGAGGACGACGCCCCTCCGCCGTGCAGGGGTCCATGTCGGAAACACCGCGGCGATGTTCGCATGCGCCCGGGCGCTGTAGGCCCGACCTGCGTACGCTGCAATCCGGCCCAGTCGCCGACCCACGGGATAAACCCACGACTCAGGCACTAGGCGGGCCGCCGCGGCCAGCAACCGGACGGCCCTGTCCGCCATCGCTCTTCTGGGCCTCTTGGGCAGCTTCATGGTCACATTCCATGGCCGAATCCAAAATCCTGTCGACGACCTCTCGCACGGCCCCATGCCCTCCCGCAGCGGTCGTGACATACGCCGCGGCCGACTTCAAGGGGGCAACTGCAGAGGCCACGGCAACACCAAAGCCGGCCTTGCGCACCGGCTCCAGGTCGACGAGGTCATCTCCGATATACACTACATCCTGCCATGAGTGTCCATGACCGGCGAGGAAATCCTCCAAGGCGGCGCTCTTGTCGACGACGCCCAGAAGAACGTGAGGAACACCCAAACGCTCTGCCCTGGCCCCCATGGCGGTCGAGCTCCGCGCACTGATCCATACGCACAACCCTCCTGCGTCGATCCACCTTCTAATGCCGAACCCGTCCAGCACACTGAAGCGAAGCATCTCTTCTCCTCCCTCGCTCACGTAGATGCCGCCGTCGGTGAGGACTCCGTCGACGTCGAGCGCCAGAACGCCGGGAGTCATAGCACCTGAGGGAGTAAGGGGGATCGAAAATGATGGACGAATGGAGAGAGAAGACGAGGGATGGGTAGAGTGATGCAGGGAGTGTGGAGGACGGAATGATCGGTGAAGCGTGAATGGTCAACCGTCAACCGTGAACTCCTCCCGGAGCGAGCGGCGCACTGCCAATACCTGACCCACGAGGCTTCGTGCACCGGAAAAATCCAGCTGCGCCGCGGAGTCGCTTCGGGCGTGCTGTGGCGCAGGGTGCACCTCCATGAAGATCCCGTCGATGCCGAGGGCCGCGGCAGCCCTCGCCAGAGGAGCGGCCAATTCGCGGTCGCCTCCGGAATGCCCCCCAAGGCCCCCGGGCGACTGGGTGCTGTGGGTCGCATCGAAGAGCACGGGATACCCCATGGCCCGCATGCGCAGCATGCCACGCATGTCCACGACGAGATCATGATACCCGAAGAAGGTCCCCCGTTCGGTGAGAATGACGCCAGCTCCTCCGGCCCGCTCCACCTTCTGTGCTGCGAACGCCATGTCATCAGGGGCCATGAACTGCCCCTTCTTGATGTTCACTGGCCTGCCGCATCTGCCGGCGGCCTCGAGCAGAGCCGTTTGGCGGCACAGAAACGCCGGGATCTGCACGGCGTCCGCCACTCGGGCGGCAATCTCCACCTCGTCGCGCTCATGCACATCCACCAGTACGGGGCAATTCACTCGGTCCTTCACCCTGCGGAGAACATCGAGACCCTCTTGAATCCCAGGACCGCGGTACGAATCGCCCGCAGTCCTGTTGGCCTTCACGTAGCTCGACTTCAGGACGAAACCGACCCCGAGGCCTCGGCAGAGATCCGCGAGGAACTGGGCGGTTTCCAGGAGCATGTCCTCCCCCTCGATGACGCATGGGCCGCCTACCAACGCGAAACCGGTCCCGCCCACGGTCACCGGGCCTATCCGTACGCTCCCGACGCTCATCACCCCTGCCCTGCGCGCCGCTCGGCCGCCTCGACCAGCCCGAGAAACAGCGGAGACGGATCCTCCAGCCGGGAGCGAAACTCAGGATGCGCCTGGGTAGCAACGAAGAACTCATGCTCCTGGAGTTCGATGAATTCCACCAGGATCCGACCGTCGACCCTGACATGCCACCCGGACAGCAACAGCCCTGCCTGGCGAAGCTGATCCACATAGAGGTCATTCACTTCATAGCGATGGCGATGCCGCTCGATAATGCAGGGACGGCCCAAATCGACGCCGCCGACCCGAAAGGCTGCGGCGGGGTCATCCCGAAGCTCCAGGAGCCGTTCGCGGTCTCGATCGAGGCGGCCTGTGGAGCGGTAGAGACGGTAGACTTCCGTGGTGTCGTCCAGTTGGGCGGAGTATGCCCCCAGACGCATCGTGCCGCCGTATCCGTCGGTCTTCATCCGCTCCTTCTGGCTGGGGAGCAGGTCGATGACGGGATGGGGAGACATGGGCTCCACCTCGGTAGTAGCGGCGCCCACCAGTCCCATGACATTCCTGGCATACTCGACAACGGCCAAATGGAGCCCGTAGCACAGGCCCAAGAACGGCAACCCCTGCTCTCGGGCATGGCAAATCGCCGCGATCTTGCCTTCCATGCCTGTGGCGCCGAAACCGCCGGGTATGATTATGCCGTGGTAGGGGGCCAGGATCTGCTCGGGTGGTTGGTGCTCCAGCGTTTTGGAGTCAACCCACTGCACCTCTACCTGGGTGCCACGGGCCACGGCCGCATGTTCGAGAGCCCGATTGATGGAGACATAGCTGTCACTCAGGCTGAAACTCCCAGAGTCAACGTACTTCCCCACGATGGCGATTCGGCAGGACCTCTGCGGATGTTCAAGCCGGTACACCGCATCGCGCCAGGGTCGCCAATCCGGCTCGCGGCGAGGCGGGAGGCCGAGTTTGGCCAGGAGTTTTCTTCCTAGCCCCTCGCGCTCGAACAGCAGCGGCAGCGAGTAGAGATGCCGCACATCGGGCGCGCTGATCACGCTGTCGGCATCGATGTTGGCATAGGTCTCGATCTTGTTCTTGCGGACTTGATCAACCTCATGCTCGGCGCGGCACAGAATGAGCGTCGGGAAGATGCCGGTCTCCGAGAGCATCCGTATGGCCTGCTGGGCCGGCTTTGTCTTCATCTCGCCCAAGTGCCCGGGAATGGGGAGATAGGTCAGCAGCACATGAACGACGCGCCCCGGTCCGAACCGCCGCTCCAGATGCTTGAGGGCCAAGAGAAAAGGAACATTCTCGTGGTCGCCGATGGTGCCGCCGACCTCGACCAGGACGCATTCGTAGCCGTGGGCAATCTCAAGAATGCGGTTGACGATCTCTTCCTGGATGTGGGGAATGAGTTGTACCGTCTTGCCCAGATACTCCCCTCGGCGCTCCCGTTCGATGACGCTCTTGTACACCTGCCCCGTAGTGATGTTGTTGCGCTTGGACAACTCCCTGCCAAGAAAACGCTCATACGTGCCGAGATCCTGGTCGATCTCGCCACCGTCGAAGGTGACCCATACCTCTCCGTGTTCCGTGGGACGCAGCGTGCCGGCATCGTAGTTGATGTACGGATCGATCTTCATAGCGGTGGTCCGATATCCGTACTCCTGCAGGATGCGGGCGATGGATGCCGTAGCCAGGCCCTTGCCTATGCCGCTGAGTACGCCGCCAAGGACCGAGACGATCCGAAATTCACCGTCGATGCTCACAGTGAAGCCTCCTCCAAGAGCCGTTCCACAAGAGGAATGTCGTCGGGAGTGTTCACACCCGGCGAGGGTTGGGGCGCAATCACCGCCACGAAGAGATACCCGGCGTCCATGAGCCGAAGCTGCTCCAGTTCCTCGGCCTCGGCCAGAGGCGAATCAGCCAGCGAGTCCCAGGCATCCAGCACTGACCTGCGGAACGCATAGATGCCTTGGTGCTCCCACGTGACTGAATCCCGTGCGCAGGGATGAAAACCGCATGGTATGGAGCCGCGGGAAAAGAACAAGACTCTCCGATCTTTCGCCATGACAAGCTTGACGACATTGGGATTGGCAAGCCGCGCGTCGTCGCGCAAGGCCACCGCGGGTGTGGCCACGTGGGCCCACGGGGATTCGTGGAGCGCGTTCACCAGCAGGTCAAGGAGCGCGGGATTCACCAGCGGCTCGTCCGCTTGGATATTGAGCACGATGTCGTGGGAAAAAGCGCTGGCGGCTTCGACCACTCGGCTCGTGCCGGACGGGTGATCCGCCCGGGTCATCACCACCTCAGCGCCGAAGCCGCGCGCCGTATCGCGAACCCTCTCGTCGTCAGTGGCGATGAGTAGATCGCGGATGGCTGGTGCACGGCGCGCCCGTTCCCATACCCATTGAACCATGGGCTTGCCGGCGAGCGGAAAGAGCACCTTTCCGGGAAAACGACTAGACCCGAACCGTGCGGGAATCACCCCCAGGGCCATACTTCGGCCCGGCAGACTACACGCGCTCGGGGTAGACGCTTACCCGCTTGCGGTCGCGGCCCGTGCGCTCGGTCGCCACGAAGCCGTCAATGAGAGAAAACAGGGTATCGTCGCTTCCCCGGCCCACATTGGTACCAGGGATGAGCCGGGTGCCGCGCTGGCGGACCAGAATCGAGCCCGCGCGAACAAACTCCCCCGCGTATCGCTTCACTCCCAGTCGCTGGGAATTCGAATCACGCCCGTTCCTGCTTGAACCAACGCCCTTTTTGTGTGCCATCGTATCCTCCGGCCGTGCCGACGCTAGCGGGGAACCACAAGCTCATCGACTCTGAGCTCGGTGTAGCCCTGTCGATGACCCCAGTGCCGGCGGTAGTTCTTGCGACGCTTGAACTTGAAACCTCTGATCTTCGGACCCCGCCCATGGCTGACCACGGTGGCCCGCGCCACGGCGCCCTCGATGAAGGGACGACCCAAAACCACCCCGTGCTCATCCTCACATGCCAACACATGCTCCAAGTTGACCGACTGGCCCGGCTCGGCGGGCATCAGGGGAACCTTGACCATGCCATTGGGCTCGAGCCGGAACTGCATACCGCCGGCCTCAACAATCATGTACATACAGACCTCCACACTCCGGAAGGAGGATCATTGCGGGTGTGTGTGAATGGATCAGAACCGTGGGGCATTGTTCGGGCACGCCTCTACGCAGGCTCCTATCGGCACGGGCGGGGAGACACAACCCCCCAGGCGAAGCGCCCCAAGGCGAAGAAAAACAGAACAACCAATTTCGTCTCAATAACAAACCGTACAATGTCCGACCTGCGGACT
This sequence comes from Candidatus Fermentibacterota bacterium, assembly GCA_016928395.1. GTDB lineage: Bacteria > JAFGKV01 > JAFGKV01 > JAFGKV01 > JAFGKV01 > JAFGKV01. The sequence continues at coordinate 195 of JAFGKV010000196.1, read as the reverse complement.
TCCTTGTCAAGATGATGGATCAATGAAGGGATGGAGATGGAAACCACAACGGGTACGAGCCTCGGGTGAGCTGCACGGTTCGTCATGAAACCACCATCGCTCTCGCAGTGAATCCGTGGTGTATGTCGACTATCCCTAGCGATACTGACCGCGCGCCTCCGCCAGTCGGCGGTCGGGGATGTCTCCTATCTCCTC
>JAFGKV010000195.1 GCA_016928395.1 Candidatus Fermentibacterota bacterium | reverse complement strand
AGGAGGATGTTCATTACGTTGCCTCGAATCCGGCGATGACGCTCTCCGGCAGCGGCGCCAGGAAGTCGTCGGCGAACGTGATCTTGCCGGCGGCCGAGCCAGGGCGGCGAGGCTTCTTGGGGCTCGAGATCGGAACCACCCGCGCGACAGGCTTGCCAGCCTTTGCGATGACTACATCCTCACCGCGCTGAACGCGGGCGATGATCTTGGAGAAGTGCGTCTTGGCTTCGTGGATGTTGAGCGTTGCAGGCATGGCTACCTTTCTGTGACATGAAGACTAAATTATAGACTAAGTCTACCTTGGGTGTGGCGTCTTGTCAACTGGAATCGTGTAGGAGACAAACAGGCTATTGGGGTCTCGGAGCTGAGTGGAGTCGAGCGCGCAACACGCAGTCGAGCAGTCGTCTGAGGCCGACGTGGCCACTCGGGGATCCAGCCGTCCGTGTAAACCTCCGCGGCGGCGGGCGCCTTACGGTGATTGACTGTGGTGCGGTTCATGGGAACATGTTCCCCGCGTTCGCGGCCAGAGAGCGCCCACGAAAACCCAGCCGCCTTCGTTGCCGCTCGTTCAGCCCGTACCGCGTATTCTCTTTCGCCGGAATGCACCTATTCCATGCCCAGCCCCGCGACGACGAGCCCGACGGGCGGGTATGCACCTGCAAACCATGGCGGTATGGGCCAGATCCAATCGTATTCATCACTACGCCATGGTGAAGGTCTCTCGCAAAACGGGATGAGACGAAGAAGCGGCGCTGGCTCAGCACCGTAAAGACTGGGGCCTGGCCATACGATGTTCGCTGGGGATATCCGTTGGGCGTTCAACCATATAGGACGTGTCATATATAGGATTTATCCTATATGACTCATCCGGCGGCTTCCCGCCTGGAGTGGAGCGACGCAAGATGGCTTTCGGCACGGGTTCGCGGGTTTGTTCTCCGTGCGGTATCATCGCGAGGATCATCTCCCGATGAGGAAAAGCGGCGTAATATGCTTCGCGGGAAACCCGAGGCACGAACCTCGAAGCGAACGCGCTCTGGTCCCGCCTTCTCCGGGCCAAGAGAAAAGGATCATGGCTGATCCGAGGGGGAGGATTGATGCCTGTGCAGGGCGCGCCGAAAACTGCGAGGCGCCGCTGGTCCGACTTGAACGCAGATCCTTGAACCCTGCGGCCTGACTACTGCCGCCGTCGTCCTCCAAGGCTGAGAATGGGGGGGAGCACCAGCGATGACAGCATGCTCAGCGACGCGGCTTGAGGCGCCTTCGGCGCCCCCCAGGCGATGAACAATGCCAGGCAAATGACCAAGGACACCACCGCCGACGCACTCGCACCGAAGGCGTTTACCCGTTTCGAGAACAACCCCCAGAGAAACGGACCTAGCATCACCGCGGCGATGGCCCCCCAGGAAATGGAGATGATGGTCACCACGATGGCGGGCCTGAGATAGGCCACCCCCATGGAGATCAGAATGAAGGCCGCACTGGCGATGCGGATTGCTCTGGTCAAGGCCGCATCGCTGGCGTCTCGCTTGATGAAGCCGTGGTAGAGGTCCTTGGCGATGGTGGAACCCGAGACGAGCACCATCGCTGCCAGGGTTGACATCGAGGCCGCCAACACCAGCAGCAGGATGACGCCGGAAAGGGCGCCTGGGATTACCGTGCGCAGCAGCTCCGGCATGAGGGCTTCGGGGATGAGTCGGCGGGTGCCGTCGGCGGCCGCCTTCCACGCCCCGGGATTGGCCTGGGGCGTGAGGAACACGCGAGTCAGAGCGCCGGTGAAGTAGGCGCCGACCGTGGCCAGAAGGGCAAAGCCTGTGGACACAACGGTGCCGATGCGGATGGATCGCTCGTCTTTGACGCCGTAGAACTTCTGGATCAGTTGGGGCATGGCAAACGGCCCGACGCTGGTCAAGACGACCAAGGAGAACAATGGCCAGAATCCCGGCGGCCCCACCGGGGCGACCAGGCGGGGGTCGATCTCGCGGAGACGGCTGAAGATGATCTCCAGCGAGCCCGCCTTGGCCACGCTGCTTGCCACCAGAACCGCGACGCCGAGTATCATCATGATCCCGAAGTAGATATCCACCGATGCCATTGACTTGTAGCCGCCGAGGATGAGATAGATGCCGGTGAGCACGCCCATGAACACGAGCATGTACTCGTAGGGGATGGCAAAGGTGATCTTCAGGAGATAGGTGAGCCCGATAAACACCGCGGCGCTGTAGGGAACGAGGAACACGAAGGTCGCCACCGATGAGTAGACCTTCAGGAATGGGCTGTTGTACCGAGCTTCCAGATACTCCGGCATGGTGTGGATCTTCAGCTCGGCGGAAACCGACCTGACCCGCTTGGCCAGCAACAGCCAGACCAGCGTCACGCCCACCAGGGAGTTGCCTAACGCGATCCACAGCCCCGACATGCCGAATCCCCAGCCGACCTTGCCGGCAAAACCGATGAACATCACCGCGGAGAAATACGCGGTCCCATACGAAAACGCTGTCATCCAAGGGCCAATGCTGCCGCCGCCGATGAGAAAGTCCGAGAATGACTTGGTGCGCCGTGCGCCTGAGATGCCGATGGCGATCACCAGAAACGTGTAGAAGACCACGGCAATATACGATGCAACCATGGCAATAGATCCTCCCTATGGATCATGCATCCCGAAGAAGGGGGCCGGGGGCAAAGACCGGTACCCACGGCCAGGCCGATCAAAACGATGCAGTAAGCTGCCACCTTCCATACAGCGCGACATCCGCATCATCAGCGTAGAAGTCGCCCGGCGTGAATACTTCTCCCAGGACTTGCGCCTGCAAGCCCTCGGCGAGACGGGCATCCGCCCGGGCGGCGACCAGCAACCCCCGGTATGTGCCAGAACCAGGCCCCGTACCCTTCTCAGCGGCGCGCAGCGGCGTGATCCGCGCGACCAACCTCCCCCCGCCTGGGACAGCGACGCCGGCCTCCAGCCAGAATGCCGCCATGTTCGTCCACGTGCCGGGTTCATTGGGCGTGACGCGGGTCGTATTGTCGTAAAGCGTGTATACCAATAGCTCAGAGTACTTGGGCCACTCTCCATAGAAACCGTCCCACCCTTCATGGCGGTCGGTGGAAGGGTCATCACCGGAGAGATACAGACCCCCGCATTCGACTCCAAGACCCGCCCTGCCCGCGCCTCGCCACCCGATTCGCCCATAGCCTCCATAGCCCCGGCGACTCTCGGAGCCCACATCGCCCCACTGGTAGGCGCCTTCGGCGGCATAGGACACCCCGTGGCTGGGCTGACGAGCAATGCGGGCGCCCGCGGCTGTGGTCGTTCCCTGGGAACGCACCGTGCCCGAAAGGCTGCCGGTGCTGCTGCGCTTGGTGCGGTGGAGGAGGTAGGTCTCCGCCTTGCCCCGTACTCCATACACCCCCACAAGGTCCTCGTCGCGGCTTGGCCCTCCGAAGCCCTCCTCGTCGATCTTGGCGAAAATGAAGTCCACCGCGCCTATGGGCCGGGCGAGAGAGAGCTTGACGGCATCAAACCAGGCCGATGACGATCCGTCAGCCGGAGTGCCGTCAAAGATGAGGAACCCCTCGCCGTACAGCAGATCCATACGACCAAAGGTCAAAGCCACGCTTCTCCGGGATATCCGCGCCCATGCATTGTCCAGCGAGACCTTGCTCTCGGGATCTTTCATTCCTGAGGTGTTCGCGCCGCGACCGAAGCGGTACTCATTGCCCAACCTGAAGAACATGGCGAGCCCCGGCTGGGGTGAGGCTTTGAACCACATTCGTGTACGGAAGCGGAGGTACTCATAGGCGTCGTTCCGGGAGATCCCCTCCGAAGTCGTATCGCCATGATCCGTCAGGTCCAAGGCATTGTCCAAGGCCTCGCCGCGCAGGCGGCATTCGCCGCCGAAGCTGAGCATCTCGGCGGGCACATCAGCTTTGCACCATGTTACCAGAACGCAGAAGACCAGTAGTGAGACGAAACGTGTATCCATGAGTCTGCTCCTGTCCAAGGAAAACGCTGGTAGGAAGACCGATGCTATGGTATGCCCACGGGCATCGTCAAGTGCGATGACCTTCGCCTGATCTGACTTGGCGTGGAGCTGTCAGTTCTCAGTCGTCAGTTGTCAGTGGGGCCTCTGGATGCGAGAGCACCAGGTCTCTTGAGGTGGAGAGTACGGCCGGCTGTCAGCTATCGGCTGTTGGCTATCGGCTGTCAGCTATCGCTGTCGGGCCCGACCAGCATCCAGAGGTGCCCAGTGGCGTGCGGGAGGGCAGAGACGCCCTCCCCTACGGAGGCCTGCGAGGAACCGTTGCCTTGTAGGGGCGGAGCTCTGACTCCGCCCGT
>JAFGKV010000194.1 GCA_016928395.1 Candidatus Fermentibacterota bacterium | reverse complement strand
CTGAAGGCCGACGTGGAGGCGGCCGAGTCGGCGGAGGCGTTACGTGAGGTGTTTAGGGAATACGTCCTTAATTCAGCCGACATCGACGCTGCCCGGGGGGCCCAAGATCAGTGGAAGTCCTTAGACGAGGACACGATGCGAGCTTTCACAGAGAGCCTCTACATGACCAACGCGGACTCCGGGAAGTGGATCTATCTCCGGGGCCGGATTGCCCCGACGCCAGGGGAGCAGATCAAGATCGGCCGCCAGCTCGTCGCTTCACGGCCTGAATGGCCCTGGGGCTACCGGCTCATTGTGGCAGCCTATGAACAGCACCTCTTCTCGGGCAGGCCGGACAACTCATTTCGCGACACACTGACGACAGAGTTGCCCAACGACTCATGGTGTTTCCACGCCTTCAGGGAGTTGGAACCGACTCTTCCCTTGGCGCAGACAGCTCTGTTCAACTATCACGTGTACCAGGGTGCCTGGGATAGCGCTCAAGTAATCTACGACGAGGGTCGTGCTGCCGAAGGATCATGGGCGGATGACGACAGAGGCATGCTGCTCTCGGCCGCACATGGGCGCTACGCAGAGGCCTTGGAGATGGTCTCTGCCTCTGTGGATACGGTGATCGCCAGGGGCTATCTTGCGCCCGACAGACGGCAGGATACGATACGGAGATACCACACCGGTACCCTGCACTCCGCACGAGCCTACGACGAGTTGGTGCGGTACCTGGGGGCGCTGCCCGGGGCGTCCAATGATCCCGGAATTCTCTACGACATGGCCTGCTTCAGCGCCCTCGGGGGCGAGAGGGATCAGGCATTCGACTACCTGGAGGCGGCCATCGAGGCGGGTTGGGACGGGCTCGATCATACCCGGAATGATCCTGATCTGGTCTGTCTCCATGGCTCACCGCGGTGGGATGAGCTGCTGGGACTGCTCGCCGACGCAGCGGCCCCGGTGCCTTCAGGTTCTGATGACTCGTCGGTCAACGCACCGTCAAGGCCTGCACCTGCCTGGGCTCTTGCCGACGCAGGAGGCGACACCGTACGCCTTGAGGACCTGCGGGGATCTGTCGTCGTCTTGGATTTCTTCGCGACCTGGTGCGGCCCCTGCAGGAAGGCAATGCCGGCTCTTAGCCGATGGGTACGGGAGTCAAAGCCCGAAGGGGTGCATGTGTTCTCCATCGACGTGTGGGAGACGCCGTTCGCCAAGGCTCAACTTCTCTGGGAGAGCCAGGGTTACGGAATGAGACTGCTCAAGGGAACGGATGATCTCGGCAAGAGCCATGGGTTCGACGGGATCCCCCACATCTGTGTCATTGACAAGGCCGGCATGATCCGGACGGAGTATTCGGGCTACAGCGAAGATCTCGACGTCAAGCTTGCGCGCGCCGTGGAACTGCTCCTCCAGGAGTGACGCGCGGCGGCGCCGGAGCACGGGTGTTGAGTCGGCCGTTGCCGAACCCAACACCCACCTTCTGATTTCTAACTCCTGCGGTCTTCGATCAGGCAACGGAGGGGACTTCACAAAGACCCTCTTGACAGAATCTGCAATGTGTGTATATTTATGTCAGTGCTTACGTAAAAGGTGCCATAAAAACGGAAGGACCCATGAGTGAATTGATCAATGCCTTAGGTGAGCTGGCCCTGGCCAGCCGGCTGAAACGACTCAGCGATCGTCTCATGCTGGATGCTACCCGAGTGTATCACGACCACGGTGTCGACTTCGAACCCCGCTGGTTCCTCTTGTTCTATGAGCTTCACCGATCAGGTCCTTTGGCGGTGACCGAGGTGGCCGATCGGATTGGTGTCACTCATCCCGCCGTGAATCAAAGTGCATCCGAATTGGTCAAGAGGGGGTTGCTCCGTGCCTCGGCAGACCGCCGTGACAGACGCCGCCGTCTCCTTGATCTGACGCCTTCGGGGAAGGGATTGGTGGCCAAGCTGCAACCGATATGGGAGGAAACACGGCAGGCGGCCATCGAGCTGCTTCACGAAACCGGGTCTGATTTGCTGGCTCACATCGAGCGGATCGAGGACGCCCTCGATCGTCAGTCCATGTATGAGCGAGTTCGCCACCTGCTCAAGGATCGACAATTGCGGGCAGTCGAGATCATCGGCTATCACCCGGAGCTCAAGGGCTATTTCAAGAGCCTCAATCTGGAGTGGATCCATGAACACTTCACTCCAGAAGCGACTGATCTGGCAGTACTCGACGATCCTGAGCAGGAGATCATCGGTAGAGGCGGGCTCGTGCTCTTCGCCCGACTTGAGGGAGAGGTTGTTGGCACTTGCGCGATCGTGCCGTGGGACTCCGCCCGGTGCGAATTGATCAAGATGGCAGTCGACACGCGCTACCGCGGGCAGCAGGTAGGCAGAAGGCTCACCCTGGCGGCCATCGAGGAGGCCCGGAAGCTCGGAGCACATGAGCTGACTGCAAGAACAAGCCCGGCTCTGGAAGCGGCAAATCGGCTCTATCGCTCGCTGGGTTTTGAATTCCGGGGTTCCGATACCTCAGGGGACTACACACGAAGGACTGTTGTGTTCGCTCTACGACTCAACGATTCACCAGAGGAGGAATGAGCAATGCGAGTCTCCACAATTGTTATTGGCGTTGTCATGCTATTGACAGTGAACCATCGAGCTTCGAGTGCCGAGGAATCGCCGGTCATCGACAAGGCCGTGAAGTCGGCGATGGTCGACAGTATCTGCCTCTTCCTCAGCCAAAGTTACGTCTTCGAGGATCAGGGCTCCAAGATCGCCTCCCACATGCGCCGTCAGCTCAAGAAAGGCGCGTACGATGGCGTCTCCGATCCGGAGGAACTGGCCGCAGCGCTCACCAATGACCTGCAGTCGATCAACAACGATCGACATCTCAGGGTTCGCTACGCGCCGCAGTTCATCGCCATGGCTCGCCGTGATACGGTGGAACACGCCCCTGATCCAGAGCGCATCCGCGCTGTTCAGAATGACAACTTCGGCTTCCACAAGGTGGAACGGCTCCCCGGAAACATCGGCTACCTCGACTTCCGGAGTTTCCAGAGCACGCTCATCCCCGGGGCAGGCCAAACCGCTGTCGCGGCGATGCAATTCCTCGCCCACAGCCGTGCCATCATCTTCGACATCCGCCAGAACGGCGGGGGCAATCCTGAGATGATCCAGCTGATTTCGACATACCTGTTTGCCGAGGAGCAGCATCTGAACGATCTGCGATCCAGACCGGAGAATTTCACTCACCAGTTTTGGACCCTGTCCTATGTTCCGGGGCCGCGAATGCCCGACACTCCCGTCTATGTACTCACCAGCAACCGAACATTCTCCGGGGCCGAGGAGTTTGCCAACAATCTCAAGGAGCTGAAGCGTGCCACCCTCGTCGGCGAGGCAACCGGCGGGGGTGCACATGCCGGGCAGGGCATGATCATTAACGACTACTTCGCCATGTTCATGCCGACGGACGAGGCTATCAACCCTATCTCGAAGTCAAACTGGGAAGGGACAGGCGTGATCCCCCACATCGCGGTGCCTGCCGACAGCGCCTTGGATGTCGCCTATTTGCACGCTCTAAAGACACTAATCGACGCGGCTGATGACGATGATGAACGGGGAGAGCTGGCGGCTTTACTGGCAACGAAGAAAGCCGAGTTAGCGTCGGTTGAGGTGCCCGTGGAGACACTGGCAGGGTACCAGGGGACCTATGGGATCCGTCGTGTCTTCCTCGAAGACGGTTCTCTCTACTTCCAGCGTGAGCATAGCCTGAAGCTCAAGATGCTTCCGATCTCCCCCACGAGTTTCATCCTGGAACGTGTGGGCGGCCAGGTGACCTTCCTACCCGATGACGCCGGGGTAGTTCTTGGTTTTGAACTCATCCGAGCGCCCGGAGATACCGTCCGAGCCATCAGAACGGACTGACCGATGCGACGAGACCATGGGTATCGGCTCCTAGGATCCACGACAGGCCTGCTCCTCGTTATGGGGGTCGGACTCGTCGCCGCGCAAATCTCGCCGGTCAACGGGGCCCGCCGATCGCACGACACGGACGCCACGGCAATAACCGGCGACGATGCGCCTGTACACGCCGACAACGAGAGCCCCATCAATGCCGTGTCACATCGAATGCCGGTCGAGGAGAGTGTGCGCCTTGTCCCCATCGAAGGGAATCTCCCGCACTCTGGCTCTGGTTTATCCCATGACGAGCCACGCGATCGTGTGTGGCCGGCTCTTCTCCGGGCGCCGGCCCTACTCACCGACGAGATTCGTGTAAGCTGAGGGCCTTCGCAGCGAATGCCTTTCGCTCCTCGACGACACTCCGGGTCAAGGACAGCGCCGCAACGGTTGCGGTGGCTGACAGTGAAGAGCATTTGTCCCGACAAGCCCGCTGCGCGCTTCGCGCCAAATCCTCAGTTCAAGTAGCATCCGTTCCTCAGGACTGGTCACTCCGAATTGCACCCTCCAGGCCATGACCCGCACGCTCTTCCCTGCCTTGCCTGCAACCTTCCGTTGACGATTCACAGTTGACCGGCGGGCCGTCGAAGCCAAATCTGCACGGGTTCGGCCTCTGTCCTTAGCTCCTCGCCCCGTGAGGATCGTGTGCATGCGCGCCCGCTATCATGTCATTGTCTCAACCTCAGTGTCCCTTACCCTCTGGGCGGTGGTTCGCTCCGTGCCATTGGCGGCCGGGGCCTGGATCACGGGCGTGCTCATGGACCTTGATCATGTTCTAGAGTATTTCGTCCAACGAGGCCGGCTGCGACGAATCGAGGATCTCTTTCATGCGTCCTACAACCGCGTGTACACCAAGGCATACCTCATCTTGCACGGATGGGAGCTGCTGGCCGTCTGGGCGACCTTGGGAATCGTGACGAGCTGGAACCCGTGGATCGTGGGTGGGGCCATCGGGTTCACCCACCACCTTATGCTGGATCAGATCTGGAACAGGCCGTCTCGATGGGCGTATTGGCTGATCTGGCGGGCCTGCCATCGGTTCTCGTATGACGAGACCTTTCCTCCGAGGACGCGGCGCCGGAGGGCGAGGAGTCTTGATTCCAGGGCGAGCCCTTAGTCTCGACTGACTGGGCCGGATGCTTTGGAGTGCGCACGCCACGCCGCAGTCCATAGGCTGCATTCGCGGCTTACGCCTGCCTGTTCGCGGCTGACGCCGCTCCTACAATTGGGAATGAGCTGCACGGACGGTGTTGGAGCGCTGTAACGCGCGAAGGGTGCGGGGTTTGTTCGCGGCTGACGCCGGTGTGTTCGCGGCTGAAGCCGCTCCTACAATTGGGAATGTGGTGCACGGACGGTGTAGGAGCGCTGCAAAGCGCGAAGGGTGCGGGGTTTGGTTCGCGGTTGACACCGGTTTGGTTCGCGGCTGAAGCCGCTCCTACAATTGGGAATGAGCTGCACGGACGGTGTTGGAGCGCCGTAAAGCGCGAAGGGGGCGGGGTTTGTTCGCGGTTGACGCCGGTGTGTTCGCGGCTGAAGCCGCTCCTACAGTTGGGAATGTGGTGCAGGGACGGTGTTGGAGCGCTGTAAAGCGCGAAGGGGGCGGGGTTTGTTCGCGGCTGAAGCCGGTGCATTCGCGGCTGAAGCCGCTCCTACAATGGGGAATGTGGTGCACGGACGATGTAGGAGCGCTGTAACGCGCGAAGGGTGCGGGGTTTGTTCGCGGCTGACGCCTGCCTACCGCAGGCAGGCCGCTCCTACAATTGGGAATGCGGTGTACGGGCGACGGGGGAGCCCCGCATCCCAAGGTGCGGGCGCAACCGCTGAGAGGCGCGGATTAACTTTAAGAAAAAAAGTAAATCAGAAATGAGTGCACGATTTACTTGACAGAATGAAGTTTTCTCCAGATCATGCCGCCATTGTGTCTAACAACCCTGGAGTCGCGCTATGGAGTTTGATCGCCTTCTGACACCGTCCCGTCTCCGCATTCTCGCGGCCTTGGTGCCCCATGAAGGGTTGGTGTTTTCCGACCTGAGGGCCGCATCTGGTCTGGGTGACGGCAACCTCCATGTGCATGCCGCCAAACTGGCGGCCGCGGGTTATGTGGCCCTTCGGAAGAGACGGAGGAACGGGAGGCAGGTGACGGAGTTCCGCATCACCGACACGGGCCTGGAAGCCCTCCGCCTGCTCTCCCGCGAGATCGACGCGTTGCTGGCCGGCCGCGGCTCTGTTCCCGAACCTAAGCGTCCCCGTCGCGGCGATGATTCGCAGGTATGGTCAACATGATGACGCAGGGTACACCCCGCGAGGTCAGTGAACCACGCATGATCGGGAGGCAGGGATGAAGATCGCGCTGGGCGCAGATCACGGGGGATTTGCCCTTAAGCAACAGCTCGTTGACCACCTGAGGGTCTCGGGGCATGAGATAGCGGATGTCGGCACCAATTCCTCCGATGCCGTTGACTATCCCGTGTATGCCAAGGAGGTGGCGCGGCGAGTCGCCACGGGCGAGTGCGAACGCGGCGTCATGATCGACGGGGCCGGCATCGGCTCGGCCATGGCCGCCAACAAGGTCAAGGGGGTTCGCGCGGCCTTGGCATACGACATTTCATCCGCGGTCAATAGCCGCGAACACAACGACGCCAATGTCTTGACCTTAGGCGCAGGGCTCATCGGGCCGGTATTGGCGCGCCAGATTGTCGAGGCCTGGCTTGGTGCCGAGTGCACGGAGGATCGCCACAAGCGCCGGGTCGCCATGATCGAGGAGGATGCGGTTTCCCCGAAGAAGTCTGATGACTATGGCTACGGATCCCCCTCGACTGCCACGCCTTCAGAGCCCACATCGACATCTTCCACCCCGCCTGAGGACGACGTCGAGCGCGTCTTGCGCCGGGTCGAACAGCTGCTGGGAACAACCCTGGCCGAGGCCGGGGGCGTGTTGGGGAGCCATCCTAGGGGGCCTTCCGTATCGTCGAGCCCAGACACGGCGCGGCGTTTCCTCGATCTCGGCGCGGGCCGCCTCAGCAGTGGCCTCTCGCCCGGGACTATCCCCAAAGACGTCGCGCGGTTCATCGATCATACGCTCCTTCGACCCAATGCCACCGCCGAGGAGGTGAAGACGCTGTGCGCCGAGGCCCGGGAGTTCGGGTTCGCAGCAGTGTGCGTAAATCCCGTGTGGGCCAAGCTGGTTGCAGACGAGCTCAAGGGCTCGGGCGTGCTGACGTGTTCCGTGGTCGGATTTCCCCTGGGGGCGACCTATCCTGAAACCAAGGCCCAGGAGGCGCGCCGGGCCATTCGCGAGGGTGCCCGGGAGATCGACATGGTCATCAATGTCGGCGCGCTCAAGGGCGGCGATGACGACCTGGTGCTTCGCGACATCCGGGCAGTGGTTGAAGCGTGTCGTGACGGCGGCGCGCGGTGCAAGGTGATCCTGGAGACCGCTCTGTTGACCGATGAGGAGACGCGGCGCGCGTGCAGGCTGGCCAAGCGTGCCCGCGCGCACTTCGTGAAAACCTCCACGGGGTTCGCTTCCGGAGGCGCCACTGCCCATGACGTGGCCATCATGGCCGAAGAGGTTGCCGGGACGGGCATGGAGGTCAAGGCTTCAGGCGGTATCCGCTCCTACGCGGACGCCAAACGCATGATCGAGGCAGGCGCCACGCGCATCGGGGCCAGCGCGGGAATCGCCATCGTGGAAGAGGCCCGCGAGGTCACCGTGAGTGACTGAGTAGCCAGGAGCAAGGAGGGAACGTGGTCGAACTTCGTGCGTATGTGTTTCTGGACTCCCTGCAGCCTCAGTTTGCCTCGTTTCTGGCAACCGTGGCCCAGGGCTTCCTGCCGGCCCAGGGCCAGGCTTCGCTTTTCGTCGAGGTCTCGCCCGGCATCGAGATCAACCGGGTGACCGATGTGGCGCTGAAATCCACGAGTGTGACGCCCGGGATGCAGATCGTCGAGCGGCTCTACGGCATGCTAGAGCTCCATTCTCCCAGCCAGGCAGATGTGCGGCAGGCCGGTGCGGCCATCCTTCAAGCCTTAGGCGTAGAGGAAGAAGACCGCATCAAGCCTCGGGTGCTCTCCAGCCAGGTGATCCGATGTCTCGACGATCACCAGACCCAGCTCATCAACCGCATGCGCCATGGCAACATGATTCTCGCGGGCCAGACGCTCTACGTCATGGAGTGCGAGCCCGCGGCCTATGCGGCTTTGGCGGCCAACGAGGCCGAGAAGGCCGCGAACATCAATATCCTCGAGGTGCGCGCCTTCGGGAGTTTTGGGCGCCTCTACCTCGGGGGAGAGGAGAAGGACATAGAGGTCGCATGGCCGGTAGCCGTGCGATCGGTCGAGGGCTTGAGCGGGCGCGCGACAGAGAAGCAGCGCTCGTAGCAGCCCACGGTAGTTTTCACAGGAGGAGACAATGGCAGACGCATTGGGCATGATCGAGACGCGCAGCTTCCCCGCAATGGTCGAGGCGGCCGATGCCATGGTGAAGGCAGCCAAGGTCGAGCTGGTCAGCTACGAGAAGACCGGTGGCGGCTATGTCACCGCGGTGATTCGTGGCGATGTGGCCGCGGTCAAGGCGGCCTGCGAGGCCGGACAGACCGCGGGAGCCAGGGTCGGCGAGGTCGTCGCCGTGCACATCATCGCGCGGCCCCATGCCAACGTGGATTCCGTGGTCCCGCTGGGCAGGGCCGAGGCCGGCGAGCGCTAAACCCATGATACTGGCCAAGGTGCTGGGCACCGTGGTGTCTACGCGCAAAGATGAGAGCGTGGTCGGCCATAAGCTGCTGCTTCTGGGCAATGTGGACGCCAAGGGATCGCCCACCGGCGCAACTATCGTCGCCATGGACGCGGTGGGCGCGGGCCCGGGAGAGATGGTACTTTACGCCACCGGAAGCTCCGCGCGACAGACCAAGGTGACGGACAAGCGCCCCTGCGACGCCGTGGTCATGGCCATTGTGGACAGTTGGGAGATCGGCGGCCAGGAGATCTACAAGAAGGGCCGCGACGATTAGCGGCCCACGCGCCGGCCGCAAAGGGAACCCCTCATGGCACTGACCGACACAGATATCGAACGCATTGCTCGGCAGGTGGCATCCCGGATCAGAGGAGAGCCCGCGGCGGTGGACGAGGCGGAACTGGAACTGGCCGACGGGTTGTTCGCCACCGTGGATGACGCCGTCGAAGCCGCCCAGATCGCATTCAAGCGTTTGGGCAAGGAGTCACTGGCACTCCGGCACCATCTCATCGACACTATTCGGGAAGACTTGCTGGCCCAGGCGGCGCCTCTGGCGCGGCTGGCCCATGAAGAGACAGGGCTTGGCCGGGTCGAGGACAAGGTGCTCAAGAACCGCCTGGTGACCCTCAAGACGCCCGG
>JAFGKV010000193.1 GCA_016928395.1 Candidatus Fermentibacterota bacterium | reverse complement strand
GAGCTGAAGGATCGGAGTGAAGTAAGCATGTGGCCGATCCGGAACTGGACGGACACGAAGATCCGGATGCATGCATTCTGCTGCGTGCCGGGGCTGTTGCTGCTGAAGCTGCTACTCCTGGAAGCGGAGCAGGCGGGATTGAGCATGAGTGCGCGGGTATGGCTGCTGGCAATGGGGGCATACGGGAGGCGTATCTGGTGTGCCCTGACGAGAGCGGGGGCCGGGTGCTGGAGAAGAACAGCCCGCTGGCGGAACAGCTCAGCGATCTGTACGGGCTGGATCGCTACTTCATAGGTGACTACACAGAAGGCCGTCACTGGAGAGGATTCAAACCCGTAACTGCGGAACTCGGGCCTGGGACGAGCTCTCTCGATCCACAGTAGTGAAAAGGAGGAGTCCCCGGGCGAACAGAGTGCTCATCCGGTGTGCGGCCCGCGTCGACTACTGATCTAACGGGAACGAGAACACGGCGACCCGCGCCGAGTCGGCGGAGTACCAGCACGCTCTGAAGGCGCGGACGATGTAGTAGCCCGGAGATTCTGTGGCAGAATCAGCATCGAGGTACGAAGTCCCAGTCGTTTCTCCGATCACGTTCGTTCCACCCCATGGATCAGGTGCGAAGTAGGGATCGCCGGATCTAAACACGATGTACTTCGATGCCCCTGCGACGGGCGACCATGACACCATCGTTCCCAACCCAGTGTGGGATGCGCTGAGGTTCTGGGGCGAGGGAAGCGATGTGAACACGTCATGGGCGGCGAAGTCGTACACGCCGAGGTTGTACGGGGGTTCCGCCGCATGCTGGCAGTACGTGTCCTGGTATATCGTGATGTTATGGATCGCTCTTTGCTGATTGATCAAATGGATGCCCCAGTGTTCCGAAGAAACCGGATCGGTCGAGAGCATGATCAGATTCGGAGTCGACTCCTCGGGGAAGAGGCTCCAGCCCTGCGCGGGGCCTTCCGGACCGTTGGTGAAGATCGCGTGGATGGCCGACGTAATGATGAGCTTGGTCTTGTTCTGCAGATGCGGTGACGCACTCAGAGAAAGCAGGCGCGGTTCGTACGAGTGACACGTCATGGGGGAGACGCTGCCGATGTGGTTCTTGAAGCCCAGGGTCCATCGCTTGCCGGCCTGATGATGATCCTTGAGTACCGGGCAGTTGATGAAGTAGTCGCAGGTGGCGATGTGCGAGCTGAGTAGAAGGGTTGTATCACCGACCCAGACCTCGGTGTCAGGATTGCTTTCACCGGAGATCACAATCCCGGGAAAGTGCCCCGCCGTGAAGCCGCACCCCGCCATGGTTGAGGGGAACCCCGATGGCACTTTGTCGAAGATGGTGATATTGCCGGGGGGAAATGTGCCGCCCAGCATCTGCACGAGCCGGTCGGTGATCCCCTTGACCATCTCCCACCGTGTGGGGACCAGATCATTCAGAATGTTCACCTTGATGGTGATTCGCTTCGTGGCATCCAGTTCCGGGAACAGGCTCTCCCATGCCGTGACAGGGTCGGAGTTTCCCGTGAGCTCAATGAGCCCCGTATCAACCATCTGTGTGACCACATTGAGGTTGACGGTACTCCCGGTGCTTGCGTTCAGATCCTCGATGATACCGATCCTTCCGGGAAGGATGTTGCCCGAACGAGATGTCGCGTGTGACGGGCTCCACGGGAGCACGGTGCTCGTCGCTGCCAGGGCCATCTGTCGCATGAAGTCTCGCCGCGAAACGTGGCCAAGGGAAGGCATTCTGCATCTCCTGCGTGCGGTTTTCCGTGCGATTGTTGGGCAATCATGGCGTGTGCACGGGTTTGTTACGTAGAAGCAGAAATCATGCCATCTTCCGCCACGAGAAAGGGGGGCAGTGGGGTCGTGTATTGCAGTATGGGACTTGGGGAGTGAAGGACTGGAGGCAGTGAGCCGGACGGCGCCTTGACCTCAAGGTGTGGTTGTACGGTCTACAGCGGCCGGACTAGGACAAGACGTGAACTACTGAGGAATCCTCGGTTGTTGCGTATGAAGGCGCGAGCCGGCGACTGCTCACACGGATTGCCGGTCTCTCCCGGTGCAGCGGGCTCGTCGAGTTCCAGCGTGTTGGCCCTGCGTCGCATCAGCGGAGCTGGGATCCAGGAGCAGTTGTTGCTCTTCCTGCATCAACTGCCGAGTGGGGAGACTGCAGGAAAGTGCGTAGGTTCGGAGCAAGATCAACCGATCGATCCTCGAATCCTGGCCCACGCAATATCCTTTCCGCGCCGATGTCCTTGACTTCTGTCCCATGGTTGAAGTGCCGGCAATCGGTCCCCTATCGCCGAGACCACCCGGCGACGTTTCTGATTCTGTTTCCCGTCCTCTGAGATCGCAGCGGTCCCTGGATGCGAAGCACCTTGGGTGCTATCATTATGCTATCATTCTCAACGGGAGGTGGTCATGCCAGACATTCTCGTCCGAGGACTGGACGATGCGGTGGTCGAGGAGCTCAAAAGCAGAGCGCGACGGAACCGCCGGTCGCTTCAGAAGGAGGCCCAGGCAATCCTCGAGTATGCGGCCGCGTACTCGATCACCGACGCGTGTCGCGTCGCGGAACAGTGGCATACCACTCTGGCCACCACGTCATACGACGACAGCGCGGTTCTGATCCGCGAGGACAGAGGGCGGTGAATCGGCTTGCGGTCGATGCCAGCGTCGCGGCGAAGTGGTTCCTTCCCGAGGCGCATTCCCGCGAGGCAATCCGGGCGCTGGATGGACAATGGGAACTCCACGCGCCGGACCTCATCTGGGCTGAGGTCGGCAACAGCATCTGGAAGAGGTGGCGGAGGCGAGAGCTGAGCCAGGAGGAGGGTGCGGGCATTCTCGCTGACTTCCGTCGCTTCCTTATCGAGATCCACCCATCGGACCTTTTGCTCGAAGGCGCCCACAAGCTGGCGACCCATCTCGGGTGCACCATGTACGATAGCCTCTATGCGGCTCTGGCACTCAGACTGGGGTGCCGACTCCTCACTGCGGACCGCTCGCTCTACACTGCCCTGCACTGCGGCTCCTCCCCTGTCATCGCCCACTGGATTGGTGATCCCCTTTCACCCTGACCCTCGCATTGCTTTCGTTGGTGAGTCTGAGCTGGGTTGCGGAGGATCACGGGGCGCACGGGATGTAGGGAGGATCGCGAGCTATCAGTGTGGCAGTGCCGCGGAACACTATTCTAAGGTGAGAATAGTCGTCAGATTGAAAGCACGCGGCTCTGGCCAGGGCTTGCCATGTGACAGAACGAGGGATGAAGGTTGTGACGGGACGCACCTGAAATCCGAAGCACGATACCCTGCATCGGCAGGTGCGGGGCCACGCTCGAAATCCGAGACGAACCGGCCAGCCGATAGCTGAGAGCTGACAGCGCCGCTTGACCGGTGCGATCGGGACCGCTTTTTCATAGGCGTCCTGCCCCAAGCGCCGGGCTCTCCATGCGGCGTACGATGACGCACGAGTGTGACGAACACGGCGATTGGGAAGAGTTGTCGGGAGGGATCGGTTGCTCGACGGCACAGCGGGCGCATTGGCGATGCACTGCATGAGTAAAGGTGGAACGTAACCCGGACACGCGCATCGCGACGATCGAGGCAAAGCTGGCAGATGGTAAGCCCTGCCTCAAATCGGTCGCTTGATGACTTCGGTTGTTCTCTGGAGTTCGTATGGAAGGCCCATTCCCGAAATCCACTTCCAACATTGACAGATGCCGACGACTGTACGAGGTGATCAGCCCACAGGACACCTTGGCAATCGTCATCAATGCCGATCCGGATGCTATTGCCTGCGCCCTGGCCCTCAAGCGCATCTTCTGGAGGCGGTGCAAGAGAGTAGACATCTATCGAATAGGCAAAGTGATGCGCGCCGACAACCTGGCGCTAATCAAGCTACTGGACATCACGCTGATACATGTCAACAGAGCGAAGAGCTCGGGGGCAACGAAGTGGGCTATTGTCGACTCACAACCACATCACGACAGAGCCTTCTTTGGATTCCGCTTTGACATAATCATTGACCATCACCCAATATCATCTCCAGTCACCGCGAGTTACATCGACATCCGCGAGCAGTATGGAGCGGCCTCCACGATCCTGACAGAGTATCTGACGGCTCTGCGCATCAGACCGTCTCCGGCCCTTGCAACGGCGTTGTTCTACGGGATCAAGACCGATACCGACAACTTCGTCCGAGACAGCGATTCGCACGACATCATCGCGTTTCGTAGGCTCTATGAACGGGCGAATCTCAACGTCATCAAGAAGATCGAAACCTCCGAGATCACCAAAGAGACGCTCGCAAGCTTCAAGGAGGCGCTCGACAAGATAAAGTTTGTCAACAGGGCAGCCGTGGTTCATATGGGGCAGGTAGACAGCGCCGATACGCTGGTGATTGTCGCCGATTTCCTCCTGAAGCTTGCGGAGGCGAATTGGAGCGTGGTTTCCGGTATACGGGGCGACAGACTGGTGATCATACTCCGCTACGGGGGTTTTCGGCGTAATGCCGGGAGACTGGCACAGGAGCTATTTGGCGACCTTGGCTCAGCGGGCGGTCATCAAGGCGCCGCCCGTGCGGAGATCCTGACCCATCAGATCCCATCATGGGAAAACCAGGTCGACTACGGCGCGTTTCTTCTCAAGCGGATTCGCGCCCGTAGGACCAGCCTCGTGTAGCCAGAACCCAGACGCCGAGCTTCATCGAGTTGCCAGTCGTGGGCCTGTCTCTGGCAAGCGCCTGCCATGAAGGCTCAGAAGGTACCAGGTGGTGCAGTCTGGGAAGGCAACCGAACCGGATCGCTGAAGAGAGGCGAGACTGTCACGTGTCAAGCCCTGAGCCTAATGTCTCCTCCTCAGCCGATCCATCTGAACGGCTTGAAGGCCCTTCCGGAGATCTATTCCTCGTTGGACTCCGCCTGTGGGGCGTGGATGATGAGTACCGGGCACGCTGCCAATCGCGCCACCTTCTCGGCGACCGATCCGAAGAGGAAGCGTTGAATGCCCGTTCGGCCATGCGACGCGATGATGATCATGTCGACGCACTCCTCTTCCGCATAGCGCACGATCTCATGCGCGGCAGGGCCGAGCAGAACATCCTTGCGGACCGCGATTCGGTCCGGGATTCTCGATTGGACCAGATTCTCCAAGTCTCTTTTGGCCGCGGCCTCCAACTCTTTCTGATAGCTAAGAACGTTGAAGGTCATGGGAGCGGGTGGAGCTGCCATGACCGGCACGGGTTCGACCACAGTCACCACGTGCAGTTCGGCAGCAAAGTGCTCAGCCAGTTCCTTGGCGGTAGCGATCGACTCGTGTGAGGGCTCACTGAAGTCAGTCGGACAGAGTATCTTCTTGATGGGTAGCATGGCTTCTCCTTTCACGGTCACCGTAGGGGTCTATCGAACTCGGGGCGCGGCTTCACTTCACTCCTCTTCAAGGTCTATCTTGAGTGACAGGAACTTCAGCATGTCTTTCAGTGCCACCACTCCCACCAGTCGATCGCCGTCCACCACCATGAGACGGCTCGACCCTGTGCGGCTCATGGTGGCCAGAGCTTTCATGGCATCAAAATCCGGATGCACGGTGTTCGCAGCGGTGCACGCGTCGGCAATGTCACCCACTGAACGACTGGCTCGCTCCTCTCGGGGCACCTTCTTCACCTGGTTCAAGGTCACGCACCCGACCAACCTCCCGTCCTCAACCACCGGATACATCTTGTACTGGTACTTGTAGATGTAATCCTCTACCAGATCCTCCACCGTGATGCCGCGGGTCACGGTAACCGGGTCGCTCGACATGAACCGGCGAACCGCCTCCCCTTCCAATGCTCTGCGCATGAGGAGCTGGTGATACGATTGCTGTGATGCTCCGCGCAGGAACATGCCTATCACGAACCACCATATTCCGCCGAAGAAGTTGCCCGTGATGACGCTCAGGAGGCCAAGCACGATGAGCACGACGCCGAACCCGGAGCCTATCTGCGACGAGATATGGGTTGCCCATCGGAGGTTCTTCTTCCATCGCCACAGCAGCGACCGGAGCACGCGTCCGCCGTCCAGGGGGAACGCGGGGAGCAGGTTGAAGCCCGCCAGCAGGAGGTTGATGAACGCGAGGTATGCGAGCACGGCCGTGACCGGTTGGGTGGAGGCAGGGTCGGCTGCCACCAGGCTGATTCCGTAGAAGCCGACACCGAGAGCGATACTCGACAACGGCCCTGCGATTGCCATCATGAACTCAGCCTTGGCGCTCGGAGGTTCTTCCTCCATCTGCGCCACTCCGCCGAAGATGAACAGTGTAATACCTTTGATGCGTAAGCCAAATCTCCTGGCGACCAGCGAATGGCAAAGCTCATGGAAGATGATAGATGCGAAGAATCCCACCGCACCGATGATCGCCATCCAGATGTAGGTTGCCGTTGAGAACCCTTCGAAGTAGTGCGGGAACACACCGGTGGCCAGCGACCAGGTGATCAGCACCGCCAGGATCAGCCAGCTCTGGTCAACCCCGACCTCGAAGCCGAGCAGTTTGAAGAGTTTCATCCGTTTGCCGAACATGCATTCCTCCTTGGCGATTGATCACACACCCTCATCCACCTGGCATGTGGATCTCCGATGCCTGTCACACGATGCGACACCCCTCACGCGATGTCAACACTTTGTCGGTATTCCTCGTGATGCTCTTCACACATCATTGGTAGAGAGAATATCGAGGGACAGGCCATTGTGGGGAGACTACTTGAGGCACGGCACTGACGCCGGATCTGAACCCCTTCGGTCCGTGCTGATGCAGCCCCATGGCCTGCTCTCGGACGCGCGGAAGTGCGCCCCTCCCCGGTGTGCGATCTCCGTTACCCGCTGCGGCGTACTTCCACCATTGCTCCCAATGGCTTTCCCCCATCGGGATCCCGGTACTCACGCACAGATTCTGTCGAGGAGCCTCCCAGATGGCCCGTAGAGATCACTCCGGCGGACCTTCAGAGCTTTCGACCCTCACTATTCTCACATGAGAATAGTGGTGCAGAGATTGATCCAGAAGCGAAGCTCCAGGTAAAGACGGCAGGTCAAAGACCCGAGCTTTAGTGCTCGCCCCCCGGACCATCAGATGGTCGCGGGCCTACCTGCGGACGAGGATTCTCCTGCTCTCCGTGAGTGCCCCAGCCTGCACGCGAACCAGGTACGCACCGTCTTCCACCGTATGCAGATCACGATGAACCACCTGATCCCCGGAGCCGAGTGTCTCCGTGACTGGCTGCAGCACCACGCGACCTGAGAGATCATAGATGGCTGTTGAGACCAGTGTCTCCTCCTGCAGTCGGATTGCGAGATCAATCCGGTCCGAGGCAGGGTTGGGAGAGATCCCGAGGAGCAGTGACGACGGTCGCGGCGCATCGTCGGCACCTGTGCCGGGCTGGATGAAGAGCCGGTATTCGCCGGTGGCTGCTCGGTCTGCGGTCTTGTGCTCGGGCACTCGGGCGGACGGGTTGTTCGCGAAGTAGGCGATCCTCAAGAAGTAGTTTCCGGTCTCGGTGACTGATATCTCCACCAGGGGCTGCAGGCCTCCGTAGCTGTCGTCGTCATTGGCGATCCAATCAGTGGGGTCAACGTCAGACCCATCGGCCGCATGGGGACCATAGAGCCACGCCTCCGGATCGATCTGGGAGCCGTCGATGCGCTCCGTGTGGATCGCCCACCAGGTCCCGGCATGGAGGTACATCCGATACCAGTCCACATCGCCGACAGTGCCGATCACGTAGTCACCGGTGTGGGGCACACTGATCGGCGTCGCCTCGGGTGGCATATCGTTCGTGTCAGGCCACGCCACCGTGAGCACGACGTCAATCGCGATCGAACTCTGGTCGGGGTCGTCACTGGTTATGCTGATAGTCGCGATGTGCGTCCCCAGCCCCAATCCCGTCGAGTTCGCGGTCGCGATCACGTCGAGGCTGGAGTCAGGCGGCACCGTGAGGCTATCGACGCTCAGACTCAGCCACGGCTGATCGTCACTGATTGACGAGACGTGCAGGGGTGCGTTTCCCTGGTTTGAGACCGAGATGGACGCGTTGGCGCTGTCGTGTGGGGTGAGCCCAAAGTCCAAGTTGTCGGGATCGACCCAGATATCCGGCTGGTCGGCGAGCTCCTCGACGAAGAGCCTATACGCCCCCGTGTCGGCGCGGTTGGACTCCTTCGGCTCATTGGATCCCCGCGTGGGGTCGTTCTGGTAGTACGCCATCCTGAGAAAGTAGAAGCCGCTTTCGGGGATCACGATCCGGATGTCGGGTTGCACATCACCGTGACTGTCGTCGTCGACAGCGATCCAGTCCGTGGGGTCCAGATCGTTGCCATCGGCTGAGTGGGGGCCGTAGAGTCGGGCTTCCGGATCGAGTTGCGAGTCGTTTATGCGCTCCGAGTAAATATGGAGCAAGGTGTTCGCCCCCAGCTCCATGCGGTACCAATCGACATCTCCTGCGGGATCGATGGCGTAGTCGCCCTGGTGGGGCATGGCGATAATCGTGGCGGTGCCCGGGGAGTCATTGCCATCGGGATCGCCCGAGGGAGTGCGCAGGAGGACGGTAGGAGAGAGAGACGTTCCCAGCGCGGGGAGACGGCTGAACCCCGAACTTGGGGCAAGCAGCACGAACGTGAGGAGCGCGAGGGCGGTCATGGTGCGAACGGGGGCGCGATGCATGGTTCCTCCAAGAACGGGTGGCGGTTCCCGACTGTTTCGGTGTTCAGAATAATCGCCGCACACGGAGGGGTCAATGGTTCGGGAAGGTGCGCCGGCCAGCGGCAGGCGCGCGGGTGAATTCAGCCCAAGCATTCAGCCTGGGGAGGGCCAACGACGCGACAGGTCCGTCTCCACGGAAGCATCCCTCACCCACACATGAAGCGGGATGGCGCCGTGCGGCGTAGACGTTCGAACAGCGGCTTCGAAGCAGGGCACTGGCTGCGTCGTTGCCACAGTATGCCGTAGCGCCTCGGAACCACTGCGCATCGAGAAGCGATCTGGGCGAATGCCCGATGCTCACAGGGCGGGGTAGACGCTACTGCATCGGCTGAACTGCGAACTCATCGGCGGTTCCGGGCACGAGTTCAGCGAAAAAGAGACTGATCTGGACTCGAGGGAAGCGTCTGGAGAGGAGTGCGCGAGCCGCGCGAAGATCCTCGATGTGCTGGGCTCGTTCCTCGTCCGGTGAACCGCCCATCCACGCGTAGGCACCACAATCTGCATGGTTGACCAGCAGCAGCCTGCCCGCCTCATGGAGATCGACGGAAACCTCCAGGTCTCTCACCAAGGCCTGGTCACTTCCTCCGTGGGGCCGAACCAGATCCTGTATGCCGCCTGCCCGGCTGATCACGTCACAATCGAGACCCAGACGCCGCAGGAACTCGGCAATGCAGTTTCGACCATCAGGTCGTTGATGCAGCCTGAAATCGACGCACGTCACCAATGCTGCTTCACAGTGATGAGCCATCATCCATCCTGCCTATGCCGGCTCGCTGAGGGCACGGTGTGTGGTGAATCGAGGAGGGTTGACTCTGGTGATCAGTGCGGCCGCGATCAGACAGAGCACGCCACAGATGGAGAATGCCAGGGGGAAGTTGCCTACATCTCCCAGCTTCCCACCCAGGATCGGGCCGAAAATGCCCCCAAGGGCATACGCCAGGAACACCCACCCGTAGGTCTGACCGATGTGTCTGGTGCCGAACGTGTCCGCCGTGATGGTAGGGAAGAGGGCAAAATTGCCTCCGAAGTTGAACCCAATCAGCGCGGCGAAGAGATACAGGGTGAACTCGCTACCTGCCATCCACTGGAAGAGAATCACGAACACGCCCTGCGTCGCCGCCATCACCACGATGGATTTCTTTCGGCCCAGCTTGTCACTTATGCTGCCCCAGAGAATCCGTCCCAGACCGTTGAACAGCGCAAAACACACACCCATTGCCATGGTGGCGATGCCGCTGGCACGCTCCGGGCTCACGCCATGCTCCTGCAGTGCTTGCGTCGGGAAAAGCTTCATGAGCCCGATACTCATCAGGCCTGCGCTGGCGGTGCATGCAAACGTGAGGAGGATCAGGAAGTACTGGAGCGTCTTGAGCATCTGGCCGCTGGTATAGTCGATGACACCCGTAGTCTGGCCGCCGGATGAGTTCTTGTGCGGGTTCCAACCTTCAGGCTTCCAGCCCTCGGGCGGAAACACCATCCACACACTGCCAATCCCGACGATGAGCACATACGCAATCCCGTAGATGATGAACGTGTTCGAGAGCCCGATCCGAGTGAGGAGTTCACCGCCACCCAGCGGTCCTAGCGTGTCGGCCAGGGTCATCCACAACGTGGCGCCGAACCCGAATCCGGCCACCGCCAGCCCCGTGACCAGACCCTTCTTGTCGGGGAACCACCGCATCCCCACGGCGATGGGCACGACATAGCCCAATCCGATCCCGCTGCCGCCCACAACACCGACACAGATAAACGTGGACCAGAAGTGCCCCGCGCCCCGTAGTCCGGCCATGATGTAGCCCAGGCCCAACACCACGCCGCCAGACAGCGCAAGGGCTCGAGGCCCCAGTCTTGGCATCAGGCGGCCGGCAATGACCATGACGATGGCGAACAGGGCCAATCCCGCCGAGAATACCAGTTGTGATTGAGTCTTACTCCACCCGAAACCACCCGCGCTGACTGCTTTCGTCAGGATGGGAGTGAAGACCGACCAGGCATAGATGGCACCCAAACAGAGCTGAATCAGAATCGCACCGACAACCACCAGCCAGCGATTCATGACCTTCGTTTCATTGGTCACAAGCATCCTCCTGCAGGTTCGAGGGTCGCTGCACCCCAGGCAGACAGAGGGCATTCAGGGAAAGAGGCCGGACATACCGACTGGAGGGATCGGTGTCAATATTCCGGGGAGGTTGATGTCACACGGGCCCCGCGGTCATGGGCAGGGATCTACAGGAGAGTCGATGCCAGTTCGGCCAGTTGGGAAGGCTGTTTCTTCTCCGGCGTGATGTGCGCACAGAGAGACTGGCCACTCGTACTCCGGGTGATCTGAGGACATGGGGGGATTGCCACCGTGCGAACCCGGAAGTAGGGAAGTCAGGAAGTGAAGAGCGTGAGCCATGAAACCCTTCTCTCCCAATGGTTCCCACTCAATCTGTAGCGGATGTTTCCTCTAGGTGACAGGTCCTACATGACGCCTCATGGTGCCCTCGGGGTTGATGCGATTTGAGACAGGGCGCGTTCCATGCCTGGCCAATACCATGTGAGACACCGGCGTGGATTTGGGGTGCCCGGTCAGTAGCCTCCCCGAGACCTTATGGCTGCATGGTGTAGGGGTGGGCTTGACACCCCCCGCGTAGGGCGCGAAGTAGGGTGAGGAGCAGTAGTTGCTTGAGATGCCACGTGTCTTACGCTGTTTCATGACTCGCCGATTCTCTGTCCGCCCAAGGGAGGTGACATGCCGCGCATTCTCATAGCCCTTCTTACGCTGATGGTGGCCTGCTCAACCGTGCCCTTGACGGGGCGGCGGCAGTTCACCATAGTCCCCGAATCCACCATGCTCTCGTTGAGTTTCCAGCAGTACAACGAGTTCCTGCAGGAGAATCCCAGAAGCTCAAACCACGCCCAGACCGGTATGATTCGCACTGTGGGCGGGAAGATTCAGCGCGCCGTGGAGCTCTACTTTGCCCGTAACGACATGTCGTCCCATCTGAGCGGTTACCGGTGGGAGTTCAACTTGGTCGAGAGCGCGGAGGTGAATGCGTGGTGCATGCCCGGAGGCAAGGTGGTTGTGTACTCCGGAATCCTGCCTCTCACCCAGACCGAGTCCGGCCTTGCCGTGGTCATGGGGCACGAAGTGGCGCACGCGGTGGCTCGGCACGGCAATGAACGGATGAGTCAAGCCCTGGCAGCGCAGTTAGGTGGCATGGCCCTCTCCGAAGCGCTGGAGAAGAAGCCTGAACAGACCAAGCAGCTTTGGTTGACGGTGTTCGGCGTGGGTGCGCAAGTGGGAGTTCTGTTACCGTACAGCAGGGTGCATGAGACAGAGGCAGACCGTTTGGGCCTTATCTTCATGGCCATGGCGGGCTATGATCCCAATGAGGCAGTCGCCTTCTGGCAACGCATGGCGGCATACAAGGGAGGGGGCGGTCCTCCCGAGTTCTTGAGCACGCATCCATCGGACGCTTCACGGATCGCCGCCATCCGGCAGGCCATACCCGAAGCCATGACCTACTTCCGCCAGGGCGGGGGATGAGCGCTTCCCGTCAAAGGCCTCCAGTCAATCAGGTCGGCGATAACGAGGCACCTTGGCCCCCAGGTCGCCGGATACCAGGCCTGACCCCATGATCATCCTGCCGCCCGATCTCCTGTTGGACAGCCTGCCCGATGGGGTCTATGCCACCGACCGGGACCGGCGCATTGTCTACTGGAACAAGGCCGCCGAGGCCATCACCGGCTACTGTCGATCCGAGACGATGGGTTCGCGATGCTCGGACAATCTGCTGCAGCATGTGGACGAGCACGGCCGGGTTCTTTGCCTCACGCAGTGTCCTCTTGCCGATGCCATGGAGGCCGAGGATGTTCGAACGGCCCATGTGTACCTGCACCACAAGGAGGGCCATCGGGTACCCGTGGTGGTTCGGGTCTCTCCGGTGCGCGATTCCCACGGCGAGGTAGTGGGTGCGGTAGAGGTGTTCTCCGAGGACAAGGGCCTCCATGAGGTGCTGCTCGATCTCAGAGAGGCGCAACACGAAGCGCTGGCCGACGCGTTGACCGATGCTCCGAACCGGAAGGCATGCGACGCGTTGCTGGCCGGGCGGCTGGAGCGCGCCCGTCTTCTTGGCATTCCCTTCGGCATTGCCTTCGTTGACGTGGATCACTTCAAATGTGTCAATGACGAGTTCGGACACCAGTTGGGTGACCATGTTCTGCTCATGGTTACCAGAACCATGGAACGGGCAGTGCGGCCACGCGATGTTGTGACGCGGCGGGGTGGCGACGAGTTCATTGTCGTGTTCGACAGCATTACTAAGACGGTTCTGGGTGAAGTCACCGAACGTATCAGGGCGCTGATAGAGCAGAGTTTCATTGTGCACGACGAGGTCAGAGTCTCGGTCACCGTGTCCTTGGGGGCGACGATGGCCACGCCCGAGGATGCGCCCGAGACACTGGTGGCCCGGGCGGATAGACTGCTGTACGAGAGCAAGGAAACCGGCCGCAATCGCTTGACCGTGGGCTAGCCTGCGGCACGCCATCGGCTGCGTGCTCTCAGCGAGGTAGGGCCTTAGATGAACTCCGTGGCGGGGTAGGCTGCATTCCGCCCGGCAGGCCATACACAGCCTCCTCGCGAAATGAGGCCACGGTCAGGCCGTGTCAGCAGTGGGGGCTGCGCGGCCTCTTCGGAGCCGGCGGGAGCCTATCTGGACAGAGGAAAACACTGCTACGAAGACCATCGTCGCCACCAGCACCATGGCGGCGCCGGGGGCCACACCGGCATAGTATGACAGGTAGAGCCCGGCGACGCCCGAGGCGCCGCCCAGGATCGGGGACAGCACCATCAGGCTGCGCAGCCTGGCGACCACAAGTGACGCGGTCGCGGCCGGAGTCACGAGCATCGCCACCACCAGTGCCACGCCCACGGTCTGCAGCGCCACCACGATCACCACGGCGATAAGCACCAGGAGAAGGTAGTTGAGCGTGCGGGAGGGCAAACGCAGGGTAGCCGCGAAGATCGGATCGAACGACAGTACCACCAGTTCCTTGTAGAACAGGAAGATCCCCGCCACGACAATCCCGGAACAGATCCACATGATTCGGAGGTCGGCCCACGAGACCTGGAGGACATTGCCGAAGAGCACATGGGCAAGATCGACGGTGTAGCTCTGCATGGTCGAGATGATGGCGATGCCCAAGGCGAACATGCCCGCGAAGACGATGCCTATGGCGGTATCCTCCCGGAGGCGTCCAGACCGAGAAATGGCGCCGACGCCCAAGGCCGCAGCCACCGCCGTAAAAAGGGCCCACCAGAAGAGCGTGCCCCGCCGGGTGGCGCCCAACAGGTGGGCCAAAGCCACGCCTGGGAGGATCGTGTGGGCCAGGGCATCGCCAAGAAAGGCCATCCCGCGCAGCACCACAAAGGTGCCGACAATGCCGCACACCGTGCCCACGGTGACCGCTGCCAACAGCCCCCGTACCATGAACGCATGGGTGAAGGGATCTAGTAGCCCATGCACCAAGGCAGCCAGAGTCTCAAGCATCATGAGGTCTCAAACCGGCAATGCGGGTCTCCCAGGGCCTCGGGTGGCTCGTAGCCCGACTCACGGATCGCAGCATGAGTCACTCACCGCCAAGGGCTCACGGGCATCGTGAATTCGATGGACATGGCTACCATACGCCGCCAGCAGGTTCTTCTCGGTGAGCACCTTCTCCGGGGGCCCATCGGCAATCACCCGGCTGTTGAGCAACACAATCCGATCGAACCGCTGGCTGGACATGGTGAGGTCGTGATTTGTCACCACCGTTGCCACGTTCCGGCGGGGGAACTCGGCCAGCAAATCCAAGATGGCCTCCTGCGAGGTGGCATCCAAGCCAGTCAGCGGCTCGTCCATGACCATCAGGCCCGCCTCCTGGGCCAGGGCCCGAGCGATGAACATCCGCTGCTGCTGGCCCCCTGAAAGCTCGGCGATTCGCTGGCCCAGGAGGTCGCTGAGGCCGACGGTGTTCAGGCATCCGGCCACGATCATATGGTCGTGGCGCGAAGGGCGCCTGAAGAGGCCAAGACGCCCGATTCTGCCCATCATCACGACGTCGCCGACGGTGACCGGGAAGGCCCAGTCAACCACATTCCGCTGTGGGAGGTACGCGATGCAGATGTGCCCGGGAGGCCGGTGCCCGTAAACCAGGACTGAGCCCGAAGAGGGTTGAAGGAGGCCAGCGATAGTCTTGAGAAGCGTGCTTTTGCCCGCACCATTGGGACCAACCACCGCCACCTGCTCGCCCTGGTGCAGCGTCAAGGTGACCGACTGGAGCGCGACGATGTCGCCCAGGCGGACTGTTGCCTCCTTCATGGCCAGCGCAGCGCCGAGATGATCGTGGTTCGCCAGTCGCATGGCCTACTCGTCGCCCTTCAGGGCGGCGACGATTGCGCTCACATTGTAACGCATGAATGCCACATAATCCGCTGCCGGCCCATCGGGCGGGCTGAGCGATCCGGTATAGAGCCGAGCTACCCGGATACCCGCATCTTCCCCGATACGGTCGGCCAACTGGGTAGTGGCGGACATACCCACGAACACCGCGGGCGCCTCCAGGAGCCGAATGCGCTCGACGAGCTTCGTGAGGTCCCTGGCGGAAGGCTCGGCCAGGGTGTTGAAGCCTGGGAGGATGGCGCCGATCTCGATGAAGCCGTAGGCCCGGGCGAAGTGGCCAAAGGCGGCGTGGTCCGAGACAAGCACCCTTCGCTCCGCGGGGATGGAGGCGACTTGGCGGCGGATCCAGGCGTCAAGGGTGTCGAGCACCGCGATGACGCTATCGGAGCGGTCCATATACACGGAGGCATGGGAGGGATCGACTCGGGAGAGGGAAGCGGCGACTTCCTGAGCCCAGAGTGCCACGTAGGCCGGCACAAACCACACGTGAGGGTCAACGCCCCCATGGGGATCGTAGCCCTCGTCGTGCTCATGGTACGAGTCGCCCTCCGGGAGGGCCTCATGCAATGCGCGTCTGCTAGCTCCTGCATCGATGCCTGCGGAAAGATCTATGACCCGATCACGTTTCACCGTGACGTCCAGGAGCGGATAGAGAAACGATTCCAGAGCGCGACCATTCACGAAGATCAGACGCGCCCCGGAGAGCATCGACACGTCTTGGGGCGTCGGCTCGAAGGAATGGGGGTCGACCCCAACGGGCAACAGCACGTTGACGGCGATCTCATCTTTCGCCACGGCCCGTACCACATCACCCACGATCGTGGACGTGGCAACCACAAAGACCCGGGATTGCCCGTTGGGCCGAGAACACCCGCCGAACACCATGGTGAGCAGTGTGACCGAAAGGAGCCTGGTGCGCCACAGACGCGCCATGGTGCCGTGCCTATGCGGATCCATGGCCGGCGTGCATTCCATGGAGTGGAAAACCATCGGTCTACCGGAACACCTCAATGTAGGTCTCGGCTCGGAGGCCCGCGAGGAACTCTTGCAGGCGCGCCTCGAGTTTCTCGGATAGAAGGAGGTCTCGAATGCCCGGCGCGATCTCGTCGCATGAAGGCTTGCCCGCAGGAAGGCGACTCTCAATCCAATACAGATGCACGCCCTCCTGATCACTCAGCGGGGAAGAAATGGTCTTCTCGGGGAGGGTGTCCAGGAGTGCAACCAGTGGCTGCGCCTCCAGTGTCGACGGTGCGACGACACCCAGAAGGCCTTCTTTGTCTTTTGTGGCGGTGTCGGTCGAATACCGGCTGGCCAGTTCGCCGAAGCTCGCCGTGTCGCTCTGGCCGGTGATCTCCTTGATCAGCGGGTCGAGGGAGGCGGAGTCATCACTCTGCGGCAGCACTCGAATGATGTGGCGTGCCCTGAACCGGTCGCCTTCACGCGCAACGAGTTGGACAAGATGAAGCCCGAACCGGGTCTCGACAACCTCGCTTACCTGACCAGGTTGAAGCGTCTCCAAGGCCGCCTCGAACTCTGAGACCATGGTGCCGCGGGAGAAAAACCCCAGGTCGCCGCCCAAGGCGGCGCTGGCATCCTCGGAGTACTGGCGCGCCAGGTCTTCGAAGCTCTCACCCGCCAGGGCCCGCGCCCTCAGGCTCTGCAACAGGGAATCCTGCGCGGCAAGGAGTTCCGAAGGCGGGCCGGCCTTCAGCAGGATGTGGTGGAGCTGCACGCGGGCGGGTGTCTCGGGGATCTCGTCCGCGCGCTCCTCGCAAAACCTCTTCACCTCGGATTCCGTCACTTGGATTCTCCACTGTGCCCGGAGCTTTTCCTGGAGTTTCCCCTTAATGAGCTGCTCCTCGATCACCCGGCGTTGGAGCTCCCGGAATTTGGCCATGTCAAGCCCCTCCGCCTCCAGCTGGGCGAGGAACGACGATTCCGAAGGGAATCTGGCCCTGATCGCCTCGATCCGCTCCTGGAGGGACGTCTCAGTCTCTTCTGCCGTGGCCGTGACCGTCTCCTGCCGGGCATAGTTGAGCAATAGCCGATCGTCGATCAATTGCTGAAGCACCTCTGCCCGCACAGCCAGAAGCGTGCTGTCGTCAGGTGAGGCGACTCTTCTCTGCTGGAGTTCCCAGTCAACCAGTCCGTCCACGTCGCTTCGGAGGATGATCTCCCCCCCCACCACGGCAGCGATGCCTTCGACTCTCTGACCGGGGAGGGAATCCTGCGCGGTTGCTCCCAGCAGACACAAGGCCAGTATCGCGATCATGTTATGCTCCTTTCTCCAGGGCCAGTAGGACAGGGTCGAGTTCCGCACCGGTCTGCGCGACGGCGCGCAAAGGAATGCCCAACGTAGTCATGAGCTTGCGATCGGTACGCCATGTACCCCCGCACGAGGCGGCAAGGTGGATCAACACGGGAGGCGGCGATGAACCCGATTCAAGCGTAATCGCCAGTTCATCCTTGGCCCAGCGCGCCGACCGGACAGGATACGGCCCCAGAAGAGCCTTGAGGAGTACCGCTCGGAGTAGTCGTTCCACCTCATCTGGACAACCTCCAAACCGGTCCATCAGTTCCTCGCGGATCCGGCGGACATCCTCTGTGCTGTCGGCTCTGCCCAGACGACGATAGATCTCTAGACGCATCTGCTCATCGGGAATGTACTCCCGGGGTAACGATACGGCAGGGACCGCGTGAACCGTTAACTCAGACCGGATCGGCACATCCTCACCCCTAAGACGGCGGACCTCCTCTTCCAGCATGTTGCAGTACAGATGGAAGCCGACATCCGCCACATGCCCGTGCTGATCCCGGCCCAGGATGTTGCCCACGCCTCGAATCTCAAGATCCAAGAGCGACAAGCGCAGGCCCGACCCCAGTTCCGAGAACTGCTTCATCGCTTCGAGGCGGCGGCGGGCCTGGGGCGTCAGTGAGCCGAAGGGCGGAACCAGCAGGTACGCATACGCCTGACGGGCGCCGCGGCCCACCCGACCCCGCAGTTGGTAAAGCTGGGCCAGCCCGAAACGATCGGCGCGATTGATGATGATGGTGTCGACTCCCGGTATGTCGAGACCGGACTCGATGATCATCGAGCACACCAAGACGTCGATCTCTCTGCTCAGAAACGTATGCATCACATCCTCCAGGGCATGCTCGGTCATTTGACCGTGGGCGATGTCGAATCGCACCGTAGGCATGAGCCGGCGCAGCAGCGCGGTCATGGAGAGGATCGACTCCACGCGGTTGTGGACGAAGTACACCTGGCCGCCCCGCCCGACCTCCCGGAGGATGGCTTCGGTAATGAGATTCTCATCGAAGGGGGAGACCGTCGTCCTGTGGGGAACACGGCCTTGGGGCGGCGTATTGACGACACTCATGTCCCTGGCCCCAGCCAGGGCCAGATAGAGCGTGCGGGGTATGGGAGTCGCGGTCATGGTCAACACGTCCACCTGGGTGCGGAGTTGCTTCAGGCGCTCCTTGTGTTCGACGCCGAACCGCTGCTCCTCGTCGATCACGACCAGGCCGAGGTCTTTGAAGGCCACATCCTTCTGCAGCAGACGATGTGTGCCGATGAGTATGTCGAAAGCTCCTTCACGGACTCCGCGCACGATGTCCTTCTGCTGTCGGCGGGAACGGAAACGCGAGAGCATCTCCGTCTGAACCGGGTACTCCGCAAGGCGCTCGCGAAAGGTGTTCAGATGCTGCTCGGCCAGGATGGTTGTCGGCACCAGTACCGCTACCTGCTTGTTGGCGAGCACCGTCTTGAATGCCGCGCGCACCGCCAGCTCGGTCTTGCCGTACCCGACATCGCCGCAGACCAGCCGATCCATGGGGCTGTCAGAGGTCATGTCGGCCTGGATCTCGGCCCAGGCCGTGAGCTGGTCAGCGGTCTCTTGAAACGGGAAACTGGAGGCCAAGCCTTCTTCCCAGTGATCGCCGGCGGGGAAGGCAAACCCAGGCTTGACCTTGCGGGAGGCATAGAGGCGCAGCAGCTCCTGGGCCATGTCGCGTACGGCACGGCGGACCCTGGCTGCGGTCTGCTTCCATTTCACGCCTCCCAGCGTGTCCAACGCGGGCGCCCGGGCATCCGGGCCGAGATACCGGTCAACAAGGTGGCTTTGCTCCAGAGGAACGTGGAGCTTGTCGCCGCCGCGGTAGGAAAGCGTGAGGACCTCCTGCTCCCGGTTCATCACCGCTATGCGGGACAACCCCTCGAACCTCCCAACTCCGTGGAATGCATGAACAACGAAATCGCCTGGGGTCAACTCCAGGAGTCGCGCCGGCGACAGGCCGGTGTGGTGCCGCCGCTTCCGCCGGCGCCGGGTGTAGCGCTGGAAGATGTCTCCATCGGTGAAGAGGCCGATCCGTTCGTCGGCCCAGAGGAAGCCGTGGCGCAGAGCCCCCACCCATATCCTTACCCGGGGGATCGAGCCCAGGAGTTCCTCGAGCCGCTGGCGTTGACCCTCGTTTTCACATGAGATCCAGATATTGAACCCATCCCGCACCAGAGTGTGCAACCGGTCCTTGAGGATGGCAAGGCTCCCGCCCATGGCCTCTGCACTCTGTACCCGGAGCACGCCGTCGTCCCCAAAACGAAACGTCAACGATGCCTCTGCTGTCACACGCGTTGTCAACTCAACAGGATCTGAGAAGAGAAGGGCGGGTGGTACCAGCGGTTCGAGCGCGCCAAGCCTCTGCCTGCGATCGTACTGCTCCTGTGCCTCATCATGCACCTTCTGGAACTCTGCGGCAACACTGTCGGCATCATCGACAACCAGGACGGTACAGCTGGGCACAAGGTCTAGGAGGGAGACAGGAGACACGCCGAAGAGAGGATAGCACCAGCGCCTGGAGGGATGAAAGGGATCCTGCTCCAGCATGAGCAGCATGCGGTCGATCTGAGCATCGCGTATCTCCAGGTTTTCCGCCGTCCGGCGTAACGCGCCGTCGACATCTAGTTCCCAGGCCTCAGGGCTCACCTCTACCAAGTCGTCCCTCGGCAGGATCGTTACCGCCTTCAAGGGGGTGACGGAGCGCTGAGTCTGGGGCGAGAACGACCTGAGCGAGGCTACCGTGTCGCCGTCGAACTCGATACGAACCGGATCTTCGACACCCGGAGGAAATACATCGACGATTCCGCCTCGTACGCTGAACTGGCCGATCTCTTCCACCAGGGGCACCCGGCCGAAACCGATCTGGACGAGGCCCTTCAGCACCTTGGAGAATCCGATATCGGTGCCTTGGGTCAACTGCAGCGAAGTGACTCCTTTGCCGGTGAAACCAGGGATCTTGCACAGGGCGGCTCCCGACGTGGTGACCACGAGACAGGCAGTACCACTGCGCAGGGCCTTGAGGGCGGACAGCCGTGACGAGGTCACATCCGCGTCAGGGTTGGACTGCTCATAGGGGAGTACTTCGGTATCCGGGAACTCATACACGGGTGATTCCCCGACGATGGCTCTGAGATCGTCGGCCCACCATCGGGCCTGGGCAGCCGATGGGGTGATGATCACCACCGGCTTTCGCGCGGCTTTCCACAGTAACGAGACCAGCAGAGTCTTCGCGGAACCATGAACGGATCCGTGCTCGGATGCTTTCCGCCCGGCCTGAAGGTCATGGAGGAGCCGCTTGACCGACGGGTTGTGGCGGATGCGGTGTGTCAGCTCTTCCAACGGGTTCGATGCCGGGAAGGTGTCGTTGTCGGGTCGTGTCACTGCCGCTCACTTGTGGAAGAGGCCACCACTATCCATCGCGGGGTAATGGCGTGAAGTTAGGCCATCCCCGCGGCAAGACACAAGCCGAACGAAGACTTCCGTGCGGGGATAGGGGTTGCGGAGTCCGGGACAAGATTCTAAGTAATCGGCGCGCGTGAAGGTGTCCTGTCGAGATGGACGAGGCACCCGAGGGGCGAGCGAGGAGGGAGGCTATCCGCCGTGATGTTCTGTCCTTCGAAAGGCACAGATGAGGGGGATGAGGGCGCGTCGATGTCAACGCTTTGTGTTCACGAGTACCACGCTGGCGCGGTGTGTCCACGCCGGCTACGCGGATCACACACACCGGAGTCGTCATGAACATAGCTGTGGTAGGGCCACTGGACGAAGAGTCATCTGGATCGCTGCCTTTCGCAAAGGCCCTGCGCGAAAACGGTCACGATGCCGTGTACGTCGGAGTCTCGCCCCGGCAAGGGCGCATTGAACATCATCTCGTGCGGGACGTCGATCTGGCGTTTTTTCAGGGGTTTCCCCGCCTTCCCCTCTGCCTCGCGTGTGCGCTGGCATCCCAGGGTGTTCGTATGGCATGCCCTCCCCTGCACACTCTGGCACTGCTGGATCATCCTCTCCAATGGCGTCGCGTGCTGGAGCGGGAGGGCGCACCGGTGCGCCCATGGCTTCTGGTGGGCCCCGGGGTTGAGGTGAGCCGCGAGCCCAGAGTGTCGGTCTTGGGCTTTCCCCTTCGCGTCACTCCCCCAGTGCCCGGTTCTAGTAAGGCCATGGTTGTCAATGACCGTGAAGAACTCCTTGCCGCCGCATCTGTGCTGGGGGGTTCGCGGGGTATCATAGTCCAACGATGCGCCCAGGGAGAGGTCGTCTCCGTGTTCAGTGGGATACGCGCTGAACGTCGACTCCAGGGTGCCGATCTGGACGAGGAGCGTGCCGCGCTTGTCCAGGGCTTGGCCAGTCACATCGAATGGGTGCTGGAACTGGCCGGTCCCTGTGTGCTATCCATGGTGTGGGAACAAGGGCGCCTGCTGCTTGAGGACATCGCCCTGGTCGGGGATCTCGGCCCCCAGGGCCCCGCGTTCGGCGCATCGGGCGAGAAGAGATATCCGAGGTTCGTGCACAACGTCGTCGATATGGCCCTGCGTCAGTCCATGGAGTAGCGGCTGAGCCTCCCCGCGCGAGTGTGCGGGTGGCTCTCGACCACCAGCGCTTCGTTTCGGGAATAGCACACAGGGTACGGGATTCAGCACGGCTTCTGGCGGCAGGTTGCGTCATTCCTGCGGGGCGGGCAGTTCAGCTAAGGACCTGCTCTCTGTTTGCCCCTGCAGTCCTCCACTCCTTAGTGTTCCCGAGTCAGGCCGGCCCGAGCTCAGAGTCTCTCTCGGGCGGCAACGCTGCGTTGTAGCCCTCGAGTCTACCGCTACTTGACCTTGACTCTTGCAGTGCATGGGGCTACGTTCGCGGAAGGCGCATGAACAAGGGACATCGGAAAGGAGAGCGTGCGATGCCTCGATCAACCGTCTTCTGTGTTTTGCTGTGTCTTGCTCTTTCCGCTCCGTCGTGGGCGGGAACTACGGGCAAGATCATGGGCGTCGTGATGGAGGCGAGGACAGGGAATCCCCTGCCATTCGCCAATATTCTCATCAAGGGCACCGCCCTGGGCGCGGCGGCCGATGAGAAAGGCGAGTACTTCATCATCAATGTTCCTGTGGGCGAGTACGCGCTGGTTGCCACCATGATGGGCTACAATGACGTGGAGGTGAAGGGCGCCTGGGTCTCCGCTGACTTGACGACTCATATCGACATCCAGATGACCGAACGTGTACTGGAGGCCGCGGGAACCATCGAGGTCGTGGCCGTGCGACCCATGATAGAAAAGGGTGTCACCGCCAGCACCAAGATTGTGGACGGGCAGGCCATAGAATCCATGCCGGTGTCCAGCTTCTCGGAAGTATTGGCTGCCCAGGCGGGGGTCGTCGAGTCTGGCCAAGGGCGTTCCGGCGGGCTGCACATCCGAGGCGGGCGTTCCGGCGAGGTGACCTATGTGGTCGACGGCGTGAACACCACTGATCCAGTGACCATGGGCCGGGGCATCATCATAGACAATAATGCCATTGCAGAGATGTCGGTCCTCTCGGGAGGGTTCAACGCTGAATTCGGCGAGGCCATGTCGGGGGTGGTGAATATCGTTACCAAGGAGGGTGGCGAGAGCTACTCAGGTGGGCTTGAGTACTACACCGATGATTTCCTCGGCGAGGACTATGATTACGGCACCAACGACGTGAACATGAACCTGGGCGGTCCGGTGCCGGGGCTGAACAACCTCTTCAGGGAAGCAACATTCTTCGTCTCCGGTTCGCTGAAGGATACCGACAACCGAGCCCCCGGCGTCATTCCCAAGCCCTACAATGACAGGCAGCAGGAGAGCGTCGCCGGGAAGCTCCGGATCACGCCCCGCTCCGGTATGAAGCTGGTGTTCTCGGGCAACTGGGCTCACAGCCGGTACCATGCCTATTCCCACGCCCGATCGAGAGGGAACTGGCTCCGGGAGGGACCGAGGTACGACCAGGGCAACACCCAACTGGGCATGACTCTGACGCACAGCATAAGTCCCCGCACGTTCTACACTATCAACCTGGCCGGCTTCAATACTTATACGAAACGGCAGGCGCAGGACGGGAAGCACTACACCGACTGGCAGATCATCGGCAGCGCCATGGATTGGGTGAAGACCGCGGTGGATTCGGTGTACTACGATGATATCGGTTGGGTATGGTACGATGTCGAGAACCAGCAGTGGTACGGCACCACCGCCGATG
Organism: Candidatus Fermentibacterota bacterium; assembly: GCA_016928395.1. Lineage (GTDB taxonomy): Bacteria > JAFGKV01 > JAFGKV01 > JAFGKV01 > JAFGKV01 > JAFGKV01. The sequence continues at coordinate 34,128 of JAFGKV010000193.1, read as the reverse complement.
ATCAATGGCGTCGCTACTACCAGGACCTCGGATGGTGCACCGTCGACGAGGATGGCGACATAGTCTGGACGAATCTAGTATACGAGCGCGAAGCTCTAAACCGGCGGTGGTATGATACGGGATCGTGGGAGATCAATGCCGACTCCACTGCGGTTGTGTACGTGCCCTTCGATGCGGACGCATACCTTGACGAGGTGGCACACAGCCCCAACCACAAGAGCGGCTTGTACAAGGGCGACATCGATCAGTGGTACGCCCGCGACCGCGACGAGTTCCGGCACTTCTACTACGATTTTGTGCCGTGGTGGCATCACCGGAATACGACCCACTACACCGCCGATGTGGCTCTGACCCATCAGTTGGGCAAGTTCAACCAGCTCAAAGCGGGGGCATTCCGCAGATGGAGCACCTTAGAACTTACCGACCTCCAGTTCCTGAACCAGAATCCCTACAGCGATCACTATGAGATGGAGCCCGACAACATGGCAGCCTATCTCCAGAACAAGATCGAGTATGAGGATCTGACGGTGAACATGGGCCTTCGGTGGGACTACTTCAACCCCAAGGCAACCCATTTCGCGCAAATGGAAAGCCTGGATGTAGGCAAGATCGACGCCGATCCAAAAGACCAGTTCAGCCCGCGCCTCGGCATTGCCTTCGCGGTTACTGATAAGAGCGTACTCTACGCCTCGTATGGGCATTTCTTCCAACCGGTTGAGCTGGGAGAGCTGTACCAGGGCCTCAATGCAGACATCACCTCCGGCGTTCCTCTCCTGGGCAATCCCGATCTTCCACCTGAGAAGACCGTTGCCTACGAGATCGGCATCAAGCATGCCTTCAACCCCGATTTGGCCGGCGAAGTCACGGCGTACTACAAAGACGTTGAGAACCTCTTGGCAACGCGCAAAATCATCTCGACCCTGAACCAGAATCCCGTGAACTACACCATCTTCCTCATCGAGGATTTCGCCGTGGTCAAGGGTATGGACATCAGCCTCACCAAGCGGGCCGCGTCGTACCTCTCGGGATCGCTCACGTATTCCTACCTCGACGCCAAGGGCTCGGGAAGCTCCGCGCGGGAGTACTATTACCTGTTCCGTGATACGGAGACTCCGCTTCCCAAGCGTGAGTACCCGCTGGAGTTCGACGTGACTCACAGCCTGAAGGCGAATCTAAACCTCTACATGCCGCAAGATTTCGGCCCTCCCATCGCGGGTTTTCACCCGCTGGGTGATCTCAACGCCAACATCATGGCATCCATTTCCACCGGCCCTCCGTACACCCCCACGGACTCCCGCGGCAATCCCGGCGAGGTAGGTTCGCGGCGGTTGCCCGGCATGCAGACTGCCAATCTTCGTATCGACAAGTATCTTTCAGTGGGCCGGCTGGGCATGGGTTTGTTCGTTGACGTGCGCAACCTATTTGATCAGCGCAACGTGGTGGATGTGTATCCCGTCACGGGCAAGCCAGATGACAACGGTAACATCCCGCTCCGAGAGAGCTATGCCGACGAGGAGACCTGGCAGCAGGCCGTCGAGAACTGGAAGCGGTACGTGGACGATCCCGCCAACTACGACCAGCCCCGCACCATCACTGTGGGCGCCACCATGAGGTTCTAGCGCGATGACCCGCAGGGCAAAGGAGTACGCCATGAGCATCCCCACTCTTCGAATCGCACTGGTCGCCGTCGCGCTGGCTTTAGTCGTATCGCCATCCGAGGGTGCGCTGCGCGTCCCGCAGAAGCCGGGCCTCTACCCCGCCCCGGCATCGGCCCCGTCATTGGCGCCGATGTCCGATCAGACCTACCCGGTCAGAGTGACCTGGGCCGGGGTGGGTCAGCTTCGCGCATTTACCATCACAAATGTGGCCTTGTTAGGCCTGTATGAACCGGCCATTGGCTGGGAGGGCTATGACGGCACCTGGCCGGCGGATGTCACCAACTGGAACGCCTACTGCTGTGAATGGCCTGCAGGTTCTCGCCAGTTCTACAACTTCTCCTCGGGAATCTGGGTCGGTGGAGTCAAACCCAAGATCGTGGCGGGCGATACCGTCCGCGTTCCCATCGTCGCCACCGGTTCATATCACCCTGATCTCACGCCGGTGAGTCCGCTTTGGGCCAGCAACCAATGGGGAGCGCCCAATACCCCTGGGGAGGGGCAGTTTCTCTTCGTACAGCCGGGAGAAGAGGGCTCCCCGAACCAGATTCAGTGGGGAAACCCTGCCGACTTCAGCGGCTATCTCTACTTTCCACAGACCGAGGCAGCCTCCATCAACGCCAGACGTCGTGTAGCCTTCGGCGACACCATTTATGACGTGAAGCCGACCGACTTCGTCTCCCAGATGGACACGTACTGCATGCTGGGCGACTATGTTCCGGAAGACCAAGGTTACTTTGTGTACCCTTCCTATGGCTACGACGTGGAGCCCCTGGGCGTTCGCATGGAGCAGCGCACCTACTCCTGGAGTTACGGGCCGTCGGCGAACTACATCTTCGTGAGTTACAACATCACCAACATGAACGACTTCGCCATAGATAGCGTGTATGTCGGATTCTTCATGGACAATGATGTCGGCCCGGGCGATCTGGAGGCTGTGGGTGTCGGTCCCAACGATGATCTGGTGGGCTTCGACCGCTCCCTGAACCTGGGCTACACCTTCGACTCCAACTTCAGTGAGCCGGGCTGGGCCACCAGCGCAGGCTACATCGGCATCGTTTTGGTCGAGACGCCGCGCAATCCAGGAGATCCCGCCCCATTGGGCCTCACCGCGTTCTCCACGTGGACCAGGGAAGGGGTGGAGCAAGACGTGGACCTTACCGACCAGGATGCCTTGAAGTACGCCCAGCTCAGGGGTTGGGGCATCCCGGGTGATCCTGATGAGCGCATCTTCGAGACCTTCGAGGAGCCTCAGGATGTACGCCACCTGAGTGCATCCGGGCCCTATCTTCACATGGAGCCGGGCGAGACTATCAGCCTCACCATGGCAATCGTCATGGGCCAGAGCCTCGATGATCTGAAGGAGAACACGCGGCGAGCGATCCAGCAGTTCGAGATGGGGTATCTGGGCACCGCACCGCCACCCGCCCCACGACTCACGGTGACACCGGGCGACCGCAGGGTCTTCCTAAGCTGGGACAACTCCCCGGAGTCGACTCAGGACCTCATCACCGGCGAGGAGGATTTCGAGGGGTACCGCATCTACCGATCGCGCACAGGAGTTGAGGGAGCCTGGCAGCTTCTGGCCGACTACGATGTCGCGGGTAGCCTGACGGAGAAGTCGGTGGCCGTGAGTTATGCCCGGGGGGGCGGTGACCTCAACTTCGGCTTCGCCGGTTTCTGGGGCACGGGTCGCGACTCCGTGGCCTTTGTCGGCAATGACTACGCGCTGGAGTTCCAGAGTGACTCCACCTTCACGGTGTTCAATACCGATCAGCAGAGCTTGTACCGGTACAACCCCGAGGCAAGGGATATCTTTACCGGTGACTTCTGTGTGGTCGATGCGGACAACGACGCGATCGTCTATCCCGCGCCTGAACCAGGCAATCCATTCCTGGGCCAGTGGGTCGACGGGGCGAGGATCTACATCGATGGGTTCTATGTGTTCATTCAATCTGGCCAGTTCGATCCTGCGGATCCCGTCGGCACCATCTACACGCCTGCCGCGGGAGACTTATTCACCATCGCCACCTTCGGCTGGCAGGAGGTAGGCAACCAAACCGGGTTGTACTACTCGTATACTGATGAGGACTTGACAAACGGACTGACCTACTGGTACGCGGTGACATCCTATGACCGAGGGTCACCGGTCCAGGGCATTGATCCCCTGGAATCGAGTATCGCCCAATCTAAGGAGCGGGTCGTGCCCCATTCCCGGCCGGTGGACCGCATGGACCCCGATGCCCAGTGGACACGGCTGTCCCCGTCCCTCGGCAATGGAGAGCTCTACGTAGGTGTGGCACAACCCGCGGAGGTGACGGGTCACGCCTACCGGCTGGAGCTGACGGGAGAGGAAGGCGCCCAGTCCTGGCAGGCTCAGCTGCGAGACGTAGACGCCGGCCGTGTTGTCTCCACCCTCATACGGGTCTTAGCGTGGGACTTCACTGACACATCCCAGACGAGGCAGATTCGCCTTCCCGATGACGCGGCCGATGCGTCCTTGGCTGATGGGCTGCTCATCGTGCTCAAGGCCCCGAGCAGGATCCGCGTCGATGAGGTTTCCTGGACTGACGGCAGCACGACCACGTGGGTGCCCACGGCATTGAACTGGAATCAGTACATCGATCGTCTAGAGCCCTATAGCTACCGGATGACCTTCCCGGAAGGGGGAGGGCTGGACGTCGCAGGCAACCCGGTTCCCTGGCACATGGAGAACGTGACTTTGGGAGTGCCGGCCAGGACGCATCTGTTCCATGGCGCTGGTGGCGATCCCGATACGTGGGACTCCAGCGACTATGTGTTTATCCTGAAGCAGAGCGCGGAATCGTTCAGCGCGACCCAGGCTGTGATACGTTTCTCCATGAACATGGAAGACTCAACGCATGCTGCCGGGGTGGGCGATACCCTGAATATCACCACCATGCGGCCCTTCTATGCAGGCGATGCCTTCGAGATACAGACGGTCAGCAGCCAGACGCCGCGGCAGGACTATGATCTGAGCCAGGTTCGTGTCGTCCCGAATCCGTACTACCTGCGGGCCGCGTGGGATACCAATCAGTACAACCGATGGATCAACTTCGAGCATTTGCCCTCCCGCTGTACCATCAGAATCTTCACCGCGGCGGGGCTTCTCGTGCGTGAACTCCAACATCAAGCCACCGCCGATGACTGGTCGGCGCGGTGGGATCTGCTCACATCCGAGCAGATGCACTGCACCAGTGGGCTCTACGTCTACCAGGTAGAGGATAGGTCCACCGGGAAGACTGCAGTGGGCAAGTTTGCCATCGTACGGTAGGAGGCGATCATGAACCGGACACCACTACGCGTAACATGCGTGGCAATGAGCGCACTTCTTCTGCTCTGCCCCGGGGCTCAGGCCAGAATCGGAGGCGCCGGGACACAATTCCTGTCCATGGGCGCCGGCGCACGATCCATCGGAATGGGTAGTGCGGTGAGCGCGCTGGGAGGCGATTTGGAATCGGTGTACTGGAATCCGGCCGGCATCGCATTGATCGAGGGCACGGCCGCCGGTTTCACCCATACGATGCTCTATGCAGACATGTCGCTTGAGGATGCTGCGGTGGCCGTGCCGGCCATGGACGGTGTTATCGGAATCAGCGGGCTTGCCTTCCTGTCGGGCAAGATTGATGAGACTACCGAAGAGATGCCCGATGGCACCGGAGAGACCTTCTCAGCCAATGCGATGGCAGTGACCGTGTCCTATGCCCGCATGATGACGGATAAGTTTTCCGCCGGCCTGAGTTTCAGAGTGATCCGCGAAGCCCTGGCCGATGTCTCCGCCACCAGTTGGGGATTTGACCTGGGAGGCGCCTACAATGTAGGCTGGAACCTTCGTCTGGGCTTCGCAGTGGCGAACTTCGGGCCTGACATGCAGCTCTCTGGCGATGCCCTGGAGCAGACATGGGGCAATGATGAGTGGAGCGACACGCAGAAGGATGACGTGCCGACTTTGCTGCAGTCAGAGCCGTATCCCATGCCGATGGCTTTTCGCGCGGGCATGGCCTATGACCTGTCACTGGGCACCATGGGCATGCTCACTGCCTGTGTCGAAGGGTCGCACCCCGTCGACCAGGACGAAACCCTGGCACTGGGCGCGCAGTACGGCTACGACGGCAGGTACTTCCTGCGGGCCGGCTACAACACCATCAATAACATGCAGTGGAGCGCTGGCGCAGGGGTGCGAATTCCCGCCGGGGGAACTGACCTCAGCGTCGACTACTGCTACCAGCAGCACGAATACCTCAACGGCGTGCACCGTCTCGCCGTAGGCGTCTGGCCGAAATAGGCGGGTTGCTCAGCCGTCGAGTCGCGTGAGCATCGAGGGGTGAGCCGCAGGGCTCACCCCTCGAGCCGTTTCGGAGACCCGCCTCATTTCATCAATGGCGGACGACCGGACGAAGACGCCAGGGTCTTCCCGAATTCCGAACCCTACTCCCTCGAGACCTCGCTCTCCCACTGGTTCAGGTGGTCCTGGACAAACTCGACCACCGCCTGGTGCTGGGCCCTGCCATTGCCCTGGACGGTCAGTGGCGGGCCGAAGGCCATGTAAATGGGTTTCTGCCGGCGCACGGGCCCGAAATCGCGCAGCAGCCCTCCATTACCCCAGAAATCGGTCTTCACCGCGGCCGGGATCACCTGGGCCCCTGCGGCCCTTGCCAGCTTGATTCCCAGGGAGTTGAACTTTTCCGGAACGAAGACAACCCGCCGGGTGGCCTGGGGAAACACAATCACCGAGACCCCCCGGGCGAGAAGCTCGGCACCCTTTGAGAGAACGGTAGCCATGTCGGCCCGGGGGTCTTTCCTGCCCACCACGATGGGATCCCGCGACCGCATCACGGGTCCAAAGATTGGGTGTGTCACAAGGCTCTGCTTCACTACGAAGGTCACGGGCCGGATCGGGGCGATGATGCCCGGGAAGAGCTGTGTCTCGGCGGCGCTCATATGATTGCTGATGATGACCACACCGCCCTCGGGCCCGCGCAGGTTGTCGAGGCCCCGCAGGTGGATCCGGCCGCCGCAGCGTTCAACATGCCGGAGAATGGCCAGCGAACTGTCGACCCATTGACGGTCGTCGTAGCGGCCCCTGACCGCCAGCCTCCGAGATGTGAACACAACTCCCGCATAGCGCAGGTAGAGGTTCCAACGCGTACCGATCAGGCGATCCAGCAGGTAGCGCGGGGTATCGGGAGGGGTATCGTACGTATCGGCAAAGGGGGTAGGGATTCCGCGGTTCATGGCGAGACTGCGTGGAGTGGCCACGGGGGATTGAGGGATGAATCCTTCGGCGGCGCTACTGATCTGCTTCGCGGGATTACACCATTCCAGGTCGAACCGCGCATCCTGAGAGCCTGAGCACTCACGCTCACGGTGTGCCTGTCAACCGAGACAGCGAGACACCGGCCAGAGCCGGTGCCTCGCTGACCTCGCCGCTAATACCGTGAGCCGTCCGATCCGCCGCGGTAGCGGCCGCCTTCTCGCTCATTGGCCTCGCTGACACGGATGGATCGCCCGTCAAGCTGCTCGCCGTCCATCTTTGACTGGGCGGCACTGGCGGATGACTCATCTCGAAACGTGACGAAGCCAAATCCTCGGGATCGTCCGCTCTCTCGGTCGGTGACAATTTTCGCTTCCTGGACCTCACCGAAGACCTCAAAGGCCTCGCGGAGGCTATCCTGAGTCGTATTCCAGCTCAGGCCACCGACAAACAACTTGTTACCCATGGGCAGTTCCACGCTCCTGTGCTACGCCGCGACTGCGGCACCTCAATCATCCGGGCCCAATGCCCGGCTCTGCCCGGCGCCTCCGAACCATGGCTGCTTGGACCTCCAAGCCGTACCTTCCGGAAGACACTCGGCCAACGACAGCTCTCCCTGGAGAACAAGGGATGAGAAAGTCAATATAGCCTCTCGACGCGGGGTCGCAATGGTTCCGGTATCTCCCAGAGCGAGAGTGGCGGGCAATGGTGGTCTGTCATCATGGACCTGCGGCGGTCTCGCTGCTACCTTGTGTCACCGCTTTGGATCAGGCAGGAGTGCAAAGGGACGTGCCTCATTCACTCCTGCGTGGAGGACAGCGAGTCACCATTGCCCGTGCTGCGGGTGGGGTGCGCAGGTTCAGGGTACGACGGGATTCGGGTCGTGGGTCGTGCGTTTTTCCGCATGCAGCCCCTGCCTCGCGGGCACCAACGAGAGGACCACCATGCATCGCGCTCTTTGTCTCATCCTGACATGGGTACCGCTTCTGGCAAGCTCCGGCTCGACACTACCCGACGAGATCCACCTCATTCAGCCCTACCCCAGAGGTAAGGCCGATTCGGTGCTCGCCTCGGGACAGCGCCTCGTGTTCATACCTGAGGATGAGCTTTCGGCCCTGAAGGAGGCGGCAAAGACCGCCGTTCCTTCGCTTCCCGCGCCGCCCGTCCCCGGGACTGTTTCATCGGTGAATCTAGAGGGATCCGTGCACGGCGACATCGCCCGGCTAACGGCCTCGATCGTCGTGGATGTGCTGGAGGAGGGTGCAGTCTATGTCCCTCTGGTTGGCCGTACAACTCCCGTGCTTTCCATACGGGCCTCGGGCACGCCATTGGCGCCCACTGCGGGCGGTCCGGTTCCTATTCGACGTGAGGCCGAACAGGTCAGCACGGGCGCATGGTGGGGAGTGGTGATAGACGGCCCGGGCCGGCGAGTGCTCACCATGACCCTGCCCGTGCCCGTGATCAGAACCGACGACGGCGGATCCTTCCAGATCACCCTCCCGCCTGTCGGCCGTGCGGCACTGACCGTTGCCCTGCCTCCGGGGGAATGGGACGTGGAAAGCTCGCCTGGATCGGCAGCACTTCGCGTGGTTTCTCGGGGCGCCGGGGTGGAGTTGGAGGCCGGGTCCGGGGGTACCATCAGCCTCTCCTGGCGGCATGCGGCGCGGCGAGCGGTGCGGCCGCGGGAAACCAGGGAAGTAACGCTGGATGCAGCCAGCGAGCATTTGGCATCGGTGGGCGAGGCCGCGGTACGGGGCCAGGTGCAGTTCGACCTGCGGGTCTGGACCGGTCAGGTCCAGATTCTCGACATCGCTGCCTCCGACGGCATCGAGGTGATGAATGTCACGAGCCCGAGTCTTGACACGTGGGAGCGCCACGAGGGTGGCATCCGCGTCTATCTGGCATCGCCGGTGCAGGGTGACGAGCGGTTGAGCGTCGAGTATCTCCAGACCCTGCCCGGCCCTGAAGGATCCGTGAGCGTGCCATCCCTGGCCGTCAAGGGAGCCCGGCGACAGATGGCGCATTGGGCGGTGGTGGCAACCACCAACATAGAGGTGGAACTTGCCGAGCAGCATGGCGTTGAGGTTCTGCAGCCTCGAGAACTTCCTGAGAGCCTGAGGAATGTGGCCGCCGGCCGCATTCTAGTGGCATTGCGGGGCGATCCGAGCCACGCAAAGAGCGTAATCCGCATCTCCCGCCATGCCGATGTGCCGGTCCTGGTGGCATCCATCGACAGGGCGCGATTCAGCACGGTGGTGTACCGCTCGGGATCGCAGGTCACCACCTGCCGCTACGATGTGCGCAACACGACAAAGCAATTCCTCGAGCTGACGCTTCCCACTGGCACACAGCTATGGGATGTCAGGGTTGATGCGTCTCCTGTTCGACCGGGCCTGGTGAACGGCACCGTGCTGGTACCCCTGGCCAGCTCTTTGGGCAGGTCTGAAGAGACGACATTCCCCGTGGAGCTGACCTACCTCGTGCCCATGCGCCTCTCACCGCTTGCGGGGCGACTGACCATTCTCGGTCCGCGCCCCGATGTGCCAGCGAGCCGTGTTACGTGGGAGATTCGCTATCCAAAGCGTCTTTGCCCACTGCATTGGGGCGGCAACATGGAGCGGGATGAGACCCCATTGCCCCACTCGAGGCCCGTCGGCGCTGCCCTGCGGGAGGATGACTCTTCAGGCGTGCCTGCCGGTCTATCCGAAAAGGCACAGGATGAGGCCGGAATCGACGATGCTCCCTCATCGCAGGATCTACAGGTGCGCGGTGGAAGGCAGGAAGAGCGCACAACTGTCTCGTCCCGGCAACAGGATGCGAAGGAGAGATGGCGCGAGTATTCGCAGCAGACGACTTACGGCAAGAAGGCAAGGCGCAGCATGGGAATGCCCTCCGTCGAGGTGAAAGCGCCTTCGGTGGGTGCGCAGATCCGCTTCGCCCAGATCCTGCAGCAATCCGAAACGCCCGAAGTGCATCTGATCTATGTAAGAAGCGGCATTAGATGGGAATGGATCGGCGTGGGGGTATGCGTGCTGATCATTGCGGGCGTCTCCATGCGCTGGCGACGGCGCCATGTCATCGCGGCCATGGCGCTCATGGCGCTCATGGCGCTGCAGGCCGGTGCAGGTGAAGCTCCGCGGGAAATCACCCGCATGGTACCCAATGACGAGCTCGCTCAGATGCTGACGGGGCGGGTCTCCCAGGCGCTTGCCTACGTTCCCTATTCCCGGATCAGTGACCTTCTGGCCAAGCTCCGCTCCTCAAGGTCGCCCTTCGCAATGCCGGCGGTGTCGATTCTGGACAAGGTTGAACTGACGGCCGAGGTCCGCGGTGATGAAGCCCGCATCTTGGGAAGCGCCTCGCTCTTGTCCGTCGGCCGGGCGTGGCGTGCCGTGGACCTGGTTTCTCCGGGGGCCCGGGTAGGCCGCGTTACCCTTGGTTCCGCACCGGCTGCGCTCTGGAGCACCGATGGCCGCACTAAGGTACTGGTCGAAGGAGAAGGCATTCAGCAACTGGAGTTTGAGTACTTCGCCCCGGTTACCGTGCAGGGCAATGGCCGCGTGCTCACCTGCCCAGTGCCGCCATCAATGGGCTGCCTTCTCACTCTGAACCTGCCGCCGGGCTCATCGGGGCTCACCGTGGATGGGCGCCGTGTGGAGCTGGAGACTGGCGCAGCCGTGGCAACCGCGGTGGTGCCGGTTCTTGGTCAGAACGCCGTGGCACTGACCTGGCGATACGTCCCGCCGGAGCTAATGCTCCCGGCCGGTGCCCGCCCTGGCGAGGCCGGGCCTGTCCGTGGGAAGCTACTGGTGGAAACGCTGACACTGTTCTCAGTTGACGCGCAAGGGGTCGAAGGACAGACGAAATGTGCCGCCGACATTGTACAGGGCTCACGGGATAGCTTAGTGTTCGGTCTGCCGCCTGGGCTAGAGATCTTGGATGTCGCATCGTCTGCAGTGGAGGATTGGGCCGTGATGACTGGTGATGATCGGCGTCTCGTGGCGCTTCTTCGGAACGGAAGCAAGGGTCGCGTCACGGTCACTATCACCCATGCGGTGGCGTTTCCCGAAACGGTTACCGCCATGATCGTGCAGGAACCAGCGATTCGCGACGCGGTCCGGTATCGGGGGCAGGCGGGCCTCCAAGTGCTCACCAGTGTGCGCGTTACTCCGGTTTCCCAGATGGGATCGACTCGCACCGATCCCCGCGATCTGCCGGCCGACCTGTGGACCCTGGCCTCTAATCCCATCCTGCTGGCATACAAGCATATCGACCCCTCATACGTCATTGAGCTACGAGTGGACCAGCAGGCGGATATTCCGCTCCTGACCGCATCGGTGGACCGGGAGCATCTGTTGTCCGTGATCTCGTCATCGGGTCGTATCGTCAATCGGGCGCGGCTTCGCGTCAGAAACAGCGGCGAGCAGTTCCTGAAGGTGACGCTTCCGGAAGACGCCCGCGTGTGGAGCTATGGAGTGAACGGCGCCACGTCCGCGCCGTCCCGTGGAGACGATGGCGCCTTGCGCCTGCCCGTACCACCCTCGGCGGACGGCCAGGGAGGCCTGACCCCGATCGAGATCGAGCTCGTCTGGGGACACGATGTGCGGATTGCACCGTGTGGCGGCCGGGTAGACCTCGTGGGTCCCCGGCTGGATATCCCGTGCTCGGTGGTGGAATGGGATGTGTATGTACCCCGCAATCGCCCTTGGCTGAGGATCTCCTCCAACCTGGACACCGCACCATGGTTCGAGCCGTGGCTCCATCGGGACATAGCTTCCGACGAGGGCCGCATGATGGCGCAGGTCAACATCGCGGACTATGCAGAGCAGGGCCCCTCCGATGGGTGGGCTGCGGGCGCCATGCCGGTCAAGGTGGACATACCCCTGGAGGGCCACAAACTGACCTTTTCGCGGCCCATGCTCATCGGCCAGGGCCCGGCGGTAGCCCTTCTGGCAGCACCGATCGTGCCCCGAGGCCTGCTCCCTGCCATCGCCCTGGTGGCAATTCTGCTGTTGTGGCGATTCTCGAAGGGAATGCGAATCAAGGGCTTCGCCGTGAGAAGCATACTGACCGCGGTGGGAGCCTTGGCGGTCCATCGGCTTGTCGTCGCCTCAGCCTTGGCAGGGCTGCTCTGGCGGGCGGTGGCGGAACGGAGGGGCGCCCGCGCGCAACGAGAGGGCAACGCCTGAAGCGGATGCCCGGGAGGCGGGTTCCTTAGAGTATGGCCGTGCCGTCGGAGGATCTGGCCAGGGGGAGCTCGACGGTGAACGAGGCACCCTTGCCCTCCTCGCTGACCACGGCGATCTGCCCTCCATGCATCTCGGCAATCCGCCTGGAGATGGCCATGCCCATACCGCTGCCCTCCGGGACCAGTTGGCGGGCATTGGAGGCGCGGAAGAACTCGTCGAACACATTGGGGAGTTTGTCCTTCGGTATACCGATACCGGTATCGCGAACCGAGAGAGCCAGCCGGTCGCCGTGGATCACACCGGTAACCCAGACGTGGCCCCCTCGGGGAGTATAGCGTAGGGCATTGCTCACCAGATTGGTGACGAGCTGCTGGAGATCCTCTCTGTTTCCATCCACCGTTGCGGGCACGGTCGAGATCTGAAACGACACCCCTCGTTCCTCGGCTTGCGGGGCAAAGAGCCGCGCGACGCTGGCCACCAAATCATGCATGGCCACGGGGCTCCGCTGCTGGGGGCGCCGCAGGACCTCCAAATGGGCGAAGGTCAGCAGGTCGGTGACGAGATCAAGCAACCCTTCCGCCCGCCGGTCAACCCGGGCCAGAGTCTCCTCTTGCTGGGTGCTCAGCGGCCCCATGAGGCCCTGTAGCATGACCTGGAGCAGGCTCCGGATGGCGCCCAGCGGGGCTCGCAGCTCGTGGCTCACCTTTCGCACATAGAAGGCCCGAGCTTCATGAAGATCTCTGAGTTCATTGTACGTCGCCTGGAGCTCTCGTTCCCGTCGGCGGAGGGTGCTGGCGACGGATCCCCCCACGAAGAGCAGCAGATAGAGCGTCACCGTCATCATGAATGACGTCTGGAAGACATACAGCCTGCTCATGTAGAGTACGGGAGAGACCACAGTGGGAAGGTGCACGTGGGGAAGCATCTCAAAACACTCTCCCCAATACACAGCATTGACCAGAAAGGCCGCCAGCGTCGTGTGGTAGAGCACGGTCTTTCTTCTGAGCAGCGGAAGCGAGTATACTATGGGGAACAGCATGAAAACCATGAACGGGTTTTCGATGCCGCCGGTGAAATGGACGAGGGTGGCTACGGCCACGATGTCGCAGGCGACCTGGGCATTGGCGACGATCTTGATACGGAGTGCCGTAATGGCTTCGCGAGCCGAGAGATTGGCGACGATGAGTGCGAAGATGGCGTTGTAGAAGGGCACTGCCAATGCCACCAGCGCGGTCTGGGGAAGGGGGAATCGAACCCCGAACCGGTACCAGGCAACCAGCAAGGCCACATTGGTGGCGATGCTGGCATACCACCGGAAGCGTACGGACCACGCCAGCCGGTGGAGCAGCTCCTCTTCGGTGATGGTCAGATCACGGTGCGGCGACACTATGGGGTCCTCTCGTTCGTCCGGGCGGGATACCGGCTCATGAGGAACTCCGCCAGGCCTCTGATTGTTTCCTCCACGGCAGGATGGCAGCTCTGTCCCCGCGTCAAGTCTCCGATCTGAATGCCTAGAAGGAACACGCGGGCTCGGCTGAGAGCCTCTATCTGTTCCATGAGGAGTCCCATGGGATAGCCATGGCTGCCACCCCAGTCGGCCAGGGCCGCGTGATCCAAGACCCGGACCTGGCCTGGGAGCAGACCAAGCTCAGCGGCGTCTACTAGCATGACCACGTGGGGGCAGGTCCGGGCAATGATGGAGAGGAAGTTCTGAGGATACGATCCGCAGTCAAGCAGCGGGAGAGAGGCCTTGCCTGCTAAGAGGTCGACAAGCATCAAAGCGGCGGCATCGTCGCCCGCCGAGCGGTCTCCCATGGCGACCAACGTCACACGCCCGGGAAGAAGCGGGGCGAGAAGGCTCTCCCAGTCTACCCCCACAGCTCTCCGACGACGGTAGTGCGGCGACAGCGGGCACAGAGTACTCGCACGCTGTCCGGCCTCAGGCCGGGATGTACGCTGGCCGAGGCTGGCTCAACGAGCCCCAGCGCGCCAGCGGACGAAAGCGCGAGGGTCGGGTTGGCGAACTGCTTTGCTCCCAGCTTTTCAGCGCTCCACAGGATGTGTTCCCGGGGGGCGATGACTGCGCCGCATCCTTCGCACAGGACCAGTTCCTTTTCAACAGAGGAGACCAGACTGGCCCGGTCAAAGGTCGTCATGTCATACTCGGTGGTGTTGTGGATCCCGGTCGTGGTGGTACAGTTCAGCTCGCAATGCCCGCAGAAGATGCACACGTCGTAGTGAATGGTGAAACGCCGCACCGGAGGTGACTGTGCCAGGTCGTCAATCATCTCGATGGCCTTGGCCGGGCAGACCTGGGCACAGGCACCACAGCCGATGCAGGTCGCCTCATCATACCGCGGCGTGCCCCGGTAGCCTGCCGGTGCTTCGTAGGCCCCCGCAGGGAAACGCACGGTCACGGGTCGGGAGAAGAGGGAGCGGATAGCTTCTTTCAGTTCCCTGAGCTTGGGGGCGCGCACGGCTAGCTCTTCTCTTGCTCTGAGGCGGCGACATCCGCATATGCATCCACGACGCTGCCCCCCCACATCTTCACACCGCTGCGGTAGGCTCCACGCACGATGGCATGGGCACCCACCGGTGAGGTGAACAGCACGAAGATCATACACAAGAGCGCCTTGATTCCTAAGGCGCTGACGCCGAACTGGGCCGCGACGCCGATGAGGACAAGGCACGTTCCCAGGGTGACGCACTTGGTTGCCGCCTGGGCACGATTGTACACATCCGGGAGCCGGACGAGGCCGATGCATCCCAGCAGGTCGAACAGCAGGCCGACCGTGATGAAGACCATGGGAATGGGGTCAATCGTCAAAGTGACGGCCCTCCAAATGCTTCGCAAGGGCAATGGTGCCGATGAAACTGATCAGCGCCCAGGCGATGGCGATGTTCATGAAGAAGTCAAGACCGGTGGCGAGGCAGAGCACGCAGCAGAAGCCTACCACCAGAGTGCCGAGAATGTCGATGGCCACGGTTCGATCGGGCGGTGTAGGCCCTCGAGAGATGCGGAAAAGGCACAGGAAGGCGCTCGCCAGAAGCACAGCAACGCCGAAAGAGATGAACCCGGGTATCATCGGAAGATCTTCTTCAAAATACGCTCGAACTTCTCGACGATGAGCATCGTCTGCTCCTCGGCGTCCAAAGTTGAGACATTGATCCAGTGCACGTAGAGACAGTCGTCGATGATGTCGACGCTCAGGGTTCCCGGCGTCAGCGTGATAGAGTTGGCCAGGGCGGTACGCCCAAGGTCACCCTTCAAGGTCGTGCGGACTTTCACGATCCCCGGCCGTATCGGCATGTCGGGATGCACGACCCGGTAGGCTACATCGAGGTTCGCCCGTACCATGTAGTAAAAGAAATAGGGGACATAGACCGCTGCCCAGAACCACCGTCTCGGTTCGAACGCCGCCTGGGGATTGTCAGGATAGATATCGCTCAGCACGACGGCGATGACGATGCTGAAGAATACGCCCGCCGCGATATCCGAAGGGGCGAGCGACCATGTGAGCAACAGCCAAAGCATCAAGGTGAGCACGCAGGAGAGAAGCTGCTTCACGGGCCACCTCGGGGACTGAAGAGGGCCGCATAGCCGGCTGCCCGGGTCAGAAGGCTGGCGGCCGCCGGGTCCAGCAACCACCCGCGCAGCCACACCACCAAAGGCCCGCCCAACAGGCACACCGTCGCAAGGATCAGCATACCCGATTGCATGGGGTATGGAGCCTCCCGCACCCCGGCGAGCCTCTCAGGGGTTTCGCCTTCCAGCACCGTGCGCTGGACCTTCAAGAAGGAAACCAAGGTCATCATGGCGACGAACACCGCCAGGGCGGCCAGCAGCCACTTGCCGGCCAGAGCCAGTGCGACTACGATAACCAGCTTCGAGAAGAACCCGTTGAATGGAGGGACCCCCGCGATGCTCAGGGCCCCGATCCGGCAACAGAATGCGGTGACGGGCATTCGCCGACGCATGCCGCCCAACTCTTTGAGCATGCGGGTTCCGGCCTGCTGCTCCAATGACCCTGAGGAGAGGAACAACAGGCTCTTGAATGCCGCATGATTGAACAGATGGAAGAGACCGCCGAACAGCAGAAGTCCCGCCAGGGCCTCATCGCCGCTGCCCCGGGGCGACATGACCTGGGCGGCAACTCCTATGGCGAGCACTATGTACCCCATCTGGGAGATACTGTGATAGCCAAGCAATCGCTTGAAATCCCACTGCCCGACCGCCAGGAAGACGCCGACAACCATGGAGAGGGCGCCCAGAGCAGTGAGCACATCCGCATGGGCGGCGGAAGGCCCCATGACATTGAACACGATCCGGGCCAGGGCATAGACACCGCTCGCCTTTATGAGTACGCCTGAGAGCATTGCCGAGATGGGCGCCGGAGCCGATGGATGGGCATCAGGCAGCCATGCGTGGAAGGGCACCAAGGCGGCCTTGAGGCCGAAACCCATGAGGAAGAACGCCGCAGCCAGGGTCATGGCCCTGTTGGCGCCTCTGCCGGCCAGGGAGTCTGCCACCAGGGCCATGTTGAGCTGGCCTGTCAGGTTGTAGAGGATGCCTATGCCCAGCAGGATGAACAAGGAGCCGATTGATCCGAGGATGAGATACTTGAAGCTGGCCTCCAGTTCCTCGTGCTCCGTGCCGAAGGCCACCAGCCCGTAGGAAGAGATGGACGCGACTTCAAGGAAGACATACAGGTTGAACAGGTCGCCCGTCACGATGACGCCGTTCATGCCCGCCACCATCAGCATGAGCAGCGAGTAGTACAGCCCAGTGGCCGTGAAGCGACGCATGTAGGCAATACTGAATACCAGCGCCGCCAGGGCAACGAGACTGGTCGTGAGGAGGAGAAGTCTGGTCAACCCATCCACCGCCATGCTGATGCCCACGGGTGCATTCCAGAACCCAATCCAGTAGACCAGCGGCTCTGTGGTGGTGAACAGCGCGACGCTGATGGCGAGGTTGGCGAAACCGATTCCCAGAGCCAGCAACGCAGCCATCGATTCACCGCGGCGCGACTTGCCCAGCAGCGGCGAGAGGAACCCCGCACCCAGCGGAAGAGCCACCACCAGCGGGAGGATGTTCGTCATGGCCTACCCCTTCAACCTGCGAATGCGCGTGATGTCGAAGGTGCCGTACTTGTCGTGGAGGCGGAGCGCCAGCGCGACCATCATCGCGGCCACGGCAAGCCCGATGACGATACTGGTCAGGATCAGCGCCTGGGGAACCGGATCCACCGAGGTGTTGACAAACCCCATGCTCACCCCACCGCTTGTGTCAAGATCGGCCTTGGTGACGATGGGCGCTCTGCCTCCGTGGCGATACCCCAGAAGCACGAGGAACAGATTGACCGCGTAGTCAGTGATCAGGATACCGATGATGATCTTCACCACATTCGCCTTGGCGATGATCGCGTACAGGCCGATGAGCAACACAACCATGGAAAGCGCGAAGGGTATGGCCCCGCTACTCATGTCCTTCACCTTCTTCCCTTCTGGGCCTGAATACGGACAAAGCAAGGAACACTCCGAGCAGGCCCATGCCGACCTTCATGCCGATCGCGGTATTCGAGAGCAGAATTGACCCGGCCGAGTAGAGCTTGAAGAGAGTAAAGCGGCCACTCTGGGGAGGACGAAGGAAGTTCCAGAAGAAGCACCCGCCCAGATACCCCAGCACGCCGACGAAAAGAAAGGCGGTCGCGGCGGCGGAATCCCACACCGAGGCCGTGGTGCCGGTCACAAACCTGCCGGCCAGTGTCTTGCCGAAGGCTAGCACGATAAGCGCGAAGGCTGCCGCGATGATTACTCCTCCGGCAAATCCGCCTCCCGGCGTGACATGCCCGTAGAGCACGATCGTGGTGCCGAAGAGCATGATGAAGGCCGTAACGATTCTCGTCGTGCTCTTCACGATAATCGTCATGCCAGAGCCGCCGCGCGGCGAATGAGGAGTCATTCCGTGCCTCCCTTGGAAATCCGGCCGACGCGCCGCAGCACAGCGTAGGCGCCCACGATGCTGGCGAAGATCACGGTGGCTTCCCCCAAGGTGTCATAGGCCCGGAAGTCCAACAAAATCGCGGTGACTATGTTGGTGGCACCGGTTTGGGCCACAGCCTCGCGAAGGTAATCGAACGCGATGGTGGGTGCGGCCGCGGTCCGGGAGAACAGCGGAGAGCCGAAAGGGTGCATGTCACTGAAGGCCATGACCATGATCGTAAGGACAACGCCCATCACGAGCATGATGCCACCGACCAGTAGCGCGCCGGGAGGATGTTGCTCCGTCGTGTCTTTGCGTTGCACCACCAGGCGGATAAGAAAGACCAGAATGAGGATTTCCACCACCACCTGCGTCAATGCAAGATCGGGAGCACCAAGAAAGAGATAGACCAGAGAGAGCCCAAAGCCCACGGCGCCCATTGCGATGACCGCGCTGAGCAGATCTGCGATCTCGACGGCCACAATGGAGCCCAGAATCATGAACCCGAGGAGCGCGTACAGAACCACGGGAGTGAGATCTGACACCCCTACCTCCTCATGCTGCTACAAAACCAGTGCCAGCACCAGCACGGCCAGGCCCAGGAGGGCCCAGCTCACGTATAGATTCAGAAGCCCTGAGTGGAGCGCGCGCAATGCTCCCACGACCACGCCGCCCAGTAGCCCCGCCCACCGGTACGGATCAAATGCCCCCGCCTCGCCATCCTTCAGGAGCCCGCCCAGAAACGGCAGCTTCTGGATGGTGACATAGAAATGCGTGCCTGAATAGAAGGGCGGCCTCGCACCGAACCGTTCGCCGCCCATGAAGGGATCCACTGTGCGTGCCCGACGGGTACCGCCTACGGAGTACAGCAGCAGGCCGAGCACAACCCCCCCCGCCAGGAGAACGACGGCAAAGAGCGGATTCCAGAGGCCTCTCTCCAGGTCGAGCCCGTACAGCGGCGACTCCAGGCCATAGCCCAGTTCCTCAAGGGCGGGCGCGATCCACACGCCGATGCTCGGGCCCGCCCAGACCCCCAGGACGATACACAGGGTGGCGATGAGCAGCATGGGTAGAAGCATGCCCAAAGGCTCGGGTTTGGCGCTGCCTGCGGCCGGCTGCCGCTCCGGACCCCAGAACACACTGTGCAGCACCTTGACGAAGGATGCCAGCGTGAGTGCGCTGCCAAACACCGCCACCGTGAACAGCAGGGGTCCCAGGAATCCACCCACGGCCAATGCCCCCTGGTATACCAGCCACTTGGAGGCGAAGCCGTTGAGGGGAGGCACGCCGGAGATGGAGAACGCGGTGATGAGCGCAACGCCGAAGGTCCACGGCAACGCACGCCTGAGGCCACCCAGTTCGTCAAGTTCGGCCGTGCCCGCATGACGCTCCACGCTGCCGGCCACCAGGAACAGGCCGCTCTTGTACAGCGCATGGTTGACCATGTGGAAGAGCCCCCCCAAGACGCCGACAGCGGAGCCTGTGCCAATACCCAGGACCATGTAGCCGACCTGGGAGACCGCATGAAAGCCGAACAGCCGCTTCAGATTGTGCTGAACCATGGCCATGAGCACCGCGGAGAGAATAGTGACTGCGCCGATGATCATGAGCACGGTGTGCATCCACGGGGCCAGCACAAACAGATCCAGTGAGACCCTGGCCAGGAGATAGATGCCCAAGAGCTTGTCCAGCGAGGCAGGCAGCAGGGCCGAGACCGCCGCGGGCGAGCTCTTGGCCACCGGTGGAAGCCAGGTGTGCAGGGGCCATGCCCCCGCCTTGGCCAGGGCTGCGGCGAGGAACAGGAAGTAGGCGATGGCGACGCCGGGCGAGCCGACATAGACGGTGGACTGGCTGACTGAGAACCCCCTCGTCTTGCCCGAAGCCACCAGGAACGAGATGGCCAGCAAGAGTCCCACGTCGGTGAATCCCAGGATGCCGTAGCTTTTCTCCGCGGCCCGGGAGCCTTCCGGATCGGTATTCACGAGCAGGTAGAGCATGAGGGTCACGATCTCCCAGCCCAGCAGGACCACCAGCAGATTGTCAGCCCAGAACACCATGAAGGCACCGAACAGGGTCCACAGCAGGAAGGCGCCGAAGCGGCCGCGCTCGGGGTGTGACTGTAGCGCCGTCATGCTGTACAGGGCGATCATGATGCCGAAGAAAACCGTCCCCACGGCACCAAGATTTCCCAGCCTCGTGGCACGAAACACCAGCTCTAGCGAACCTGCCTTAAGGTCCAGAATCGCGAAGCGGGCCAGCCACCCCGGCCCCGAGGCCAGCGGCGCCAGGAGCTGGGGATTCGCCTCGCCCGACCAGACCTGTGCCACGAACACCGCCGCAAGGAGGCTGCCCAGGAAGGCGATGACTGCGCTCAGAGTCGGCGCCTTACGGGACAGGACGTAGGCCAGAAGCCCCCCTGCCAGCGGTATGGCCAAGGCGATCGTCATGGCGTTCATGCCGTTCGGTTCCCGCGCCCGCTGAGCCTGGCGGTCTTTTGTCGGCTTAGCCGGACCAAATCACTGTGGGACCACACGACCCTGCCCGTGGAGACATCTTTGGCCACGGCCACGCGTTCAGTGCATGAGTAGCAGGGGTCTACCGACGCCAGAATGAGCGCGACGTCGGCGATCTCCTGCCCGATGCAGCTTGCCTTAAAGCTCGGAATATTCACATAGGAGGGGGCACGCACCTTGTGGCGAACAGGATGGGCCGATCCGTCGGATCTGACGAAGTGGAAGGTCTCTCCCCGCGGAGCCTCGACGTGTCCGCAGCCGTCGCCCGGAGGGATTTCCCGAACCATCGCATCGACAGGGCCCGGCTCGATTTGATCCAGGCACTGAATGATGATCTTCGAGGCCTCCAGGCATTCGTAGCAGCGTACCATGAACTTGGCATAGACGTCACCGTTGTCCCACACGACCTCATCGAAGTCCACCCGGTCATAGGCGGCGTATGGCTCGTCTTTGCGGACATCGATATCCACTCCCGAACCCCGGGCTGTCGGCCCCGTGACGCACCATGCCTTGGCATCCGCTTTCCTGAGCACGCCGACACCCTTCAACCGCGCGTGCATGACCGGATCATCGCGCACGGCCTTGATGACCAGCTCGGTGGGACCGATTACCGCGTCCGCCGCCTTCCTGATCTCAGGGTACATCTCAGGTGGGATGTCTCGGCGGACGCCGCCGATCTTGGCATTGGCATAGTTCACCCGGCTGCCTGTCATCAGTTCCAGGGCGTCCATCACCGGCTCCCGATATCGCCACACCCACATCCACACTGTGTTGTACCCGATGAAGTGGCCGGCCAACCCCATCCATAGAAGATGCGAGTGCAGCCGTTCCAGCTCCAGCACAATGGTGCGGAGGTAGAGTGCCCGGTCGGGGACCTGCACCCCTGCGATGCTTTCCACGGCTTGGATATACGCCATGGGATGGCTGGCCGAGCAGATACCGCATACTCGTTCGACCAGGTAGGGCACCTGGTCAAACGTCTTCCGTGACGATAGCTCCTCGATGCCCCGGTGGTTGTAGGAGATGCGGACATCCATGTCCACCACGGTTTCGCCCTCCACATAGAGCTGAAAGAACTCCGCCTCTTCCTGAAGAGGATGGTAGGGGCCGATGGGAACAAGCGTGCGCTTCATGCCTGGAAGCCTTTCCGGAGAGGATAGTTTCCCTCGGGCCAATCGTCGGGCAGCACCAGGCGCCGCATATCGGGATGGCCGACAAACGAGACCCCCAGGACATCGTGGATTTCGCGCTCTATCCACAAGGCCCCCGGGAAGTCTTGCGCCACCGACTCCAGCGACGGTTCAGGCCATGACGCCAGGGCGCGCACAGTGATGACGAGGCCGTCATGATCGAAACAGATATGATAGTTGACCTCTATGCCATCCCGCACCTCGACGCCTGTCATCGTTGCCAGCCGGCCTCCACTCTCGCGCAGGAATGCGATGGTACGGCGGATGGCCTCAGGAGCAACCACTGCCCATGCCCGGGTATCGCTGGGCATGCTGAACCAAAGCAGTTCATTACCGACGTGAGACTTTATCGATTCCGCTACGTGGCCCACCGATACCTCCTAGAGAGCGGCCAGGGCCTTGACGACCCCGGCAATCATGGCTTCGGGTTTGGGTGGGCAGCCCGGTACATACGCGATGATGGCGCGGGGATCCACAGCGCGAATCGCCTCGTCCGCAGGCGTAGGTGAGCCATACCCGGCCTTGAAAATGCCACGGTCATTGGCGCATGTTCCGATGCAGAACACGACGCACGGCTTCGCGGTTTGCCGATAGACCTCCTGGAGCCGGGGAACCGCTTGGTGGGTGCAAATCCCGGTCACTACCAGCGCATCGGCGTGCCTCGGAGAGCCCACCAGCACCATGCCGAAGCGTTCGATGTCATACCGGGGAGTAAGGAGTTCAAGGATCTCAATATCGCAGTTATTGCACGCGCCCACATTCACATGGTAGACCCAGATCGACTTCTTCAAGGCCCAGATCTTCCAGCTCATCAGCGCTCCTATAGCCACGGGATGCCCCGGGCCCTGCCATAGGCGGCCAACGCCACCGCAGCCAGGGCGATCGGCGCCAGCACGCCCCAGAAGAAGCGCACGGCCTGATCGATCCGAAGACGAGGATTGGTGTTGCGCATCAGAACCATCAGCACCACGATGGCCAGGTATTTGAGGAGTGCCCAGACGATACCCAGGCCGCGCAAGTCGATGCCGCCGAGAAACACGGTGACCAGCAGCATTGGAAGCGCGGCATACAGCATGGCCCTGGTCAGCAGGATCACGGCCAGGGGCGGCCCGGAGTACTCGACCAGAATCCCGCCCATGAGTTCCGTCTCAGCCTCGGCCATGTCGAACGGCACAAGGCCCATCTTGGCCTGGATGCACACCAGCGACACCAGCGCTGCCACCACGCCGCTGACGCTTCCGATGACCGCGCCATGGCGGGCCTGGCCAGCCACGATATCCTCTATGCGCAGGCTGCCTCCGGTGTGAATGAGCGCCACCGCCAGTGCCAGGACGAAGGGCAGTTCGTAGCCCAGTAGGAGCTTCATCTCACGGCTGGCCCCCACCGCACCGTACGGGCTGCCGCTGCTGGCCGGCCCAAGCACCAGCATCAACGAGGGAATGGTAAGGACGTACACCAGCACGATGATGTCGCCGAAGAACGCGAACCCCAGCCCAAGGGCATGACTCCAGAGCATGGTAGCCCCCACCGACGTGGCGGCGAAGCCCAGCACGGGAGAGGCCAGAAAGAGCGTTCCCTTTGCCAGCCCCGGCACCAGCGTTTCCTTGCCCAAGAGCTTCAGGATATCCGCGAAAGTCTGGTACCATGGCGGCCCCACCCGCCACTGCACTCTGGCCGTTACCTTTCGGTCAATGAACCGGGTGATCAGGCCAAGCACTGCTGTGGCGAGGGTCGCTCCGAACAACACCAGCAGCGCGAGGCCCATCTCCCTCATCGCCCTTACCTCCGTCCCCATGGACGGAAGCCCGCCGTGCGCCCGCCCAGCAGCACGAGGCCTGCCTCTTCAGCCTTGCCCGGGTCCATGAACTTCAGGGCGCCGCTGGAGCAACTGGCGACACACCAGGGTTCCTGGCCGGCGAGCACCCGATTCTCGCAGAGGTCGCACTTAGGTACGTGCTCCCCCTCCAGCCGCTCGGTGATGACGCCGAACGGGCATCCCATGACACAGCTCAGACAGCCGGTACAGCGAAACAACGATCGAGAGACGACCCCGTTCTCGTCCCGCGCCATGGCTTCATTGGGGCACGCGTCGACACATCCAGGGAACTCGCATTGGCGGCAAATCACGGGGAGCGTCGCCCCGGGGGATGAGCCGAAGCCAACAATGGGCATGTTGTTATGATGGAAATAGCAGGCCGCAGCGCAACTCTTGCAGTCGATGCAGAGATCGATGTCCAGCACCACGCGCGCGGTTATCCCATTCAGGCCCGGCATCAGAGGGCACTCCGAGAGGATTCGATGAAGACCCGCGACGGTTTGGCAACGGGTATTCCGCCGCACAGTTCCCACTGGAAGAGCCCCTTTGCGTCGCTGTTTGTGCATGAGATCACGGCGATTCCTGACGGTTGATGCATGCACGACTTCGCAACTGCGGCGCATTGCCCGTTCTCGGACGACACCGTCACTGGCGTATCGGCTTCGATGCCGTATCGGGTACAGTCAGCGGTTGCCACGATGACGGTCGGAGTACGGGAGCCCAGAAGGCTGGTGAGGCCCGTGAGCTGGCCGTCGACAAACTGCTCAGGGTCTGCGGAGAGCAGGCCTCTGAGCGGGCCTGCTCCCTTGATCGGTGCAGGAGGAGGCATCGCCTGTGGCGCGACAAACTCGGGGTGCTTCGGGAGTGCGGAGGGGCCTTCATCCACATTGAAACCGGCGACCTCCATGATTGACTTGAGCATACCCGCGGCTGAAGGCACCCCGTCGGGCGGCGCGAGTGCCGGGGGAACAAACTCCCAATCAGCGTCGGATGAAAGCACCGAGCCCGCATCCTCGAAGAAGCCCACACCCGGGAAGTCGAGCGCGGGTGTCAAGTTCATCGGGCCCAGCCCGATATGGACGACGTGCGGTGCTCGGGCCACATGGTTGCACACGGTGGCGCTCAGAAGACAGTCTTGTTCACCGACCACCGCAACCGATCGATCCTCCGGCGCCATCTCTGTCATGAGACCAACGGGCAGCAGGGCACCAGACGCAACAAAACGAGACGCACTTCGTGCATTTCCATACTGCGTCAACACGCCGAGCACGGATCCCTGCACGCGGGTCAGCAGCCCAGCATAGTACGCCGCAGCCGACCAGTGGCAGCCCCGCCCGGGAGCTGATGCGATGATGATGCCCAGGCGAGCGCATTTTCCGAGGGCAGACAGGGCCCGATCCAGCCCTCCGGTGGGGTCGATCTCGCCGGGCGACTGACGCGGGAACGCGGCCGCGTCTTTCGGGATCACGCTGGCGACTGCGGCAGGGACGAGGGCAGGGTCAATGATGACGGGATGAGTCGAAAAGAGGGCTGTACGCCGGGGGGAGCTGTCGATTACGACCACGGGGGAACGGCGATTGCGTCGCTTGAAATCAAGGATTGGTTTGGCGCTTCGGGGATGACTGGAGAAGGGGTCACCGATCACCAGTAATCCGTCGGCATGTTCGACGGTCTCGAGCCCGCCCGAGCGGACACCACTGGACCACGCATGCTCCAGCATCAGCAGGTCTTCACCGGGCAAAGCGACGAATCCCCGGATCCGTTCGGGGTTGCGGGCCGCCAGTGCCGCGACCATCGCCAGCACTTCTCCCCGGTGATTGCCGTCGACGATAATATCGAGACCCGGATTGTCGCGTAGATGAGCTGCCGCCCTTTCAATGCCGCGCGCAAGGGGCAGCTCTTCGCCCGTCATGCCGTCGCGAACCGTTCCCCTTCGGACCCGCATGGCCAGTTCTCCGACACATTGTCCCCGGCTGCAGAGCCCTCCCTCCGGGGGGAATACCGCTTCGAGTCGGCCGCCTCCGGCGTCTCGGATGCCCAGGTCGCACTGGAGCGAGCAGAACAGGCATCGGCTCCACCCTCTCTCCCGGGAGTCTTCGTTAGAATACATCCGCGTATCCCATGATCTTCGCGTAGTTCATGTCAGGCCCGTCTTTGCACAGATAGTACGGACCTATGTTGCACCGCCCGCATTTCCCGATCCCACAGCTCATCCGTCGGTTCATCGAAAGGTAAATCTGCTCAGGTCTGGCGCCGAGCTCCAGCAGTTTCTGCACCACGAATTTGAACATGACACCAGGGCCGCACGAGAACACGAGGCAGCTCTTCAGATCCAGCTGGATGTCATCAAGCAATACCGTGACTACGCCCGTTCGCCCCGTCCACTGCGGATGGGGTACATCCACCGTCGCGGAGAACCGAACGCCGGGCAGGACAGACCACTGGCCGTACTGACGGCGGAACAGCAGCTCCTCCGGCGAGCGGGCGCCGTACTTGATTTCGATCTTGCCAACCTGGTCCCGGATGTGGAACAGGTGGTAGAGCAGCGCCCGTAAGGGCGCGAGCCCGACACCTCCTCCGACCACAAGGATGTCCTTTCCCTCCAGCTCATCCACCGGGTATCCCTTGCCCAGGGGCCCCCGGATCCCCAGCTCAGCCCCCGGCTCTAGCCGGTGCAGCGCTTCGGTAACCGCTCCAGTACGGAGGATGGTGATCTCGATCCTGTTGGGTTCACGAGGCGAGCTCGATGGGGTGAAGGGCGCCTCACCGATACCGGGGAGGCAGAGCTGGACGAACTGGCCCGATACGAACGGGATGGGCTCATCGGGGGTGAAAATGAAAGTCTTGATGGTCGGGGTCTCATCAACCACTTCGGCCAGCCTGGCTGCGATGGGCTCGTACGGGTTCGCGTGCAGGGTCATCGCTGGGAACCAACCGCATCTACCATGTCGCGTATCTTCATGCCGCCCAGGCAGGCTTCATCACATCGCCCGCACCCCAGACACCCGCACATCCCATACTGGTCGGGCGAGTACACATACTTGTGCAGCACGCGGTTCGAGAGCCTGCTTCGCAGCCGAGGCCGGGGAGTAAGCTTTGCGCCGGCGCCTGCCATTCGAGCATACTCCGCCAAAAGGCAGCTGTCCCATGTACGAACCTTGGCATAGGCGCCAGGTTGTATCTCGGGGTCAATCCCCGGCGTGTCAATGATGTAGTAGCAGTGGCATGTTGGGCATACCGCGGTACAGGCGCCGCACTCGACGCATTTGCCCGCCCACGGCTCCCAGGCCCGATTCACCTCGGTTCCCGCCAGCGTCCGGGCCGCTCTGTCCGGGTCCACCGATCCGGCCGCTGGCGCCAACGCCTCCACCATCGACGACCGTGCCGCCTCCACCTGGCCGAGGAGGTGGTCGCCGGCATCCTCCAGGAAGGGCAGGCCCGCCAGAAGGGACTCACCCGCATCGCTCCCTGCCACCGCCACATAGCCGTCGTCAACGGGTGACAGATTGATGTCAAACCCTCCTTCGGGGTATGGCCTTCCGCCCACGGCCGTGCAGAAGCATGTCTTCTGGGGGGGGAGGCAGTCCACAGACACGAGAAATGCCGCCGCCCGCCGTGCCCTGTAGAACGGATCCTCGCAGATGCCGCCCAGGAATACGTGATCGAGGTAGCGGAGGCTGAGCAGATCGCAGTTGCGCAACCCCACCAAGCTGAACGGGACGATCTCCGGGAGGCCCTGGGCTCCCCAATAGGCGGCGATGTGCTCTCTGGGGGGCAGGAAGAACTGCTTGATGGGCGATGTCGGACGGTGGAACCGAAGAGCAGTCGAGGAGGTCGGGTATTCGGCGTAGTCGGTGCCGGATTTCGTCTCCACAGACACAAAGCAATGGTCACCAGGCAGGGCACAGAGGAAGTCGCTCAGGCGGTCTTCTCGCAGCAGCCTCGGCGTCCGTTGCATTCGGCCTCCGGTCGGGGGGGGAGCGCAGGCGGATTCAGGCATAGTGAACAATGTCGCGTATAGATACGCCGATGAGTCAAGGCGTCAAGGAAAAACGTTCATCGACGATCCGCCTTGTGACACATGGGTCTCGCCGGTTAGCCTACTCGTTGGGGTTCTGTGTTTTTCCGCGCATCGCACGGCAGAGGGCATTCCAGGTCTTGATCCACCGGCTGCGCGATCCGACCGGGCCACGGGATCTGCCCGCACCACATGCGCCCGGGGCAATGATGACCTGTGTGGCAGGGGAGCGGAGCTATTCTAAGCTTAGAATAGCTCCGGACAGAGGTCGCACGCCGCCCCACACCGACCGGGTTACCAGCGGTCAAACGCGACGAGTTCCGATTGCGGCCTTCGTTGCTTGGGTTTGGGGCTGTCTGCGGCATACCCCAGGGGGGTGAATGCGATGGGTTCGACGTCCGGGGGCAGCGCCAGAACCTCCCGAGCCGCCTGGGGATCGAAGGCGCCGATCCAGCAGGTGCCAAGGCCCATGTCGGCGGCCTGGAGTATGATGTGGTCCATGACGATAGCTGCATCGACGTCGTTGTAGTTCTTGCCGTCCTTGCGCTTCCAGTTCTTGGCGGGGATGCCGATCACCGCCAGAATGACGGGCGCGGAAACAAACCAGTCTGCATCATAGATGCGTCTCAGCTCCTGCTCCCGGCCCTGGGGCCTGATGACGACGATCTTGAACGGTTGCCGGTTGGCCGCGGTGGGCGCTAGCCGGGCGGCATCCAGGATCGCGGCCAGCTTCTCTTCTTCAACTGGAAGCGGGCGGTATGCCCTCACGCTGTAGCGTTTCTGTATGAGTTCGGCGAAGTCCACTGTCTTCCTCCTGCGTGGGCGTGTGTGAGGCGTATGGTCACCTTGGACCTTGCCATGACCGGCCCATCAACGGCGCCGGCACGGCATCCGCACGCGGTCGTACACCGCAGCGAAGGAGGGGATCCCTACGCATGCGCCTGGCTTGACATCAGATGGTACGAACCGTTACGTATGTTTCACCATAATCGCGTTTCATGGGATCGAGCCGCCCGACTCGATTCGGGATCCACAGGCGACAAGGGCTCCATTGAGAGCATGATTTCTCAGTAGAGGGTCCGAGAAGGAGGCCGCAATGAATGGTGACGTCGCGCAGACCGGTGTTCCTGTCAGCCCTGAGCTTCAGAAGGCCGACCCGACCAAACGCATTATCGCCACCTTGATCGATGGCATCTTGGCGGGGGTCGTCTCGGCGATCCCGGTCATCGGAGGCATCGTCGGCGCTGCCTACATGCTCCTGCGGGATGCCTTGCCGATTCAGGCTCTCGAGTTCAAGAGTGTCGGCAAGAAGCTCATGGGCCTGTCGGTGGTGATGGAGGCCAACCCCACAGCCAAGATCGACTACGCGACCTCCGCCAAGCGCAACTGGATGTTCGCCATCGGGCCGATCATGGCATTCTTCATGGTGATTCCCGTTCTGGGATGGCTCATCAACATCGTCCTTGGCATCGCCATGCTCATTTTGGGCATCATGGAGCTCATGAAGGTCTTCAGCGATCCCAAGGGGAAGCGTCTGGGCGATACCATGGCCGGCACCATGGTTATCGAGGTTGCCCCGAAGACCGCATAGTCGACGCGACACCTTCGATACATCGTCCGAACCGGCCACGACCGGTTCGGACGATTCGCCTTGTCGAACTGCAGGAAAGCCTGCGTGGCCCGGGAGGAAGCTCATGATCTTCAGTCTGACCGTGCTGCTGAGTCTTGGCCTGGCGGCGCCGGATGCCGCAGAGTCCGTGCGCGTTACGACTTCAGACGCCCGAGAGGTCGAGTGTTCGATCTATCTTCCCGCGGGCGCCGATCGAGCCCCGTGTCTCGTGGTTGCGCCGGGACGAGGATATCATAAGGGCCTTCCCATCTTCACCGATCTCGCCGCGCAGGCCACGGCCGCCGGATTCGCTGTGTTCACCTTCGACTGGCACTACTTCTCCGCGGGCACAGCACCTTCTGAGGGCCTTGTCGATGAGATCGAAGACTTGCGAGCGATGATCCGCCACGCCAGGCGCCATGACCGGGTCGACACGGCCTACCTAATGCTGGCAGGGAAATCCATGGGTTCGGTCCTGGCCGCTGGAGTCTTCGCTGAAGATGATTCTCTCGCGGCCTTGGTGCTGCTCACCCCGGTGATCCCTACCGAGGATGCCGTCGGGCAGTATTACCCGGATTTGCTGGCGGAGAGACGCCCCGTGCTGATCGCGCTGGGCGAGGGTGACGAGGCGAACTGTCCCCTGCCTGTGCTCTATGGGGCCCTAGCCGGGGCTGCGCGACGCGTGCCGGTGGTGGTGGTTGGCGGAGACCACGGGCTGAACATCGGCAGCGTTGGGAATCCCGCAACCACCACGAACATTAGTGCCGCGAATGCTGCGATCGTGCAGTGGATGCGGTTGTGGACGGCGGAATCGCAGTGAAAGCCAGCGAGGCGTTCGGCCCCGCTTGGCTGGATGCGATCTGTCGGGCTGCCCCTGGTCTCGCCGCGAATCCGCACGCGAACACGGCAGGCCACCTGACTGGCTCCTGCAATCGTGCGAGACTCCCGAAGACTCGTCACAGCGAATAGTGAAACGCGTCGGCGCAAGATAGAGGATCGCCATGAGAGGCCAACTTGAGCTACTGGTGACGCTACTGCAGGAGACGGGCATCAGGGTGCTTCTGATCGGCGGATACGCGCTGCAGGCATACGGCGTGGTTCGTCAGACCATCGACATAGACCTTCTCCTTGCCGATGAGGGCGCCGATGACTTGGCTAGCATTCTCGCTGAGGTGGGGTATCGAGAGACGGCCAGAAGCGCCGCCTTCCGGCGTTTCGTGCATGATTCCCCGGCCATCATTGATGTGGATCTGCTTCTTGTTGACGAAACGACCCTCGTCGCACTCGATCAGGACAGTGCCGAGTATAGATGCGGCTCCGCCGTATTCCGGGTTCCATCGCTGCCTCATCTTGTCGCCCTGAAGCTCCACGCCGCCAAGCACAACCCCCAGCGTCGGCTCAGAGAGGCCGGCGACATTGTGGCGCTGGTGAAGGCACATCCAGACGCGCTGCCCGTGAGTGAGCTGCGCCGGCTCTGCGAGCGATACGGTCCTCCTGGGCTGGCGCGCCTGGTCGAGGAAGACCTATGACGGATCTCATTCTCCGTGATTTTGATGTCCCCGAGCTCCCCAGCAAGACGGTGGATCCTCTGCTGATCGATGCATGGATTGCCGAGAACCTCCTTCACCTGAAGGAATCGGGCCTGATATCGGCGATGCGCAACCAACCATCGCGCCGGCCGTCACCCATCCGGTTCAGATTGTCCCATACGGCCTCATGAGCTCGTCCCCCTGACATCGGGGTTCCTCTGGGGTGCGGTGAGTGTGCGCCGCATGGGCGAGACTCATGCGGCGCTTTCCCGGAGCAGTTCCTCCAAGACGTCTGCCAGCCAGGCCCCCACGATCTCATGTCCCCTCGGGTTCAGGTGACAGAAATCGACGAAGTAGTCGGCGGGTTGGAGGCGATAGGGGGCTCTCCTCATGTTGTCAATGCGGATCACCCGCCACCCCCGCGCAGCGGCACGCGATTGCAGCCGCTGCCGGCCCTCTACGAAGGCGACCGGATCCCAGTTCTCAGGATGCTCTGTGCGGTAATCTTCTAGAATCAGCACTACCCCGGCTCCGGCCTTGGCGGCCCAGGCGCCCAGTTCCTCGATGTTCAGCTCGGTCTCCTCAGGGGAGTTGCGATGTTGCCGTCGTGGGTTCCATGGCTCCCGAAACATGAAGGTGAGGCCCGCCGGGTTCTCTCCTGTGCGGATCCACGTCGCCAGTTCCCGCACGTAGCGATCGATGAGCACGAAGGCGTTGGACCTCATCAAAAAGCGTTTGACGCGCTGCGGCACTGTCATGTTGGCCCGGTAGCTCTCGCGGTCGCTTCTGTTGAACAGCCAGCAGTCATTGATCCCCGCGCAGACGATCACGACTTCGGGCCGGAAGCGTGCCCCCTCTTCTTTGACATACTGCAACGCCTGGAAGGTCGAGAATCCCACCACCGCCGCGTTGACCATCTGCACATCGCCCAGACCGGGTCGAGCTCTCAGAAGCGATCCGGTACGATCGGAGAACCGTTCCGTCTCCTGAACGGCGCTGCCCCACACCACGGAATCACCGACGAGGAGCACATTCCTCCTGGTGGGGGAGAGTTCGATTTCAGGGCCTCGATGGCCGAAGCTGTTGGTTCTCACGCCGGGAGTGCCGCACACCGTTCCCTGCACGTGGGGCCTTGGCCACCAGAAGCGGGTCGGGTGGTAGAGCGACAGCGGCTCAGCCGTCTCCACGACGAAATTCCCTCGTTGCTGAGTGTAGAACGCGGGTCGAAGATCATGCGGAGGGCATGCGCGGGTGCGCACGCAGGCCATCCATGAGGGCTCGTCTATCCGAAGGAGTGTCTCGCTGATGCCGGCCAGAACGATCAGAGGCACGACGGAGAACGCGAGGCGCTTCGTCAGAGAGCGGATGCGCTGCAGACGGCTCTTGCTCACGCAGACCTCCTGATGGATGCTATCTCATGCCGGGAGCGGGAGCGCACTCACCGGAAGTACAAACCTCCACAATCTGCGGGTCGCACCCTCGGCGACAAGCTACCCGTGACAGCGTTCGGAGTGACGGTATGCGGTCGCCGGGACCGTGCGGGCTGACCGCCACCTCTCATCAGCGGCCCCCTTTCTCTCCTGGCGTTCTCGCACAATTCGTGCATCTTTGTTGTGCCCACATACCGCGCGGAGCCTGGGAGGTTACACAATGTCACTGGAAGAGAAGGGGATTCAGCACAAGGAGCTCTCTCCCACCTTGGCGGCCACGACACGGTTCGTTCTGGAGAAGCGCGAGGAGCTGCCCGCCGTCTTTGCGAGGTTCGCAGGGACGATTCCGACGGACGCTATCGCGGGGCCGCCGTTTGTCATCATCAACTTCATCACGCCTGTAAAGGATGGGTCCGACGTCGAGGCGGGGTATCCGGTAACCCGAGCGGTCGAGGGTGAGGGGATTACCACCCGGCTCTTGCCCGCAACGCCTGTCCTCTCCCTGGTCCACGAGGGCGGCCTCGACGGGATTGGCGGCGCGTACCGGACGCTGTTCAGTTCTGCTTACTCCCACGGGCTCATCTCGGACGAGTTCTGCCGCGAGGTGTACCACGATCTCTCCGACCCAACCAAGAGCCGGATTGAAGTGCAGTTCGTGATCCACGACTGGGAGAGGCTCTTCCGGGGGAACCTGGATCGTGTGCTGGGCTCCGCCGCCATGCAGGCCATCATGGTGGGGCAAGACGTGCTGACCGTGGAGTCGGCGGCGGACGAACGGTTCGCCTGGGCGAAGGGTGCGGTGCAACGCGTGGACGAGACAGCTACGGAGTTCGAGAAGTACGAAGTGTTGTCCCGGTGTGCGCATGTGTTCCCCGCGGAGCAGGTGGAGCGGCTCCGAGCCGTTTACGAGGAGGCGAGGGAAGCCACCGGCAACGGGCTGCTGGCCGTGGACGCAGTCCTCGAGTTCATGGAGAACGATCCGGTCTGGGGCAGGCGCCCCTATCGTGAGGGGCGCACGATTTTCTCCACCAAGAACCCTCGTGACCCCAAGGCATTCGAGCAGGCGACCACGCCCGAAGAGAAGCGGAAGGCTGCATGTTTCTGCACCATCATCCGGCAGCACATGGAGGAGGGGATGTCGCCGACGTTCTGTTACTGCTCGTCGGGGTGGGAGCGACGCCAGTGGGAAGGCGCCATCGGCCGGCCTGTTCGCGTTGACGTGGTGAAGACCCTGCTGCGAGGCGACGATCACTGCCAGTTCGCCATCCATCTGCCGGAGGATCTGTAGTCCACGGTTGATCCCGCAGGAGCGAGAGCCGGCACTTCAGCTCCGTGCCCTGAGAAGACCCCGCGTTTCGGTTTTCGCGTTCGGATTCTGTGCGTCCGCTGGCACGGGGCGCCGCCGGCTATGTCTCGACTCGTGAGGTTCTCGTCAGCTTGCTGAACTTGACGCCGCGCAGTCCGCCGAGCTGGGTACTCAGCCTTTCGATGTCGCTGGGTTTGCCGTGGATAATGATGACCTCCAAGCAGGCATCGTGATCCAAATGGACATGAGTCGTGCACACTGTATGTAGGTAATGGCTGTGCTGGGCTTCCGTGATCCGGCTCGGAAGCTCCCGCTGATGGTGGTCGTACACGATGGTGAGCACCCCGACCACGTCCTCGTCGCCCGCCCATTTCTCCCTGATGAGCCTCTCCCGGATGAGATCGCGGATGAACTCCGAACGGGAGGCACGGCCTTGGGCGATGACCTTGCCGTCAAGTTCCTGAAGCAGGCTCAGGGGAAGAGAAACCCCGAATCTGACGGTCTCGTTAGGGGGGCTCACAGAACCGGCTCCGGCGGGAGCCTTCCTATCCTCTCTCGCACGGGAGTGACGGGTTTTCGTCATCAGCCCAGACCAGTCTCGTCCTGGGATTG
>JAFGKV010000192.1 GCA_016928395.1 Candidatus Fermentibacterota bacterium | reverse complement strand
CTAGGCACCGCTTTGACAGAAGGATGGATGGACCAACGCTGAGCACCCGGCAATCCGGTCATCCCGTCCGGAGGATAAATAGATCGGATAGTGGTGAACCAGCAACCGCGAATAGTGCACGCCGGACGAAACGAGCCCATCGATTTCTGTCAGGATGTACCCTTTACCGCGGTGATCCGGTAGAAACGCTGCACGCTTTCCTCGATGGCCGACCACGAGGTGTCCGCAGTGACGCCATCTAGGTTCCCCGGCGAATTGTGAAACGCGTCGGTAGACCCGTACACGTGGTAACCCGTGGCGAAGGGAGACTGCCGCCAGGTCAGAGTGACTGTCAAAGTCTCACGGGATATGGAGACGATCTCCGGAGGCGCGGGAGGCACTATGTCGCACTCATGCTGGAGAGAAACGGCTTCGGAGGAAAAGAGCAACGCCTCGAACCCATGCCAGGCCGTGTGGTCTCCCTTCAGATGAAAGTCAAGCCACGGAACGAGGAACGATGAGACCAAGGCGTGCTGGGTCGGGCGATCGATCGACGGAGTCGGCGCACCGATCTCACCAAGTTCGCAGTAGAAGTTCGACTCGGCGAACTGGCAATGGCTACCCCCGAGGATGGAGAGGTATGTCTTGCAGGGCGAGGAGAGAGCGGCATAGATTGGAATCTGATGCTGACCGGGCGGGGCAACGCCGTCGTAGGAGCCCGAGACCACCAGCGAGGGACAGAAGACGGTCATCGCAGCCGCAATGGCCGAGGGGCTTGTCTCGGCCGCAGCCAGGTTCGCCAAGGCAGTGATGGTGCTATCTGAACCGGCGCCCAACACCGCGGCGCCGCCGCCCATGGAATGCCCCATGATGGCCGCAGCCTCCGCCAACACTCCATGGAAGGGTGACGAGGGCTCGGCATTCTCGATGCGCAACCGGCTTACCAGGAATGCCAGATCGAGCCCGAAGTCAAGGTGGCCGGGAGACAAGCCCCCCTCGGTACGCGGCAAGGCGACCACGTATCCCTCCGGAACGAGAGCACTCCAGATGTTCTCGTAGGCACTCCAAGTCATGAGGTACCCATGGCCGAACGTAACCACCGGGAACCCTTCGCCCGTAGGCTCCGCCGTCGGCACATTGTCGCCCGCGGAAACCCCAGGGTAGTAGATCTCGGTCAAGATGGCGCGATCGTTGCGCGCCGAGTCGTGGAAAGTGATGGTGCGATGCCCCATGGGGTAGGGAGGGCCTTGCGCGAATACGGGGAAACCCGCCACACACGCAAGAAGGAAGGCAGCTACAAGAATCCGTTCACGCATCCGCTGCATCCGATGGCCGCACCCCCAGGGCGTTTCGAACCGCGCGACCCAGCTCGGCCAGACGATAGGGCTTCTGCACGAACCCAATCATGCCGTCCTCCAAAGCCTCCTGGACACGCCCATTCATGCCGAATCCCGTGGAAAGGAGCACCCGCACATCGGGATTCACCTTCTTCATCTCGGCGAAGCATTCCCTGCCATCCATGCCGGGCATGACCAGGTCGAGGAGGACCAGGTCTACCGAGACGTGTTCCCTGCGGTAGGACTCTGCTGCGGCCGTTCCCCCGGAAACCGCGGTCACCTCATACCCCAATTCCTTGAGGATATCCTCCGCCACCGCCAACACCACGTCTTCGTCATCTACCACGAGAATTCGCCCCTGACCTCGGGGCGGATCGGTGACCGGAAGCTGCTGCGCCTTTGAGCCTGGCTCGGCCAAAGGCAGGTACACTTTGAATGTGGCGCCCTTGTCACGCTCGCTGTACACCTCGATCCGCCCGCCATGGTTGCGCACTATGCCGTAGACCGTTGCCAGCCCCATGCCTGTGCCGCTTCCCGGCTCCTTCGTCGTGAAGAAGGGCTCGAAGATCCTCCCCTGAATGTTCTTGGGGATCCCGTGGCCGGTGTCGGTGATGGAGAGAAGAAGCCAACGGCCCGGTTGGGCATCCACATGGACTCGGCAATATGCCTCGTCCAAGTCAGCTGTGTCGGTCTGGAAGACCAATTCCCCCCCGCTGGGCATGGCATCCCGGGCATTGAGACCCAGGTTAAGCAACACCTGTTGCATCTGAGCAGGATCCCCCATGACCACCGCATGAGCGGC
The DNA here is from genome assembly GCA_016928395.1 of Candidatus Fermentibacterota bacterium. GTDB lineage: Bacteria > JAFGKV01 > JAFGKV01 > JAFGKV01 > JAFGKV01 > JAFGKV01. The sequence continues at coordinate 9,415 of JAFGKV010000192.1, read as the reverse complement.
CTTGAGGTTCGCTGAGAGCCGGATTGCCGGGTCAATGGTGCGCGACAGCAGTGCAACTACCTCGTGGATGCTCTTGTGCAGATCCACCGGCACCACCTGCAGTTTTCCGCACCGCGCGAAGCCGAGAAGCTGTGTGGTCAATTCCGATGCGCGTTCGGCCGTCACCTCGATCGTGCGCGCGGCCTGCTGCATCTTGCCTTCGGAGAGTTCCTTGGAGAGCATGCCGGCATAGCCCAAGATTCCGGTCAGCAGATTGTTGAAATCGTGGGCGATGCCTCCGGCAAGCTGCCCGATGGCTTCCATCTTTGCACCCTGGCGGCGCTGTTCCTCCAGTCGAACCCGCTCCGTGATATCCATGACCACCGACCGCAGGCCAGCGGCGTGTCCGTCTCTCTGGATGACCGCGGACTTCACAATGACGGGGAATGTCGTCCCGTCTTTTCGTACCAAGGTGTACTGGTGCTCCTCCGATGGTTCTCCTCTGAGTATCCGTTCGATTAGCTCGGCTGCAGCGGCCCGCTGGTCGGGGCTGATCAGATCGATGATTCGGATTCCCCTGGTGAGATCCTCCTGGGTATACCCGGTCGCCTCGTACCCTCTACGGTTCACGAAGGTAAGCCTGCCATCGAGATCCGTCTCCGCCACAATCTCGGGGAGGAGTTCGGCCATTTCTCGAAACCGTTCCTCGCTCTGCCGCAGCTCTGCGTGGGCGCGGGTGCGCTCGGTGACATCGCGGACAACAGTGACGACCGAAACCACGGTGTCCCCCTCCATCATCGGGATCTTCGTAGTCTCAGTCACTATGGGTCGGCCGGCAACATCGCTGGACTCCTCAGTCACCAAGGTGTGCGCCGAGGAGAAAACCCTCTCGTATTCCTCTGCTACAGAGGACGGAAGAAATGGAAACACGTCAAACAGCTGCAGGCCCAAGACCTCACTGGGAAGACCCAATCTCTCATTCCAGTCCCGGAAAGCTCTGTTGAACAAGACGATCCGGAAGTCGCGATCAACGACATGAATAGCGTCGCCCATGGACTCCAGAGTCATGCGGTATCGCGCCTCCGACCGCCTGACGGACTCCTCGGCTTCCTTGCGGGCCGTGATATCGATAAACATTGCCTGTATCGCAGGGGAGTCTCCGTACTTGACGAGGGACGAACTAATCTCCAGCCAACAGACAGCGCCGCTCCTTCGAAGGCCACGGAACTCGTATCGTGGTGTCACCGCGGTGCCCGTTAAGCGGTCCGCAAAACGCCGGAAGAACAGCTCTCGATCCTCGGGATAGACCAAAGCTCTGATACCCTCAGGCGAAAGACCCATGAGTTCCTCGACCGTGTACCCGAGAATGCGGCCCATTGCCTCGTTGACGAACACAAAACGCAGCGGCGAGTCCGATGCGACGACGATGCCTTGCAGCGATTGCTCGACCACGGTGCGGTACTTGGTCTCGCTCTCTCGCAAGGCGCGAACAGCGCTGTTACGTTCGGTGACATCGCGTGATACCACGGCCAGAGCCTCCCGGCCTCCGTGGCGCACAAGACTGGCGGTTACCTCCACATCGACGAGGCTTCCATCTTTGCGCCGGTAGTGCCGCTCGCCGACGAACACCTGTCCTTCGTTTCGCACTCGCTCGATCTTCGCCATGATGTCGGATGGATCGTGGGCTACGAAATCCTGCGCCCGCAGTCCATTGAGTTCTTCTTCAGAATAGCCTAGCAGCGTCTGCAGAGCCCGGTTTGACTCCAGTACGCGGCCTGACTCGATGTCAAGAAAGTAGATGTTCTCCAGGCTCTGCTCCATCAGCGAACGATACGTTTCCTCCCGTTCAGGCCTACCCTGCTGGGTGGCGGCCCGGGCCTCCTCAATTCCGATGGCCGAGGCGGCGACGTTCAGCAACGCCAGATCGTCGTCGGAAGGCTCCCAGTCTAGCCGAGACACGGTGCACAGCGAACCTGCCACGCGGTCGCCTGTGTGGACCGCCACGCCCACGTAGGTCTTGAAACCGTACCGTGCGACACTGGGATCAGAAAGTGCGTACGGTGTCGACGGCAGGTCACGGACCACCACGGGCTCCCCGCCTCCCCGTTTGATTACATCGTAGCAGAGCCGGCCCTCAGGAGGGCTGACACGGGCATAGTCCTGGGGGGTGCGCCACTGCCCGACGGCGTCGAGTATTCCCTTGGACAGCCGGTTGTACATGGCGCACGATGCGCCGAGAAGATCACCCGCCAACGCGGTCAGCTTGTTGATATTGGCCTCAGGGTCGGGACCGAACGCCCGGAGGCACTCGTGCAGTCGTGCGATATGCTGCTGCGCGCGCTTATGCCCCGAGATATCCCGCATCATGATCTGTACGGCCTCGAAGGGTTGCCCGGAGGCGGGGAGACCGTACGCATCGCATAGCACCCATCTGGGAGCGCCCTTGGGTGACTGGATCTGGCACTCAACGGCGTGCACCCGGCCCCGCGCTTTCGCGGCCTCGGTGAGCGTCGTCAGAATGTCGGTGCACCCAAAGATGTCAGCCGCCACCAAGCCATATGCCGAGACAACATCGGGAAAACGATCCTCAAGGCCGAAGATCCGTAACATACCTCTGTCGGCGTACATGATGGTTCCGTCGACACCGACGGTGAGCAGCCCGATGCCGGCAAACTGCATGGCTTCCTGACGGATCGCATCAATATCGTGACGGCTCAGACCTATCGCTCCGTTGCGAACCATGGGCAGCCTCCTGTGGATGATTCACGGCTTTCCCAATAGACTACGCTCCCCGGGTGCAGAGATCAAGGATGAGCTGCAGCGTCACGGCTGCCTTCGGTCTTCGGCGTGCGGGAGGCTCGTACGCCACATTCCGGGGGCCTCGGAGAATGGCGAGGTGGTGTAACGTTCGTCACTCGTATGACCCTTGATGATCGAAGTGATCTTCGCCCATCAATGCGCGACGACGCGTTGACATGGCTGAGAAGGTCTCCCATGATGTCTGCATGAGAACGACCATCACGCATCCGGTCTCTTCCCTGTGGTCATGGGTTCCATGATGACTTCTTCTGGCGCTGCGGTCATCGCGGGAGTGATCCTCACGGTGGTTCTGACTGCCGTCTCCGGACGCGCCCGAGGAGAGGAACCGCCGGTGATTCGTGAAGAGACGCTTCCGAACAACGGCGGACGCTACACCATCTCAATCCCGAAGGGCTACGCGTCCGGGAAGCCTGTCCCCCTGGTGGTGGCACTGCACTACGGCGGCACCGTCACACCCTACTTCAGTAGACCGTTCTTGACCGAGCTCATCGAACCGGGACTGCGCACGCTCGGGGCGATCATCGTCGCGCCCGACTGCAGACATGGGCGATGGACCAGCCCGGAAGCCGAGACCAGCGTCCTAGCTTTGCGTGACTACGTGCAGAGCCTCTGGACGATCGATCCCCGGCGAACCCTCATCACGGGCTACAGCATGGGTGGAACGGGTGCCTGGACCATCGCGTCACGCCATCAGGATCGCTTCACCGCCGCGCTCATCCTGGCCGGTCGCCCCCAGGAGGACTCTGGAGCGGTTCCCTGGCGCATCCCGGTGTACGTCATTCACAGCCGTAACGACGAGGTCATGCCCGTCAAGCCAACCGCCGACGTCGTAGGGTTGATTCAAGAGCAGGGCGCCCGCATCAAGCTTGTGGTCATCGACGGTGCAAGCCACTACGACGTCGGCGCGTTCACCCGCCACCTCCATGAGGCGGTTCCCTGGATCCAACGCGCCTGGAAGCGGTGAGCTGGCGGCCAGGGTGGATTCCTCCGCACCGGTGCCATTGCATCTTCGGCGTATGGCGCGCATACTGGCGGGCCTTTGAGAATCGCAACAACGGCCGGGTGCCACGTCAAGGAGGCTCTGTGGATCCTTTCACCCACGTTCTGGCGGGAGTAGTGGTCGGAGGGCTCTTCGAGGCTGACGCCGCCGGGTATGCCACGGCCGTTGCCGCCGCTATTGCCCCCGATGCCGAATTCGTGACCCGTAAGATACCTCGGACAGCGTTCCTCGATTACCACCACGGGCTTGCCCATACGATTCCAGGAGGCGCGGCAGCCGGCCTTCTCATCGCGGCCCTGGCGGGGGCTGTTACGGGCAGGGGCTGGCTGCCGTTTCTGCCACTGGCCATGGGTGGCGTGGCCAGCCATGTCATCTTGGATCTTCTCATGCACAACAACGGCATCGCCCTGTTCGCCCCTTTCTCAAGGCGACGCTTCTCGTTTCCCTTGGTCCTGGGCTTGAACCCGGTGACTGCGTCTCCCTCGTGCCGAGACCATCGCTACAGCACGTGCATCGCATGTCAAGCGAACGGCCTGCGATTCAATCCGTTCTTCTGGGTCCTCTTGGCGGCAGCGGTGGCATCTGTGGCTGTCCCACAACTGGGGAGTGTGTGGGCAAGTCTTGCCATAGTCGTCGTGCTGGGGATATCCCTCCGCGCCAACCAGCTGAGACGCACGGCCCTGGCCGTGGCAGGTGTGTCTGACAAATCCTGGCGCCGCAAAGCATTCCCAGCTACCCACAGTGGAAATCAGTGGCTAGTTCTTCAGGAAGACTCAAAGGGCATCCATGCAGCGCTGATCGACGCGGCGCAACGCCGTTCCCTGTGGCGGCGCCGGATTGAGTATAGGCCGGCCCCGGGCCCGGTGGAGTCTACCGAGAGTCTCCTCTCAGTGAGGGGCTTCAAGAACAGCGTACTGTTCCCGTTCTGGAGCCATCGCCGTGAAGGTGGTGACAATCACGTGATCTGGCAGGACTTGAGCTATCTCTTCTCGGAAGATGTCGAGCTCTATGCGCTTCATGTCAGGACAGACGAGAGCGGCTCCGTGCTGCACAACGAATTCAATGAACGATGGTAGGTATCCACCCGGAGGAGATTGAGCCATGCGCTTTCTGCCGGTTCTGTTGTGCGTAGGCATACTTTCGGTAGGCTGCGGCGACGACGATGCCATCGGCCCCGATGATGGCCCGACAGATGACTTCATCATCGGTCACCTGTGCACGGATCTCTCCTCGGTGCCCATGGAGCGTATTCGGCAGGCCGCGCGGGATCTGCGCGTCGGGTATAGCCACACATCCCATGGAAGCCAGATCATTACGGGCATCGAGGCCCTCCGGGACATGACAGGCTCGACGTACGATTTCTCCTACTCCGGGTGGGGCCTTGAGCCCGGGGTGTTCATGAACGACATGTGCTTCGGAGAGGGCGATCTGGGGCATCACGGCGATCTCTCGTGGCGGGATGCCACCGTGGAAGTGCTGGCAGACAGCCGCGGTGATCGCAACGTCGTGATGTGGTCATGGTGCGGCGGCGTGTCCGACAACTCCTCCCAGGGGATTCAGGCCTACCTGGAGGCCATGCATGGGCTCGAGCAGGAGTATCCCCACATACGCTTCGTATACATGACCGGTCACCTGGATGGTTCAGGGTCCGGCGGCAACCTGCACAGCCGCAACGAGCAGATTCGAGCATTCTGCCGGGAACGCGGCAAGATCCTTTTCGACTTCGCCGACATCGAGCGTTTCGACCCCGACGGCACCGATTACCTCGGCCGCGGAGCCACCGATGGGTGCGACTATGATGACTGGTCGCGCAACTGGGCCGACGAGTGGTGTGCCGCCAATCCCGGCAGCGACCTCGTGGCCCAGGCGGCGCTCATGTGCGACGAGTGCTGCGCCCACTCACACCCCCTTAACTGCATCCTCAAGGGCCGCGCTTTCTGGTGGATGATGGCACGCCTGGCGGGGTGGGACGGCGCCTGACGAACAAGGAAGGGATCGAGGATGGAGGGCGTGCGGGAGAGCACGCGTGACCCGCACGCTTCCCCTCTGGAGGGACGCGCCTGGCCCCGCACGGCTGGATGCGGGCTTGGTCCAGCACCGTTGGATGCGGGGGTGACCCTGTGTAGTTGACCCTGAGCGAAGTCGAGGGGGTGAACCCTCTTCATGCTCTTCATGCTGGCCCTGTCGTTCCGTCTGGACCTCTGCGCCTGCGGAAAAGAAGATCTGGATTTCGACCTGTCCATTCACCCGACCTCGCACCTCGGCTGGTGATGGTGTCATTCAACGTTCGCTGCCGACCCCTCCATGCACGAAGGTGCTCGCTGATTGCCCGACTGCCCACTGCCTAACGCCCTGAGACGTTCCCGCGCCCGACGCCCGAGGAACTCGGTGAGGTCTGCCATTTCCTCGATGGCCATCAGTTTCTCCGTGATGGAAAGAGCGCGGAAGCGACGGAGATGAAACCGCTCGCTGTCTTCCCACCCGCATTCCCAATCCGGCGCGGATTCCGCGATCTTCCAGCGCTGGTCGCTCATACTGCGTCTTCCTGCAGCATGCGCAGATGTCGCACGTCGTCTAGATCCCTGCTTCGTCCGGCCTGCTCCTTCATGCGGATCAGGGTGGTCAGGTCGACGAACCGGCAGACGGTTCCACCCTCGAGTGTCTGCACGAGCGCCTTCCCATAGGCCTCGTCGAAGTCGAACGGCTCTTCCGCGAAGACATCGATGGTCGTGTGCCGGTGGAGGTCGCTGAAGAGGTTCAGAACCATCATACCTTTGTCGCGAATCCACGCCACGCGCTGTGTCGGGTCCGCGAATTGCCCAGGCGTGATTGGCACTCTCGGTTGATAACCCAGGCATGCCAATGCCTGGAATGCACGAATGACATTTGATGGAGTCAACTGAATCACCAAATCGACATCGACCGTCAGTCGCCCGTAGCCATGGGCTACGACGGCGAGACCGCCGGCAACAAGAGCCCGCACGTCTGCCTCGTTCAGTGACGCAATGATCCTCTCGAAACTCGCCAGTCTCATAGTCTCTCACAGGGCAAAACGAACAGGGATTCTCAATCCACGCGTCGTGCATTCGAGGAAACACCCAACCATTCCCATCGATTCCGCCATGCTCCCTGGGTGCGTATCCCTATCGCAACGGCGCCGTACGCCAAGAAACGGGCTCTTTGCATCAGGTCAAGGAGCCATGTCACATCTCTACGCACCAGGGGTTCACGGTCGACTGGGCGGACAGCGGTGCGGGCATTCCTCGCGTCCCTCCCCGAGCCAACCCAACCCCCGTAGGGGCGACCGTCTCTGGTCGCCCGAAGCAACGGGAGGGCAGAGGCGCCCTCCCCTACGGTGCGGCGATGGTGCCGGCAGGCGCGCTCGTCTACCGGCCCGCCTCCGACACCCTGATCGGCTCGGGCCGTTCCCGCTCCATCCGTGCTCGCTTTTCTTCCATTCGCGTACGCTCTTCCTCGTGGCGGGCGCGTTCCTCTTCCATTTCCCGACGCTCCTGCTCCCGAAGCTCCGGGAACAGGTACGAATCCCGCTCCGCGGCCGCGCAGTAGTCCAGACGCTTCGATTCAAACCCCTTGCGCTTGGCCATCACGCGATAAGAGAACTCCGCGTCGCTCGTCCCGCTCTGCAGCTCCCTGACGTCGAATCCTGTCATCCCCGCCTTCACGAATACGCCGCGGCAGTCATCCCTCAACTGGACGAAGACCTCCATGGGGTGAACCTCGTCGATGGTCACCGTCTCAACGAACACAGGGTCTAGTTCCACGTGTGCGAAGCCGCCAACGAGTCGCCCCCTGCCCACGTCCTCGAACCAATTCTCGGGGCTCTCCTGGCAGTACATCAGCGTCGGGCCCTTGGAGGTCTTCACCACACAACTCTTCGTGCCCGTGCCGGCAAGTCCTCCCTGGTAGTACATGCCATAGCCATCGGCGGAGTTGGTCTTCCCAAAGACACCACACGTGAGGCCCGTGGTGGCGACGGCCACGCCGTAGACGCCAAAGCCCCAGCCGCTGGAAGCACTCTCCCCATACACGCCGTGGGTGGTGCCCGTGGAGGCGGTGGCCAAGCCATAGACGCCCCGGCCAGCCGTGGAGGAGCTCCGCCCATACACGCCGTAGGTCGTGCCCGTGGCGGCGGTCGCTAGACCGAAGACGCCCCGGCCGGCCGTGGAAGCGCTCCCGAAGTCGCCTCCGTAGGTGATGCCTGAGGTGGCGGAAGCACTGCCGGAGACTCCCCTGCCGGCGGTGGAGGAGCTCTCCCCACGCACGCCGTAGGTGATGCCTGAGGTGGCGGAGGCTAGACTGTAGACGCCGTAGCCATCGTCAGCGTCGCTCCTGAAGTAGCCGCCGTAGGTCGTGCCCGTGGCGGCGGTCGCCAGACCGTGGACGCCCCTGCCCCAGGTGGAGGCGCTTTCCCCGCGCACGCCGCAGGTGGTGCCCGAGGTGGCGGAGGCCAGACCGTGGACGCCGACGCCCCAGGTGGAAGCGCTCTCTCCGCGCACGCCATAGGTGTTTCCTGATGTGGCGAACGCCACGCCGTAGAGGCCCCTACCGTCGGTGGAGGCGCTCGTGCCTTGCACGCCTGGGGAAGCGCCCGTTGCACCTGAATTGGTGCCCGATACTATGGCATTCGCATTGGAGGCGGTGAGAGCCAGGGGCACCGCGACGTGCAGCGTCGCATCGCCGGAGGTGGCGCCGCCGATGAGTCCGGTGCCCGCGATGATCGCCGTGATGTCACCTATGCCGGAAGCAGCAAGGGCTCCATCCACGGTCAGGTTGCCGGTGACACGGGCATTGCCCTGGAAGTAGCCCGCATAGCCCGTGGTCGACGCAGCCGCGCCGTACACCCCGTAGGTCGTGCCTGAGAGGGCGGCGGCCTCGCCGTACACGCCCCTGCCCGAGGTGGAGTAGCTCCGGCCGTGGAGCCCGTACCTGGTGCCCGTCGTGGCCGTATTCGTGCCCCTGATGGCCGCGGAGGTCCCGCTGGTCACCGACCCGCTCACCTCAGTCCCCGCCACCAGCCCGCTCGCCATGTACGCATAGCCAACCGAGCCGAGGCGAACCCTTGGCGTCTGCGCGTCGCCCGCAATGTCCACTTCAACCCAGTAGTCCGAAGCGAAGTCCAGGCTCAGAGCCGGTTGCCCGGTGTCTCCCAGCAAGACACTGAACACCCCGCCGCTCACCATCACGGTCAGTGCGCCGCTGCTCCAGAGCGAGGTGCCTCCACTGGCTGCATCGTAGACATCGAAGGTCATGGTGTAGCCACCATCAACGACCGGGGTGCCACCGGAGTCCGTCACCTTGCCCTGGTACGTCATGACCTGCGGGATGTCGGCAATAACCGGGAATACCAACCCAATGACGATACTGAAAACCACAAATGGCGAGACACGGGTCCGCATGGATTCCTCCTCCTCGCTCGCGCGTATTATCCTTTGTCCCACAAAGACAAAGGGCGCCGACAGCTCTCTGCCCGGCACCCTCCTGCACCACTCTGTGACGGAAGGGAACCTGCGGTCCCCAAATCCTCTCCGCAAGCTTCCTCGCCTTCCTCCGCATTCAGGGGCCGGGCCGCTGACTGCCGGTTGCCTACTGCCGACT
>JAFGKV010000191.1 GCA_016928395.1 Candidatus Fermentibacterota bacterium | reverse complement strand
GACCCGGAGAGGTTCACGCCCATGAAGCCGAATGATTCGAAGGGCACGGTGGACCCGTCGGTCCTTGTGCCCTCAAAGGAGCCGGGGAACGCGCCGTAGAACCCGGGGTCACCGGGCCTGAGCGCGGCGATCTCCACGGAAACGTCACCAACGTAGGGCTGACCGTCTTGCTGCACGAAGGCCGCGGGCGGGAAGGTAGCCGTACCGGCGCCGTCGCTTGTCTCTACCGTGCCTCCCTGATCCGCCGGCACGGAAAGGGTTTCGGTCATCAGAAGGACCAGTGTTCCTAAGTGAGTCGTCTGGCCTTGCCTGATGCTGGTGGTGCGGTACGTGGGCAAAAAACCCGTGTGCTCGACGGCGACGAGCACATCGCCGACTGGTACGTCGGGGATGTAGAACCAGCCTTGCTCATTGGTGTGACCGGTGAGCGCGCCGGCGCTCACGTCGACCCCGGAAATCGGCGAACCGTACACGTCTTCGACGACTCCCGAAAGCGTCCCTAAAGGATCGCCGCTGGGATCGGGCTTGGTCGAGTCATCCTTGGAACAACTCAAGGTCACGAGACCAAGCGCACATGTGCACACGAGGACCATCAAGTTTCTCACTATGTACCTCACTTGTGGAGAAGGTGATGGATGCGGGGCGGGATGATGTGTGGCGCCCGCGGATGTGTGAAACCCGCCGCGCATTCGGAATGAAGCGGCGAGGTGTGCCTATATGATAGGTCGTGGTGGCACGATTGTCAACTGCCGGCAGATCCTTTCTGCATCAGGAGACGCCCGAACTCGGAGTCGTGGAGGCTCGACAAGGGAACATGGTGAAGAAGTGGGGAAGCGAAGCAGCACAGGTGGCTGAGAGCTGAGTGCCGATAGTTTTGAGCTGAGCCCCGGCGTCGACTCTGAGACCCGAGCTCAGCGAGGTCTCTGCTGCTATCTGGCGAGATGGTCAGCCAGGAGTTGGGCTATGTGTACCAAGGTGGAATCGTCGTTGCCCAGCGAAAAGTAGGTCAGGGAGACCAGGCAGCACTCGCTCAGAAACTCCACCATGCCGGACTGGAGCCGAGCTCCGTCCCCCACCGGTGGGCGCTCCGCGGGGAAGTCGCGGGCAACGAAGAGGTCTCTTGCTTGTTGGGGCGAGGCCATCCGGTACAGCTCGGCGGTCATGCGATCTCCGCTCTCGCTGAGATAGGTTGCAGCCAGCGCCCACTGGAAACCGTGGTCTATGTACTGCACCGCGCCTCCATCGATGAGGTCAAAGAGCTGGTCACCGACATAGGCGCGAGGCTCCTCCGCAAGGGACCAGCCCGCGGGGAGGGCGGCGTCCGCGAGAAGCGAAGGATCAGGCACGCTGAGGGTGCACGCCCGTGCGGGTGCATGTAGGCCGGTTGAAGGGTCATGCCTGTCTCGATAGTGGATTCCGCAGCACATAAGCATGCAGGCTCCGGCAATGACCCATCCTCTCATGATCAGGCGTCCCAGATGGCAACCCGCGACAGGTCCGACGTACCGAGCCCGAGCTGGGCGGCGCGATGAATGCTTATCACATCCCCCAGTTCTATCGTATCAAAGAGGCTGACGGCATAGGTATCCAACGCGACTTGGTCGGTGCCCGCCAGGATCTCGCCGACGTTCTCCAGCTCCCCCGGGCCTTGGGGGCCTCCGGTTTTCATGATGGCCAGCGCGTCTATCACGGCCAGCGTCGGTGGAATGCGCTGCTGGATCTCCGCGATGCAGGATGCGATGTGGTTCCAGTGGGCCGGGCTGGATCGTGAATCGGTGGTGAAGTTCTGGTGGAAGTATGCGCGACTCCACACGATGCCCATCCAGTTCTTAAGAGCGCCAGTGAACTTCGTGCAGCCGTGGCTTTTGGCCACGGGCACGTTGAGTATCACGTCCGCCTCGAGAAGCTCGCGAATGACCCGGGCCGTCTTGAGTACTTCGGCGCCGGGGAGCGTGATGTCCACGAAGCCGGAGGCTTCACACACCGGATACACTGGTATCCCGAGTTCAGCCCCGACGGCGTTCATGCCGCTGGCCTCGAAGGCGTTGCGAGGGTTCTGCCCCATGACCGGGAAATCTACGATCCGGACCTCCGCGGCTTCCGCTTCGATGACCATGCGGGCCAACGCCTTCACGACGTCAGGATGGGTATTGGCTCGGATGGCGAAGGGGCGATCCCAGCCGACATTGGGCTTGATCACCACCTTATCGCCCCTATGCACGAACGTGCGCATCCCGCCGAGGCGCTCGACCGCCGCATGGGTCATGGCCTCCGGGTCGGCGCCCCGGGCCCGGGCGAGGGAAGACTGCGGTGTCATGGATGCCGTGACCGAGGATAGAGGAGCGACGTTATCCGCAAAGGAGGACGGTGCACACCCCACAACCGCGATACCGGCACTCACCTGTTTGAGAAACTCACGGCGCTTCATCAATCACCTCCTGGCAAGGGCGGGCTGATCGCCGGATGCACATGAGTAGTTACGGACGTGCACATCAGAGTCAAGAGGATCGTCGCTCTTGACCTGCGAAATGCGGGAGCGACTTTCAACCCGTCAAATCCATCATTGTCGCACGCACTCGAGGGCTTTGGCCTCGACATGGAGTCACAGAATGCTTCGGAGATCTGAACCACGCCGTCGGAGACCTCCGCGGCTCTACACTCCACTGGTGCTACTCTGTGTCAGCTTCCTGCAACCGTTGCGGGCCCAGCAACTTCCTTTGGTGCACTATGGCATCCGTGACGGTTTGCCGAGCTCCTACGTCAGTGCGCTGGCTCTGGGTGGCGACGGCTTGATCTGGATGGCGTCCAGCGCAGGATTGGTGCGCTATGACGGAGTGGAGTTTTGCGTGTGGCGGCAGAAGGATGGCCTGCTGGCAGAGTCGCCGGATGACGTTGCCGTGGATGGCGATGGCAGAGTGTGGATGATCTATGTGGGTACCGGAATCCAATACATGGATCGGCATGGAACGCTGCTGACCCTGCCGGACACCCCCCTCATTCACGGTGACAGGATCCCGCTCATTCGCCGTCGCGACGACGGCTCGATTCTCGCTTTGGGGAAGATGGGGTATTACGCGGTTTCGCATGAGGGTCTTTCCGGCCCGTTCCACCCGCTGCCAGAAGGAGGGCCAATAGATGCTATAGTCGATCTGCCCGGCCGCGGACTTCTCATCGCCACCACCGAAGGTGCTTTCCTTGACAGCTGTGGACAGGTGCGGCGCATCCCCTTGCCGTATGACCTGATGGGGGGCTTCGAGATCGACGTCTTGGCCATTAGAGACGGCACAGTCTGGTGCTACGGCCATCACGGGTGGGTCGCGTCATGGGACGGGTTCTCCAGCCGAGCCTTTCGATTGCCCTTCCCTGTCGGTCGCGATCCACCCCTATCGATCACCATGGAGCTAGACGCCGCGGGAGCCCTGTGGATCGCTTCGTATCAAGGCCTGTACCGCGTGCACGAAGGGTGTGCGGAAGTATTCACGGAGGCCGAAGGGCTCTCCAGCAGTTGGATCAGCGATCTTCTGATAGACAGCGACGGTGTGTTGTGGTGCGCCACCGAAGCGGGCCTCGACAAGCTCAGCCATCCGGCTTTCGTCAACTATACGTCCCGAGCCGATTTGCCCGTCAACGCTGTCTGGGCCATGGAGGAGTTGCGGGATGGGTCTGTGTGGTTGGGGACGAACAATGGCATTGTGGCCATTGACACCGCGGGCGCACCTCGGGTCTTGACCGCCCGCGACGGCCTGCCTGAGGAGTCCATTGTTGATCTGAAGGCTGGAGACGACGGCGTCTGGGTTCTGGGCTTCAACGGCGTATGTCGTTGGTCAGAGGGACGGTTCAGACCATATCCCTATGCACCGTTCCGGCGGATACTCCTCCGCTCCATTCTTCCAGTCCACGCTTCTGAGGTGTGGATCGCAACATCCGGCGGGTTGTTCTGCCTTGATCCTCGTTCTGGTCAGTTCACCGAACACCGGTTTCATCGCCAGGTCTCAATCCAGGAGATCCGTCGGGTTGTCCCGCGAAGCGCTGGGGGGTGGTGGGTTCTCGGGTCGCGACTATGGATCTGGCGCGAGAACGGGAGTGCCGAGGAGGTATCCTTGCCTGAGTGGGTCGGCGACAGCAGGGTCAGTTCGATTCACGACCAGGATGGCCATGTCTTCCTCGTAACGAGTCAAGGGATCGCCGTTCGGGACGGTGAAGGATGGACGCGGCTGCAGGTTGGCGACCTGATTCCCTTTGACGCGGTACGCGCCCGCGACGGGACCTATTGGATAGGCTGCAGCGCAGGCATCGCCATGCATGATGGCGTGAAGGCTCGATCCTTCGGCTACTACGATGGTGTGGCAGTGGAGGAATGCAATGGCAACGCGGCGCTCCTGGCACGCGACGGCAGGGTGTGGCTCGCCGGAAAGAACGTAACCGTGGTGAATCCGGGGTGGATCGTGACGCCGTCCCCGCCCAGACCCCTGATCGTCGAAGGGCGGGCCGATGATGCGGTAGAGGCTTTTCCCACAGTGTTTCATTGCCGATCCCGGGACCACAGCGTGCACTTTCGACTTGCCTGTCCCAGCTTCTTCAACGAGCAGGAGATCGGGTTCCGGTACCGCCTGCAGGGATTCGATACCGCATGGAATCCCCTGGAGCGAGGCGCACCGGTCCGGTACACCAGACTGCCTCCCGGCCACTACGAACTCAACGTGCAAGCCCGCCAGAAGCATGGCGAGTGGGATGGTCCCGAGTTAGTTCTGCCCGTCGAAGTCGCCCCCGCGTGGTGGCAGACGGCACTGGCGAGGGCGGGGTTTGGCTTTGGCCTGGTTGGCGTCGGCTTTGCAGCGGCTTTCTGGCGTGTGAGACACCTGGAGGCGCAGCGACGCAGGCTTCGGAGGCTGGTCGCAGAGCAAACCGTGGAGATCACGCGTCAGAGGGATCACTTGGCCGAGTTAGCGAGAGTCGATGAGCTTACCGGACTGCCCAACCGGCGTACCTTGAACGAGCGGGTGGAAATGGAACTGGTACGGGCAGAGCGGTACGGGCGGCCCGTATCGCTGATGATCTTTGATCTGGACCATTTCAAGACCATCAACGATTCCGCGGGCCATGCGACCGGAGACGCGGCGCTGCGCGCCACTGCATCGCGCGGGAGGTCGGTGATCCGGGATACCGATGTATTGTCACGGTGGGGAGGCGATGAGTTTGCTCTGCTCATGCCGGAGACCGATCAGGCCACCGCAGTGAGCATCTGCGCGCGTTTGAAATCGGCGGTGGAGGTACGATCATCAACCGACGCCGTGCCCGCCTTCACCATCAGCGGCGGTGTGGCCACGGTGACGTCGTTCGACGATCCCGTCACCGCTGTCGATCTCCTGGAGCGGGCTGACGCCGCGCTGTACCGCGCCAAGGAACGCGGCCGAAACGCCATTATGCACGAAATGGATAGGCACCCGGAAGGTTCCTGAAATGAAGTGTGGGTGCTCCGGCGGAGAAACGCCGGTAGCCTGTCGGCCGCTGTCACCATCACTGCCGTCTGTACGTTCGCGTTTCCCCGATGATCCCGGAGTCGAGTGTGCCGCCGGAGGACGTCAGACGGGCAACTTCCCGCGAGGGGCAATCGAAACGACGAGGCGAGGATCTTCCGTGCCACCGATGGAACCTTAGGATGGCCCACGCGGTACACAGGAAGAAGGAGGTTACGATGCGATGGCTTGCCTTTGTTGTGCTGATCGCCTCTGCCTTGACCGCTGAGGAGATCCCCTCGACCGATACGTCTCCCGGCCGGGAGGATCGTCAACCGACCGTGTCTGCACCATCAGGCCGACTGGCGCAGGCCATCTCGCGTCTTCAGGGCGGCCCGGCTCATCGTAGGCAGGCACGGAATCGATACCGGCTTGTCACCCTCCTTGACGGAAAGCTCACCGCCCGGGTTCCGATCTGAGGCGCTCTGCGGCCTGGCTCAGGGAGGCGAACGGGTCGGGATTCAGCCCCGCTGCGGGGAACGCTCACCGCGGTGGGCTGTCAGCTAATTCGCCTGGCTCGCAGTCGGCGGTTCGCACGGCGCAGTTCGCGGCCCAATGGCCGACTACCGAGCTCACTCTCCGGTCTTTTCGCCGTCCATCCTTCCAGGCTTCAGTTCCCCACTCCTCTGAGTCTTTTGCGTGTCTCGGGCGTCTTGGTTCTCGGGCAGACGTGCCATGACGTGTCCTTGCGTGTTGTCGTCACCGCTCACATATTCCAAATTGCTCTTGGGTGGTCTCGTCTCCGACGGCAGGGAGTGGGCCTTGCCCGGATGGGAGGATGTTGGGTAGGAGGCCTGACATGCACAGCGCACACAGCAGCGGACTATATGCTCCCGACGGATTCGATGAGAAGCCCACTGCAATCACAATCGCCGGTCGCGTCGAGTCTGTTTCTTGCCCCGTGTCGATCGTCCCCTGGTTCGCCATGCATGAGGTGGGGTGAGTGAACCGTATGAGCGTTCCGTTTCAATGCTTGCCGCCCGAGGTAGGCGTCGCCTGCGGCAGGTTGCGGGACGAGCTCGGAGCACTTCTGGGTGATGATTTGATCGCATTGTGGGTGCACGGAGCCGCAACCTTCGATGATCGCCCGCACCTCTTGGGTGATGTCGATACCCACGGCATACTCGTGAGACCTCCCGAGCTCGGGGCAGCGATGGCCATCGAAGGGATCCATGATTCCATCGCCGCGGACACAGGTGTGGAGTGGGATAGCTGGTACATACTCGAGCGCGAGGCACGGGGGGTGCGGCCGCCCCGCCATGCGTTATGGGAGCATCTTGTGGATCATGCCTGGGCGCTGCACCGGGCCCACTGGCTGGCGGGTCAGTATGTGGCATTGGGTGGGAGCAGACCAACAGACTTCGTTACACCCCCGATGTGGTCCGAGCTGCAGCAGGCCTTGCGCAGTGAGCTCGACTACATGGAGGGGCTCGTCAAATTAGGGCACGATGACGGCGGGCATGGCGCGTTCGTGGTGTGGAACGGATGCCGGATCATCTGCAGCGTGGAAACGCGCAATGTCGTGCTCTCGAAGCGTGCTGCCGCGGACTGGGCGCTGAACCATTTGCCCAAGGCCCTGCATGCCGCGGTTCGGGCCGCCGGCCGCGTCTACGATGGCATTGCACGCACCCATGATGAATCCATTCTGAAAGCCGCGGCGCCCTTGGTTATCGCTGCCGCCAGGGATCGGTTGAGGGTCGACCATGAGTGAGGCAGTTGGATGCTTTGGAAATGAGTCATCAGTGAACGGCATCATCGTCACGGCGGTAGTGCCTGCCCTGGTTCTCGGGAGGGATACGAGGCTCTGTGGGCGTGATTTCTCGGGCAGCCGGCATGAGGCGCACCATGGTGTGTGAGCATTTGGCGCCGCTGGAGAAGGCACTTCTCGAAGACGGCGTGAGGGTAACTTATCGTGGTCAGGCATGGTCGAAGAACTGCCGGGAGTGGGTCTACTTCGATGTGATTCTTGATATTGACGCCATCATGGAGCGGTTCAGCTTGCCCTCCTGCGTTCGGTTCCATGAGAACACCGACGAGCGATCCGGCCTTGAGCGGGGTCTAGAGTGCTCTGTAGATTCCGCTGAAAAAGCCTACGGGTGTTTTGGGGGTGGAGGCGTTGAGGGGCTGGCGTGGCGGATGAGGGAGAGTTGCTGGCGGT
>JAFGKV010000190.1 GCA_016928395.1 Candidatus Fermentibacterota bacterium | reverse complement strand
GCCGCCCCTGTCGGGCCTGAAGGCCCTCCTACGCTGTCCATGGTCGCCCGCCGGCGGTTCCGGGTCCGTATCGCTATCGCCATCGTAATCGTAATCGACAAGCCGGGCAGTCGAACGTGAGCTTTCCTACATTCTCCCCCACACGCTCCGGCCCCCTTCTCCCTGCCCTAATCCATCCAATCATCCCTTCGTCCACCGACCCAGCGTTCCAGTATTCCCCTATTCCAGTGTTCCATCCGTCCATCCGTCCACTCATCCAATCGTCCACTCATCCAATCGTCCACTCATCCGTCCATCTGCTCCCTTCCTCTCTCCCCTCCCCTATCCGCCGAATCCCAGCCCCAGGCGCAGGCCCAGAGCCTCGCTGTGGGAGGGAGGCAGACGAAATCCGGTGATACCCAGCGACAGCCGAACCGGCCCGGGCGTAAGAGCTGTGCCCAGGGCCATGCCGAACCCCTCGGGGCTTCCCAACCCCAGCTCGAACCAGGGGCGCAGCCACGAAAGGGCGTCCCACGCGACACCAGTGTGCACGCGTGGCGTCGTCGTGACCCCCGCCCATCGCCGCAGACCCTGTTCCCAGCGCATCCAGACTGCGCCCCACGGCAGAGACCTTCCCACCGTCACTTCCATACGGGTAGGCAGCGGGGTCGACCACGAGCCCACATCGTAGGTCGTATCCGCGGTGGTGTAGCCGCTGTCGCCCAACTCCGCGGTCCATTCTATCGCCTCGAACTCAACCAGCTTCTCTTCGACCTCTGACCACGAAAACGAAGGCCCGATATCCGTGAACGACAGCCCCAGCTCCCACTTTCCTTTCGTGGCCCGACCCCCGAGGTCCAAGGCGACAGTCACGGGGCGTGCACCATCGGCATCGGTTCGACGGACCACTGTGGCGCCCGTCGCGGTGATCCCTCCCACCTCGGTCAGAACGCTGAGGGAACTCTCCATGATCTTCGCGGCCACCAGACCCACCGCAACCCGACCTCCTATGCCAACCGACGTAGTCCACCCGGCCATGTCACCCATCTCGATGCCATAGGCGGCCCCGGCAGACAGGTAGGCCAACGCGCCGCCCGAGTTCAGCACCTCATAGCGCCGGTCAAGGTCATTGCCGAAAAAGACGAGGTCGATCATCTCCTTGTCCACACTGAGATCGCCACCGAGGTAGGCGCCGATCGTGAACGCGGCATGGCCGATCCGAACCCCCATGGCGGAACCCTCGCCCCTCAGCAGCCCCCGCACTGATTGCCCGGAGATGCTCTCGAGGATCGTCTGCTTGTCATCCTCCTCAAGAAACGCGCCGTTGTATCTCCTATACAGGTCAAGGTTGAACGCATTGTTGCGAACGGCGATATCCCCCTGCACTACGCAGACTTCCCAGCGCTCGGTGGCGGTATCGGCCAGGAGCGCCGGGTTGCTAAGCCATCCGGCGCCCCAGCGCATCCGGCCGCCGTTGTCAGCTCCCGCTCCGGCGGCGACCATCGCGACGACCATCATCGCACGTGTAAGGCGGCTATGACTCATCGTCCACCTCGACAAGAGATGTGATAGCCATGAGGGCCTCTGCCCTGATGGAATCGCCTGCACATACGCAGATCCGGCGCCGGCCCGCGCCATCAAGAAGATACTCTACGGCGGCGTAGAGCGTGAGATCCCCCGGGCCTGGATTGGAGAATAAGTCGAGGTGTTCTTCATTCAGAGTCACGCTGGATTGGGCGTCGCTCACGCCCGTTGACTTCCCTGAGAGAGGGTCGACGGGAGGGGCATCGAACTCGAAGGGGCCGACCAGGAGCGCTGGATCGATCCACAAGTTCAGGGAATCGTGATCGACACGCACATAGGCCAACCCGCCCAGAGGCAGGTTGTTGGCCACATCGGTCACTATGAGGGCCGCACGGAGGTTCTTGGTCAGATTGCCTGAAAGATCGGCAGCATCCGAATCGACATCTTCTGGGGAGATTATGAGTTTCTGGACGATGGATCGGCGATCTACGCTGGCGCCGTCGAAGCTTAGGTCGATGGCGGTGATGACCGAGATCTCGATGGAGAGTACCGGCTCGCCGCCGACTTCCTCGCCTTGGGCGCCATAGGTCACGCTGCAGGTCGCCAGGAAACTGTCGGGCACGTCATGGGCGGGCGAAGGATTGATGAAGGCCAGCACGCGCTCATCGGTGATTAGATGCGTCGAGGTGATCTCGACGCCGCCAGAAGTCGGCGGCGCGGCTGCGGTGACCTCCACGGCTTCACTGGGGCGCCAGGTGTCATCCCATCCCTCGATGAGCGCATCCACCGTCACCGCGCCGGGCAGGTTGTGCCTTATGACAAGCTCGATCCATACCCGGAAGAACTCGGGGTTATCCAGCTCGTCCAGAGGATTTCCGCTCCACCCGACCGTACCGGCGGCTATGGTGGCTTCACCCTGGGAAGGAAGGGCCTGAAGGCCGGCAGGATCCGCGACCACAATGGCGGAGACCAGGCTGGCCACGACGCTGTCGGAATCCATCACACGGAAGGGCCCATACTCGCCGAAGAAGAAGTCGCCCTGGCTTCCGATGAGGTCACGGGCAAAGACCGTGCGTGCCACCAAAGGCACATTGGCCGTCACCTCCCAGGTGGGGGCCTGGGGACTGGGAATAGAGCAGGCCATTATGAGCGGTAGAACGAGGAACGGCCTCATGGATGCCTCCTACGCGAGGGACCGAGTCATCAACCTGGGGCCTGGATCTCTAGCAGTCAAGCCGGCTGTCTCGGCCAAGGCTTACTCTGATGTCGTGCCCTGGGATTGTCGGGCCGCTCTCACATCGGGCCTCGGCCCATCATTGACAACAGGGCGGTAGCGAATGATACTACGAGTCGAGTTGATGCGGAATCGTGGCGAATGCCGCCTCGGATGCCGACTGTCGCTTTGGGTGGCTCGTCGCGCCGGTTGTGGGAACCCGTGCCGCCCGGCACGGAGCCAAGGAGGACCTCCGATGAAGCTTCTCTCGCTAGTCCTGGGTGCTTTGGGCCTGCTGGCGCTACTTCTCGCGCTCTTTGGCAGGTTCTTCGGGCCTTCGATCGTCTTCTTTCTCGGTGACAGTTTCTCCTCGGCGACGATGCTCCAGTTGTCGTGCGTAGGATTCTCAATGGGGGTGTTTGTCCGGCTGCTGGCCATGAAACAGTAACGGAGGTCCCGGCCAGAGGGGGGAGAATCTCACCCGCCGTGATGACGGCCTGGGCTGCGGCGTCCTCGCGTACGCCCATTTCGGCCAAGGGATAACCGTATCAGGGAATGTCCCAGAATCCGTCGAACTCACCGACGGGGTTGGATGGGGCGGATTCGCCGGTCGGCCCCACAGCTTTGACGATGTACGCATAGTCAAGAAAAGGGTTTCCAATACCTGTCGTCACGGTGCACGGCGATGCGGCCGCCGTTACCCACAACGACTCCTGTCCCGAGAAGTACCACGCTTCGGTGCGGTAGATCCGGTAGGAATCGGCAAGGGGCGATATCGTCCACGCCAGAACTGCGGTGGAAGGATTAAGCAGCGACAACTCGAGGTCAACCACGTGCGGCGCCGGCACTGGGTTTGCCGAACCCCACGTCGCAGGAAGATCAAGAAGCGTGCTGCCGCCGCCGGAGGAGGCCCAGTTGTAGCCCTCGTGGGGGCCCGCTCCATCGGGGCATCGCTGCAACGAGTACTCATCAGATTCACCGGCCCAGCCAAGCTGGTTCACACGCACGAACCCGTCTGTCCACAGATAGCAGACATCATTCGTGGTGAAGTCGAAGGTGAAGCTGCCCGGCTCGCCTTGCGCTAATACGGCATATCCGCCCGCGGGTGCGACACCTGCGCTGAGCGTATCAACATCGTCCCCATCGGAGATCAGCCAGCCGACGAGGCTGACATCCTCATTTGTGGGGTTGTAGAGCTCAACGGAGTCAGGCGTATCGGGAACCAGGTGGGTTGGATCGATTTCGTTGATGATGAGGCTGGATCCCAGATTCACGCCTCCAGGGACATCATTCATGACGCCGGGCGTGGGCGCAGGATCGATATCCCAATCCAAGGCGCAGTCGCCACTGCTGGTCCCGTCAGGCCTGCGCGCACAACTCCAGCCGGAAGGGGCGATCGGCGCGCCTCCTTTGGTGCCGTAGGCGACAGAGTCAACCGTGGCGCCGGTGTCGTCGCGCAGAACGACATACTCACCGTCATTGCTGAGATCCCACCCATTCACTCTTGCATGCCAGAAGTACTCGCCTCCGAGAAGCACGGAGATACCCCACGTTGAGTCCAGAGTATCCGCATGGGAGGGACTTCCATCGTCAACGGTCCACCCGGTGACCGCGACCGCGGCGTCAGAGGCATTGACGAGTTCGATCCACTCGGTTCCCTTTGGCGTGAACTCGTTGATGAGAACCTGGGCACGCGCACTCGACGCAACGACACTCAGGAAGGTACAGAGGATCGTGACGTAGCATCGCATATCGAACCCCCTTGGCGTAGAGTGAAGTGATCCTACACGCCCCCACAAGGTACTGCCCAACGTGAGGAGCTCAAGGCTTCACGACGACAGGGTGCCTCCTGGTTGCCCGCGAAGGCAGGCTTTGCCATATTCTCCGGCACACCAGGGTCGGGAACTGCTCGAAACGTGTGCACGCCAGGCGCGGCCAAGGGAGCCGTGGTCTCGGCTTCCAGCCGGGAAGACACCCCCTGGGAGCCGAATCTGCGGAGACACGCACGGCGGTTGTGGCACGAAGCGGGGTGGGCGCCGCCGAAGATAGGAATCGCGCAGCAGAGGTGACGGCGCCTTGCGGGGTTGCCAGGCTGTGTCACTGGCCGTTCGGATGAGTGTCAAGCGGGGGTCATCCTGAGGAAGCCGAACCGCGATGCGAGGCATGAGTATGATGGACGGAATTCACAACTTCAGGGACTTCGGCGGGTATGGTACCCAGGACGGGCGACGCGTGCGTGGAGGGATGCTCTATCGGAGCGGCAGCCTCTCCGGGGCCACCGGCAACGACCTGGAACGACTCAGGGCTCTGGGGATCAAGACGGTCTGTGATCTCCGAACGCAACGGGAACGGGCGCATCACCCCAATCCCCTTGCGCACGACGCCCATTTCCGCTACACCCATATCCCGATGAAGGCCCGACAGCACGACGAGTCGGGCCGCTTCCGGCAGCTTCTCTCCCTTCTGTTCGGCAAAGCCCGTACCTTGCGGTATGAACAGGTTCTCGAAGAGATCTATCGGGAGTATGTCAGCGAGTTTCGGGAGGAACTGGGGATGATCCTGGGCATCGCCTCAGATGAGGACAACCTGCCCATCCTCATTCATTGCACCGCGGGCAAGGATCGAACCGGGCTTGCCTGTGCGATCATCCACCACACGCTTGGGGTCCCCTACGATACGATCCTGAGCGATTATCTCCTTTCCAACGAAAGCCTTCATGGCTTCCGAGAGGAGATGCTGAAGCGCCTCGGGATGTTCTCGCTGGTCGGCATATCGCGGGAGCGGTTTCAGCCTCTGTTCGAGGTTCGACGGGAGTATCTGGAGGCATCCTTCAGCGAGATGCGAGAAGGGTTCGGCAGCGTCAACGGCTACATCCGGGATGGCCTGGGCTTCTCAGACGAAGCCCGCGGTCGTCTGGCCGACCTGCTGTTGGAGCCTGCCGGT
>JAFGKV010000189.1 GCA_016928395.1 Candidatus Fermentibacterota bacterium | reverse complement strand
TACCTGCAGATCCCGTGGGCCTGCCTTCAACATGGTTAGTCCCGCCAACGCATCTGAACCAATGATTACCACCCTCCCCATTGCCAGGGATCGTTCCGGTCGACTCCCTAAGACTGTGTCGAGCGAATGACGCGTCACGACATGCATCGAGGCGCTCCCGGTCTGGCTCAGTCTCGCCAAGGAACGTGTGTTACCTGTTGCTGCAAGAAGCACAATCGGCACACCCGACCTGGGGCGGCCATGCTGGAGAATCCTTGCCAGTTCCAGTGCCTCCCGGCCCTGGTTGAGATCCACTTCCACGATCAGCACATCCGCGGTGTCACAGGGGATGGTCACAGGCCGACCGAGGATGTCATGCCCGCTCCAGGTGACACGGCCGCCATGCGCTACCATGGGCGTGGCTTCCGATTCGGCTGGCATGGCCCGCCGCTTCGCGACGATCTGGCGGCCGATGATCGCGCCGTTGACCATCAGGAAGGCTGCCGCCGTGATCCACATGACCCGCGTGCTGACCGTTCTGCTCATGGCTTCTCCTCGCCCATTTGCCTGACCATCTCCACCAGGAATGCGACGTCGCGGAGTCGTTCCCTGATGCCGGGGAGAGGAACCCGCCGGAGGGCGACTTGTCCGGACTCATTCCTGGCGCGGTTGCGGGAGCGCAAACCTGTGGATCATATCCTCCTGGCTGCTGGACACGAAGATCTCCGAACCGCGAAGGACGGCCTGGCTCGCGCTGACCGGCACTGCGTAGCTGCCCAGGTACTCGCCCTGGGTCGAGAACCGGTCGATGATACCGACCTCGGCAACTCCCTCCGCCGCGCAGTCTACGGTCTTGTCGGGTGCGAAGGGCCGGAGGAGCACGTTGATGGCTCCATCAGCGCCCGCGAAGATGTCCAACAGGAAGGTCTGCAGCGTGAAGAACATCATCTCCCCACCTGCGTCCTTCTTCACCGAGTGATCGGGCACTCCCGCCGGCAGGGTTCGGTGAAACGCAGCCACGAGCGTATCACGGCGGCAGTCATATACCTCGATGTGGTTCGCATAGTAGCTGCACACCGCCAACAGGTGGTCGCCGACAACCGCGCAGTGCAGATCACGGTTTCCTCGGATGTTGGCGGAGAGGAATGGCCATGGACCACCGAACGCTCTCACCGCGTCTGTATGAAGATCAACCACCTGCACCATGCCGCCCGGCTCCGCATGCGTAACCACGACCAGCGTGTTCTCATCAAGGAAGGCGAGATCATAGGGGCACTGGATCGGGATCGACCTGAGCCAGGTCCCGGCCCGCGAGAACAAGTCAACACGATTGTTGTTCAGATTCGAGACCGCGATCAGCGTGTCGCCGACCGCGAGCTGGGCCAATCCGGAGAACTCTCCGGGCCCCTGCCCTGCCCGCCCGCTCTTCCACAACACTCGCCCGCCAAGATCCATGGTAACGAGTTGCGCCCCCTTCTGATCCGCCACGAACAGCGTGTCGCCTCGAACCGCAAATGCCTCGACCGAGAAGAACGGAGGCTCCGCCGCCTCTCGGCTCCCGTACTCCGTCATGAGGCGGGGACACTCATCCCTCACGGGAGCTAATGCCTTCCCACCTTCCGCCCAGCCAGACCACTCAGCCAGCGCAGTACACACACTGTCGCTCAACGCTGTGCCCTGCTCCGAGCCGCCACGGCCGCCACACGCAGCCATCAACCCCATTGTAAGGACCATCCATCTCATTCACTCACCTCCCATCGACCAATGTGCACGCGGTACTTCTCAGGATCGACAACATACCTGCCGTGTGCATCCATCTCCGAAGTAACGTCCACCACCGCAAGGGCACTGCCATAAACGGCAGCATCCTCCGCTAGGAACGGAAGCTGAAGGACGCTGGCCTCAAGCGACGAGAGCCGAACCTGCCAGAGTTCGCTGAGGTCCGATTCAAAGGCGCCTCCACCATAGAGCACCCACAGCGTATCAGGATCGGCAAAAACAAGAGATACGACGATGGGGAACACCTTCGGGAACGCCTTCTCGCCCCCACAAACCGCGGGCGCCATGGCCGGCCGCCTCCTGGTATGCCCACAGGTCAGGGATCGGACCATGGTGCCGTCCGGCCTCAGTTCATGAATCGCGTCGTTGTCCTTGGTCGCAATAAAGAAACTGGCCTCTCCACTGCTAGTCACAGCCGAGAAGGCGGCCCCGTCCTCCCGCTTCTTCGTGCCCAAGACGAGGACCTCGTGGAATGACTCATCATACAACACCACGCACGCACCGCATTGGTGGCAGGTGAACGCGTGTTGAGAGGCTACAATGAGGCCTCTTCCCACATGAACTCCGCAGGGTGCCGACAAATACGGGACTATCTCTGGACGATACATACCCCCCAGATCCCCCAGAAAGTGCCCCTCACTGAGAGCTCTCCCCGTTCTCCGGCACAGTGTGCGGAGCCCCTGCATGTCCTCAGCAAGGAGCAAGGCAGAGTCATTCAGCGACGCGACACTGCACAGTCCTGTGGGCATCCCGGCATTCGAGGAGACCGGAGAGGACCACGTCTCCCTGCACTCCCAGTCCATGGCTAGCAGGCGATTGGAAGTCGAGATCAAGACGCCCAAGGAATCTGCAGCGAGTTGCCCGCTCCCAGGAATGCTGCAGCCTTCGACAAGTCGTAGAGAACCAGTTCTCGTCACCGACAGCAGCGTATCGGGCCGAGGCCACTCCAGGACGGGGGTCTGCACAACGCTTCCTATCTCGGAGGCTTTCGGGTCTGACGCGCGGCACGCCAAAGCAACCAGTAGTAGGGACAATCCGATTCGAGAACCCTTACTCACCTCGCACCTCCGGCCGATCTCGGCGGCTCCTCTCGCGCTCTGCTCGCACCGCTACGACCAGCTTGTGCATGAGGATCTGCTGCTGCTCGTGACAGAGTTCTCTCCCTATCCATCCTTCCAGACTGCCCGTGAGTTGGTATGCCGTGCCGCGGCATCCGCCGAGGCACAATCCCAACAAGTCGCACCGCCCGCATTGGTCGATTGACGCATACCTGATGGATCGCACGTCTTGCAGTACGGGTGATTCCCTCCAAAAGTCCATGAACCCACCCGAAAGGAGAGATCCCGAAGCAAAACTATCCCCAAGAAGGACCCTGCAAGGGTACAATTCACCATCGGGTCCAACGGCACATTCTGAGATGCCGGCTCCGCACGCAACCTTCTTTCCGACCCATCCCAGCTTGCCGTGCTTGTATAGTCCCTCGTACCCGCATGCTCGAACCATTGCGTTGTAGTTGTCATCGAGGAAACGCTCGATCTGGTACGGCGTGGGACGCAGTTCTTCCAGATCCACCAGTGTTGGTGGCTGCATCAGCATCGGCGTTACCCCTCTACAACCAAGCTCCCTGAGATATGCCTTGGTCGAGCCGAACAAATCGATGGTGAGTCTTGTCAGGACAGCGTTCGCCGTGTGTCGTGATACCTGCTCCGACGAGAAGCTGAATTGCGCGTGTAGACAACTCATGGGTTCCCTTTCCCCTGGTCAAGTCATTCACAGAGGGATCAACGCTATCCACGCTGACCGTGACTGGACCTGCCCCGGTTTGGTGGAAGGTTGATGATGTGTGACAGAACGCACGAGGCGGCAGCGTGAGGCCCCGGACGTACAGCTAGAGTCGGCCACTCCAGCAATGGACGGACCATGTGGTGAGACCCTACTACCAGGGTGCTCCCTCAGTGGCATTGCAGCCCATGGAGCCAGTGCAAACGGTGCCTCCGCCCTGGCCGGTGCCCTGGACTGGGCTGCAGGTCGATCCGCAGCTTGTGTCGCGGCAATCCGGTGGGGTCTCCAAGTCAAACACCGTGAAATCGAACATGATCACGTCCTCCCGTCTTTGTCTCGCCCGGTCTCCCGGCGCGCATTGTGCAATTCTCGCTTGCCGAGCCTATGCAGATTGATACAGCCACTGCTCGCCACATGGATTCACCGCAATCCCAATGTCAGCTGAGCCGACCCAGGACCGAGAGCCGGGGGGCCTAGTGAGTCGAACAGCACCCCGACTCTGCTATGGCAGGCACCCCTGTAGCCTGGGTTGCGGGACGCAAATGGCACCACCTCCTTTCCCAACTGGTAGTTGGGGGTACGTGGGGAGGACTCGCTGCGAGATGCACCGAGGGAACCCGGCTGCATCCGTGACGAGCCAGGGATTCGTAGACGAGGCCCACGGTGACGGTGTCGCGCAGGATCCTTAGGAGGCTCAGATCCCCCCACAGGGTCTCTGGCTCGAACGAGACCCCATCGTCCAATCGGGCAGTGGCCCAGGCGGCGAGATCATTCAGATCCGGGGCAGGCTCGGCCTCCCGGAGTGGCGCGAGGCCACCGCACAGACTGCAGAACAGCAGCAGGAGGGATAGCCTCATTCATACCTCCTGGATCGAATGAGTGTCGGGGTCATGATGGCGGGGAGATGGGAATGGGGCGTCGAAATCGATATCGATATCGGAATCGAAGGGGAGAACCGATATCGAAACCGATAGCGATAGCGATTTCGATAGCGATTCGGGAGAAACGGGCCACTCGACGCTGCCGGTACTGATGAGGTGCCGCCCCATGGGAATGGTTTACGCAGTGGAGAG
>JAFGKV010000188.1 GCA_016928395.1 Candidatus Fermentibacterota bacterium | reverse complement strand
TGCTCAAGCACGCCAAGCGATTGCTTTTCCCCGCCTGTTCCGTCTCTCCCCGTCGCCTATTCGCCAAGAATCCCAAATGCAATACCTGGCCCCACTGAGGCCGCTCTCCTGAGCGGCATGTTCAATACATGGATGAGTTTAGCGCCTCCCTGTGTATCCAACATGGAGAACAAGACGCGCACCTGCCAGTCGGCCGTGCTTTGATACGAGAGCTGCGGGGGATGCAGGATGCATAGGATCGATTAGGTCGTGCTGCCGATCCAGCTTCAATCGATCCTGGTTCATAATCGGAGTCGCTGTAGCAGAGTGGGTCTTGGGCATCCCCCACTACACCCTTTCTAGTGACGGGGCGAATCCCACGCGTCACTACGTGATGCGATCCACTACCTTGACAAGCTTGCTCCAGAGTCGCCCGAGGATCGAGGTGGCCCGGCGGAGGATGAGCTGGACCACCTCGAGCACATCATCCTCGCCTGCCCAGTGCCGTCTGAGCACATCCGCCCCAGCATTGTTTATGATCCCATCAAGCACGTAGGCTGCAAGAGCGATATCGTCGATATACCCGATGGGGCCCACAACCCCCTCCGGCACGAGTTCAAACGGTGAGATGAAATATGCAATGGCAACGGCCACCTTTGCCTTGTCCTTAGCAGGGACATCATCATCCGTCATCAGCTTGCAGAGCAGATGGAACAGGTCAGGCGCGAAGAGGATGTACTCCGCCCACGTAGGTGATCTCTCCGCCTTCCTCTCAAACCACATACGGATGCGCCTGCGGAGCTTCTGATAGTAGTCTCTTTGCTTCGGCTCCATGCCGGTCACGTCCGCAAGACTCTCTTTGTCGATCATGGCTCCGCCTCCCTTCCGGTCTCTCCATGGCCGGTCCACTCGAGATACTCCTGCGATGGAAGCCTCCGCTTTGCTTCCCCTCCCACGACATCACGAAAGCCAATACCTCTTCGTCCCCAATCAGCAGCACTCACTGCATCATCCTCCTGTCTGGTGTGCTTCCGGAGGCGTACCATATACACGATCCTTCACCAGTCAATACCCCAATCGCCCTCCCTGATATCACCCCACCGGACCGGTCGACCCCTGGTGTGCGAGATCTGACCCATACGCAACGTACATCTAATGTTGCATCTCTGCCGGGTGATTGTGCACTCCTCGCCCGGCGCGGTATCGATTCGCATGGAGTGCGCGGTCCTTCAGGAGGCATATCATGCGAGAATGGTCGGGTATCGTGCGTGGATTGTTGATCGTGGCCCTGTGGGGAATGGCGGTGGTTCATGCGGAGATCCCGCAGATGATCAGCTACCAGGGCAAAGTCACGGACAGCGGAGGGACTCCGGTGGCAGATGCGTCGTATCCCATGCGGTTTCAGATCTATGATGCCGAAACCGGGGGCACGCAGCTCTGGGATAGCGGGCCACAAACCGTGGCGGTGTCCGGGGGCGTGTTCAGCGTAGTGCTGGGAGCCGGTAGCATGCCGGCATTGGGACTGGCATTCAACGAGGACCACTGGTTGCAGGTCTACTTCAACCTCATCTCGCAGAGCCCCCGGCAGCGCCTGGTAAGCGTTGGTTATGCCTACATGGCCAGTGGACTGGTGGCCGGCACCGAGGTGAGTGGATCTTTGCCTGGGTCGATCCTCGCCGCCTTCAACTCGAATGCCGGAGCTGATGCGTCCGCACTCCGCGCATCCTCGACGCCCTCGACGGGCTTTACCCATGGGCTCTATGCGGAGTGTCATTCTCCCAATGGAAGCGGCGTATTCGCGCGCAACTATGGTACGCCCGGGGAAGCGCACGCGGTGTTCGCTCAGACGCTCTCCATCGAAGGTAGGGCGATCTACGCCCAGGCCCCGAATGCCGGTGGTTACAGCATGGGCGTGCATGCGGTCGCGGCCAGTCCCATCAGCGACGGAATCCACGGAACAGCCTCGGCCGCCTCCGGCAACGCCTACGGCGTCTACGGCGAATCCGCATCATCGGAGGGGTGCGGCGTATTCGGGTATGCCAGCGCAACCAGCGGGGATCCCCGCGGAGTCGAGGGTTACCTCTGCGCCCCGGATGGCTACGCGGTCATGGGACAGAACAATGCTGTCAGCGGATCCGCCTGGGGTGTGTTCGGTCAGACCAACTCCACCGACGGCAGGGCGGTGCAGGGAGTCGCCGAGGCCATAGAGAATGCCACGACCTATGGGGTATACGGGCTTCACCACGCCTACCACGGCGCGGGAGTATACGGAGAAACCACAGGTGGGTTCGCCAATGGCGTGCAGGGAAAGGCGGGCGGCTTCGGCTACGGAGTGTATGGTGTGAACACGGCGGCCATGGGCGGGTGCGGGGTCGTAGGCGAGGTCGTTGCCACAACGGGCACGAGCGCCCTGGGCGTGTATGGCCTGGTTCATGTGCCGGGTGGTGGGTTCGCGGTATACGGCAAGTCGGAAGGTTCCATAGGAGTCTCCTACGGGGTCTACGGGCAGAACTGCTCACCCTCGGGGTATGGAGTCTACTATCAAGGCAACCTGGCAGGATCGGGCACCAAGAGCTGTGTGGTGCGTACATCGAAGGGACCGACGCTGCTCTACTGCCAGGAGAGTCCCGAGAACTGGTTCGAAGACTTCGGGCACAGCCGGCTGGCGGACGGTCGCGCCCACGTCGAGTTGGATGAGGTCTTCCTGGAAACCGTCACTATCGATGACGCGAATCCGATGATGGTGTTCGTGCAGTTGGGCGGGGAGTGTGAGGGGGTCTATGTCAGCAAGAGTGACACGGGGTTCGATGTCGTCGAGTTCCGCGGGGGAGCGTCGAACCTTCCCTTCGACTATCGCGTCGTGGCAAAGCGCCGTGGGTACGAGGCGAAACGGCTCGACCTCTGCGAAGCCGCGCGAACCGACTCATACCTCTACCCCGAGGCTGCCGATCGGCAACACGTGGAGCAAGAGCGAGCCAGGGAGGACTACCGAGCCCAGCTGTCACGTGAGCGCCCCACTGCAATGCGCGACATTGTGGCATCAGACCCGACCAAGCGCGACCTTGTTACGAACAACGGGATAGGTATGCCGTCTCATGATCTCGGAGAACCGAAGGGGCCTTCGATTGAAGACTGACAGCGGGCTCAAGGAATGTGAGGTAGAGACACCATGAAGGGATTCGCTCGAGCTCTCATCTGGGTCTTGGTCAGTGCCAGTATCCAAGACGCACGCGCCCAAGTGCTTCACGCCTTCATGTCGCCGAATCCTGAGGTTTCGGGTGCGTTTGGCCTCTCGGTCTCAGGGGCCGGCGACACTGACATCGACGGGTACGCGGATCTCGCTGTGGGAGCGTGCTACGAGAATGGCGGAGCGGCGGATGCGGGCCGGGCCTACATCATGAGTGGACGGACGGGCAACCCGCTCCATGTGCTGATGTCACCGAACCCTGAGATCGACGGCTACTTCGGCTGCTCCGTGTCCGGCGCCGGAGACGTCGACAATGATGGCTATGCCGACATAGTGGTCGGAGCGGACAGCGAAGACGGCGGCGAGGTGAACGCGGGGAGGGCTTATGTCTTCAGTGGGCAGACGGGTGGTCCGATCCACACCCTGCTGTCCCCCAATGCCCAATTCATCGGGTATTTCGGCACCAGCGTCTCCGGCGCGGGAGAGACCGACGGCGATGGATTCGCCGACCTGATCGTGGGCGCACACTACGAGGACGGTGGAGACACACAGACAGGCAGGGCATACATCTTCAGCGGGCAGACCGGCGCCCTACACATGATGCTTGAATCCCCAAACCCCGAATCCTATGGCCACTTCGGCATCTCCGTCTCGGGCGCGGGGGATGTCAAAAACGATGGATTCGATGACGTGATCGTCGGCGCGTGCTACGAGAGCGCCCCGGCTCCCGACGCCGGCAGAGCGTATGTATTCAACGGGCAGACGGGTGTTCTGCTCCATACCCTTGTGTCACCGAACGCAGACACGCTGAGCTACTTCGGCTATTCGGTCTCGGGCGCGGGAGACGTCAATGCCGACGGCTATGCCGACCTGATCGTAGGAGCCCATTACAAAGACGGTGGACCACCATATACGGGAAGAGCCTATGTCTTCAGCGGGCAGACGGGCGGCCTTCTCTATACGCTAGTGTCTCCCAATGCGCAGGCGGTAGGCTTCTTCGGTTATTCGGTCTCGGGCGCGGGAGACGTGAACGGTGACGGCTTCGCCGATGTGACGGTGGGTGCCTACCTGGAAGACGGCGGTGCCGTCAGCGCCGGGAGGGGCTACGTCTTCAGCGGATGCACGGGCAAGCCCCTGTACACACTGCTGTCAACGCAT
The DNA here is from genome assembly GCA_016928395.1 of Candidatus Fermentibacterota bacterium. Lineage (GTDB taxonomy): Bacteria > JAFGKV01 > JAFGKV01 > JAFGKV01 > JAFGKV01 > JAFGKV01. Next base: position 898 of record JAFGKV010000188.1, on the reverse strand, counting down.
CCCGAGATTGATGGGTACTTCGGGTTCTCGGTGTCGGGTGCGGGCGATGTCAACAACGACGGACTCGATGACGTTGTGGCGGGAGCCTACAACGAAGATGCCGAACTGACCGATGACGGGAGAGCATACGTATTCGCGATACCGCCACCGCTGGTCCTGTCCAGCAGTGTGACCGGAGGGCAGCTGGTCTTGCAGTGGCCCGAGGTGATAGACGTGGCTGAATACTGGGTCTACGGGGCCGAGAACCAGGCGTATTTCGAACCCGGCCTGACATCACCCTGGACTCATCGCGTGGCCCAGGTGTCTCCTCCCACCACCGCATGGTCCAGTTCAAACGGCGTCGCCATCCCCTATCACGATTGGACGTATCTGATCCTGGCTGTAAACGCCTGGGAGCAGGAGTTGGTCAGGTCGAATCGCGTCGGGGAGTTTGACTACAGCTCGGTACCGTAGGCACGGGATCCACTTCGGGCGCCGCGGTTTGCCCATGTCCGGGAGACGGCTAGTGGGTTCAGGAGACGGCTAGTGGGTTCAGGAGACGGCTGGTGGGGTCAGGAGACGGCTGATGGGGTCAGGCTAGTGGGCTCATGTAGTGCACTTGGGGATTTGATGGGGTCGCGCTTCGGGGACGTGGGGAACGCGCCGGATAACTGGCGAGATGGAGCGGATCGAAGAGTCGCACGGTGAAGGCGCAGAGGACCTGCACCCTGCCGGACTGCTGTCCGCGTGCAGCCTGCTCCACGCCCACTGGCCGCCACTATTCTCAGGTGAGAATAGTGGCCAAGGTGATCCGCCCTCGCCTCTTCCGCGGTGCCATTCCCAAACTGCCAACGCTTCCCGGTTCTATTCCTGCAGAAAAACGACCCGCTCATCCGTTCTGTCGTAGGTAGTCGGGCGA
>JAFGKV010000187.1 GCA_016928395.1 Candidatus Fermentibacterota bacterium | reverse complement strand
GAGGAGGGTGTAGATAGGGTCTGCGATGTCGAGCTTCCCGTCTGAGTTGGAGTCGCCACGGACGAAGCGTTCGGGCGGTTCCGGGCAACTGCCCATCTCGTATGCACCCATGTCGACCCCAGCGCCGCAGGGTCTGCCGTTTCCTTCGATGTCCGTTGTTGGTGCGCCTTCGGAGGTGCCGGTGTCAATGCAGGGTGAGCCGGGCTGGAGGTGGTAGTCGCCTTCGATCCAGATGTCGTCGCTGGTATCGTCTGGTGTATCGTTGTCGTCCCAGTGGCCGGGCTGAATGAAGAGGGGATCGGTGCTAATGTTCCCCTCACCGGGCCAGATTTCCTCCCCTTCGATACAGGAATAGGATATCTGTGCATCTGAAGGCTCTACGTCACAAATAGACCCGCCGGAATTAGCCCAGAAGATGCAGTTGGTAAGGATTAGTGAGGAGTCAAGCCGGCAGTACACGCCACCGCCGGCCTCGGCCAGGTTCCCCGAAATCGTGCAGTTGGTGAACACGGGGAGGGAGTCACTGTCGCAGTAGATACCACCGCCGAACGTTGCTAGGTTCCCCGTGATCGTGCAATTGGTGAACACGGGAGAGGAGACACCGGTGCAGTCAATCCCCGCACCATAACCATCGTCGCAGATTGTCGAATTCCTGATGATCTTACAATTGGTGAATTTAGGAGATGCCGAGACGCAGGAAACACCAGCACCACTTAAACAGGCCGAGTTTTCGCTGATCGTACAATTGGTGATGATAGGAGAGGAGCGAAACGCGCAGGAGATGCCACCGCCCCCGTTCCCGGTTATCATGCAGTCTGAAATCTCAGGCGCCTCTCCTGATCCTACATGTACGCCTCCTCCCTTTGTTACTCTCAGTTGGCTCAGCCTTGCTCCGGTTCTCAGTCCAGAAACGGTTCCTTCGATGACAGTCGCATCTTCTCCTGAACCGGCGATACTCACATTATGAAAAAGGCTGAATCCGACTATGGAATATACACCTCTTGAGAGTTGGATACGGCGTGAAATGTCCCCAACTTCATCGCAGGTTCCTGTATCAGCGCCCATATCAGCTCCATCGCGGCCCGTCCCAAGGCACGGCGACTCGATCGAAAGAGAAAGGCTGAAACCTGTCAGCGCGTCCTCAAACTCGCCCTGATTGGTTACACGGATCTCTGCACCGTCCCAGCCACAAAAAAGCGGATCTTCATTGATGTTTCCTTCACCAGGCCATACCTCATCACCTTCGATACAGGAAAAGGAAACGTTTGGGTCTGAGGCGCCGTCCACTCGAGTAATCGACCCACCTGGATTGTCCCAAATGATGCAGTTTACAATTTCAGGGGACGATGCGTCGCACAAAAGGCCAGAGCCAACCACGTTCCCCGTGATCGTGCAATTGGCTAGTACAGGCCGGCCTCTGCTTCTACAATAAACGCCGCCACCCCAACAAGCCGAATTCCCTGTGATCGTGCAGTTGGTTAGCACGGGGCAGGAGTTCTCATCGCAACAGAGGCCACCGCCTCTGCCGCCAATCATTTGATCATCCGTAACGTTCCCGGTGATCACACAATCGGTGAACTCAGGGCAGGAACTGTTCGTGCAATACACGCCTCCACCGCAGTTCCCCCAATTCTCCGTGAGCACACAATTCGTGAACACCGGCGCGGAGTCACCTTCGCACAATACGCCGAAACTCCCCTTGATGGTGCAGTTGGTCAACCTGGGAGAGGAGGAACCCTGGAAAACCACACTGATCTTGTCAAGCGTGAAACCCTCGACTGTGGAATCAGCGGTTTCTCCGCGGATAAAGGCCATCCCGATATCGCCCAGGTTCTCCGACGACCGGATGTCAACGCCGATCTGAAACCGCGTGATTCCGGCGGTCTGGCCTGGGAACGCCCCGGTCGCCCGGTTATCACCGTCCGACGCAGCGGCCTGACGGCCGCCCTCCGGCTTGCTGCCCTTCCCCCCCCTCGCCTGAAGGCGGGTGAGCCGGCCTAGCCCCGAGATTTCGGAGGCTGTCTCACCGCCCGCCTCACCTACCCCCTTCCCCTCGGCCCGTTCTTCGGGTAGAACGCCGCCGCGGGGCACAAAAAAAGAGACCCTCGCGTGTTGCCCACCCTGGGTCTCTTCGGGCCGTCCAGCGATTGAGGTCGCTGATCCCGGGATCAGTATCCCCTGAATCGCGCCCTTTGTCCAGCCCCGGCACGGTGCGTCGCCATGGGGTGCGCTGATCAGGAGTGCGCTGCTACCCACCGTCTGTTCCTCTGCGCGCGTTGCCGGCGCCAGGTTCGGATCTGCTCCCGTTGCGATCGCGGACAGATCTACTGTGGGGAAGAGTGCGCGGAAAAGAGTAGGGAAGAGTCCTGCCGCAGAGCTCGCCGCAAGTACCAACAGACCGAACGGGGAGCGGCGAACCACGCCGAGCGGCAGCGGCGCTATCGTGAACGTCTCCAGCAGAAACAGGGGACCCAGGGGCCAGATGTGACGCATCAGGGTCCGGCCGAGGCAGCGAGCCCACCGAATGAAGGGATCGAGACGCCCGCTGTGGAGCGGGCGGCGGCGGAAGGGGCGGCCGAAGTGATCGCCGACCCCACGGCCGTCCTTGATGGGGAGAGCGGGGAGCCCGCAGAGCTGGCAGGTTGGGTCGAAGCAGTTCCTCCGACGTCTTCCGCGGGGTACCGCTGCGACTTCTGCGGCCAACTGTGCGGCGTCTATTCCCGCATGGACTTTCTGCATGGGAGGTATCACCGTGATTTCACCAGAAACTGAGGCTCAGATCCTGCGTCTCCATCACGCAGAGAAATGGCCGCCGGGAACCATCGCCCACCAGCTGGGGCTCCACCACTCGGTGGTCACCCGCGTGCTGACGCAGGCGGGTATCCCCCGGGCAGCACTGGTCCGCCCCTCGAAGGTGGACGCCTTCGTGCCGTTCATCGTGGAGACTTTCACCAAGTACCCGCGGCTCGCCGCGAGCCGCCTCTACGACATGGTCAAGGACCGCGGGTACTCGGGCGCAGAGGGCCACTTCCGGTCCATCGTTCGCCACTACCGTCCGGCGCCGGCGCCCGAGGCGTTCCTCCGCCTGCGCACCCTTCCCGGCGAGCAGGGCCAGGCCGACTGGGGACATTTCGGCGGGGTGAGCGTGGGCCGGGCCCAGCGCAAGCTCATGGCCTTCGTCCTCGTCCTGTCCTACTCCCGGGTGCTCTTCATCCGCTTCTTCTTCGGGTGCCACATGGAGAACTTTCTCCGCGGACACGAGGCCGCCTTCCAGGCGTTCGGCGGGCTGCCGCGGGTCATCCTGTACGACAACCTCAAGAGCGCGGTCCTGCAACGGATCGGGGATGCCATCCGCTTCAACCCCAGGTTCATGGAATTCGCCGGCCACTGGCGTTTCGAGCCGCGGCCGGTGGCCCCCGGCAGGGGGAACGAGAAGCCCCGCGTGGAGCGGGCCATCCGCTACGTCCGGAGCCGCTTCTTCGCCGCCCGTCCCTGGAAGGACCTCGATGACCTGAACGACCAGGCAGCGCGCTGGTGCCTGGGCGACGCCATGGACCGCAGGTGGCCCGACGATCCTCGCAAGACGGTGGCCGACGCCTACGCCGAGGAAAAGCCGCTCCTGCTTGAGCTCCCTCCCAACCCGTTCCCCACCGAGGAGCGCCGGGAGGTGTCGGTGGGCAAGACGCCCTACGTGCGCTTCGACTTGAACGATTACTCGGTGCCGCACGAGCACGTGCGAAAGACGCTGGTCGTGTGTGCGGACCTCTCCATGGTCCGGATCCTGGCCGGGCAGACGGTCGTGGCGACGCATGCGCGTTCCTACGACAAAGGCCGTCAGATCGAGGACCCCCAGCACGTCGAAGCTCTGGTCGCCGCGAAGCGACACGCCCGCAAGCACCGGGGCATGGATCGGCTCCACCACGCCGCGCCGGCGAGCGGCGAGCTCCTCAGGCGGCTCGCGGAACGGGGCCAGAACCTGGGCAGCGCGGTCTCGCGGCTCCTTCGTATGCTCGACGCCTACGGGGCCGAGGAGCTCCAGGCCGCCCTTCTCGAGGCGCTCGAGAAGGACGTCCCGCACCCGCACGCGGTGCGCCACGCCCTCGAACGCCGCCGCCAGGAGCGGGGGATGCCGGCGGCCTTGCCGCTGGCTCTCCCCGATGATCCCCGGGTGCGCGAACTGACCGTGCTGCCGCATTCCCTGGAGTCCTACGATCCCTGCGAGGAGGTGAAAGATGAAGACTGCGACGGTGCCTGCGTCCCCGCTTGAGGCGCGTGCTCGCGCCCTGGGCTTCTCCGGTCTCCTGGCCCACTGGGAGGAGATCGCGAATGCGCCCTGGCTGGAGACCGTGATCGGCTACGAGGAGGAGGAGCGTGCGCGAAAGAGCCTGGAACGGCGCGTGGCGAACGCGAAGATCGGGGCCTTCAAGCCCATGGCCGACTTCGATTGGCAGTGGCCGACGAAGATCGATCGGGAGCTCATCGAGGAGCTCTTCGCCCTCGAGTTTCTCAAGGAGGCGGGGAACGTGATCCTCGCGGGCCCCAACGGCACGGGCAAGACCATGATCGCCAAGAACTTGGCGCACCAGGCCGTCCTGCGGGGGCACACGGTGCGGTTCCTCACGGCGAGCGAGCTCCTCAACGACCTGGTCGGTCAGGAATCGGCAAGCGCGCTCACCCGCCGGCTCCGCCACTACCTCCGGCCGTCGCTCCTGGTCATCGACGAGGTGGGGTACCTGGCGGCCAGCACTCGGCACGCCGATCTCCTCTTCGAGATCGTCAGCCGGCGCTACGAGCAGAAGTCGATCATCCTGACGACCAACAAGCCCTTCAGGGAGTGGAACGAGGTGTTCCCCAGCGCGGGCTGCGTGGTCACG
>JAFGKV010000002.1 GCA_016928395.1 Candidatus Fermentibacterota bacterium | reverse complement strand
GCGACCCTGAGCCCCGCCCCTGGCGGGCGACGAGGGACGGTCGCCCGTTCGAGGCAACGGTGCCGTGCAAAGTTCCGTAGGGGCGGGACTCTGTGCCCGCCCGTGCAGCCGACCCCGATCCCGGCGGGCGACCAGGGACGGTCGCCCGTACGAGGCAACGGTTTCTCGTAGCGTTGGGCGGGCCTGATAGCTGAGGGCCGACAGCTGACAGCCGATAGCCACCTGCCGGCCGTACTCATTGACTCCCAGCGTGCCCATCTTGTGTTCGGGAGGATATGCCCCTACTTGTCTGCGGGGGGTTCAAACCTATCGTCGTGAGCCATGGCTGAACGTATGTCGTGCCGTACCACCGACGGATGGTTGTTTCGAGACTCTGTTTCGAAGGGGAGGAGCCGTGGATAGCGTGAGCCTTGCGGCGTGGCGCGCCCTGTACGAGCGGGCAATTCGGATCAAGGAGCTTGCCCCGTGGACATGGATGCGCGAGGATGAGATCTTCGGAGTCGAGGATCCCGACTCCAAGACCGTCGCGTATGTGAGCATCTCGGGCGCCCTGGGTGAGCATTTGGCCGTGATCGCCTATCTCGGGGAGTCTGCGCTCCATCGGTTCTTGTGGCTCCAGACAAGGGAGGGCGATACGAGCCCGCAGGATATCCTGGAGATGCGCCAGATTCAGGCGTCTTTTGAGGGCAGGAACTTTCTCGAAACGCCGGAACTTGGGATAATCCGGGAGCTGGGCCTGAAGTTCAGGGGATCCCAGGCGTGGCCATGCTTTCGCTCCACCTATCCGGGATGCGTTCCCTGGTTTCTGGATGTCGACGAGATGCGCATCACGGCTCACATTCTGGAGCAGACCGAAGTCGTGGTCATGCGAGTGAAGGATGATCCTTCGATACTGGGGCGGCCTGATGATCGCTGGCACCTCATCCGCCGGCTAGACCAGAGTGCGGGTCGTTCAGTCTGGGTGGATGAGAAACGGGACATGCCCCTTCCGCCTGCTCTGGAGATACCGGCGCGTCTCACCCAGGGCATGATCGCAGGTCTCTTGAGGCATCCTCAGACCAAGGATGTGATCGAGGTTGACCTTGTCATGATGACTTCCACGCCGGTGCACGCGAAGAACGAGCGACCGTACTTCGCTTATATGCTCTTGCTGGTGGATGGTGGAAGCGGCACCATTCTCTCCATGGACATGCTTTCCCCGTTGCCCGCGTTGGAGCAGATGTGGGGCGAGGTGATTCCTCTGATCGTCACGCGCCTCACCGAAATCGGATTCATACCCGGCGCCATCAAGGTGCGCCGCGATGTCATGGAGTTCCTCGTCAGAAACCTGGCGGAGCATGTGCCCATGAGGGTGCGCCGCGTCCAGGGTCTCCCAAAGCTGGAGAACGTTGTCAGGCACCTGCAGAGCTACATGGGAAACGAATGAGGGAGAGCCGTCTGAACAACGGCATCAGTCATACTCCCCCGCGGTGTCAGACAGGGGGAGAGCCTCCTGAACCGACAAGGAGAACCTCGGCCGCCAGGCGCCACATCTTGCTCCCGTTCAACCACAGGCGCCATCAGTCCGGGCGAGTGGGCGCACAGTAGAGTATGCTCCTGGCTGCATCGGTGAGCGGAATCGGGTGTCTTTGCGCATTTCGTCATGATGCGATGGCCTTTGAGTGGGATCCAGACCGCCGAGTAGACAGGGGCTAAGACTCAGTCAGGGGATATCTTCCCACACCACTGCACGGCAATCGAGGAGGAACTCCGCGACCAAGCCGGCAACCAGCCGGGCTCCCCGTGATGTGAAGTGGTCAGCATCCATGAAGAGCGAATCAGGCGGGATTCCTAACGAAGCGAGAGGGCCGAGCAGGTCAAGGTGGGGTACTCCCCGGGTCGAAAGGTGCCCACACAACCGGTCCTGAGGGATCCTTGAGCCCGAGGGATCGAGAAGCTGATCCCTGAAAGGGTAGAGGACAACGACGAGTTCGATCCCCGCCGCTCTGCACGTCTCCGTCAGCTCATCGAGTTCGCTCATGACCTGCGCCCACGCCGCCTGAATATGCGGCGCATTGGGTGTTTCCCAGAGCTTCCGCACGGCATACATCTCTCTGCGTTGCGCCGCGGAGCGAGCGGTGCGGACGAATGCAGTGCGAATGGCACTCCTTCGCCACAGCCGCACGAGAAGATCCAGATCGGTTTCGGTGTCCACTGTGAGCATGAAGAAGCGCTCTCCACCGTAGCGAGCCAATGCCGAGTATCTCTCGGTCACATCATTCAAGCAGAACCCGAGAATCACCAGGCTGGGAGCCAGAGCCGTGCGGATCCGGTCGAGGAGTTTCCGTTGCTGGAACGTGCTGTAGCCCGGTACGGCACCGTTGTGAACCGTCACGGAAACACGACATCGCTCGGTGAGCGCCTCCTGCAGGCAAGACGGTATGGTCTCATGATCGCCGAGGAAATGACCGAAGGTGACGGAATCCCCCAGGAAGAGGATGCGACACCGGGAGGCCACTCCCCCACTCGAAGGCGTCCTCCGGAGGCCAAGCCCATCCGTGGTGACACTGGCTCCGTTGAGTTCTTTCCCCGACCAGTTGGGCTTCATGACCCAGGTGAGCGAGGCATCGGGCAGATACTTGTCATACTGCTCCCGCAGCCTGATGCCTTCCGGCGGTGCGAAGCCTGCCAGACGAAGAAAGCCTTCGAGAGCGATGCCCAGAAGGAGCCATGCGGTGATGACGAAGAGGGCTGACTTGACGATCCCGGGGCGAGCCTTCATAGCGGGTTAGTTCCTGAGGGGGAGTGTTGCAGCCTGGCGGCATCTGCAGTGTTTGACGAACGCCTTCCCGGGCATCTTTCCACTGAACTCATCCGGACTGAGTGGGTCGTACCGCGGGAAATGGAGGACCGGCCGTGCAGCCCTTGTCCGAGGGGATGAGGACGGTTCAACCTGGCCTCCTCCTCGAACAGGTACAGGGAGACAAGACGGCCTCTCCCGGCCACGGCCTCGAAGCAGTCCAGCCATTCGAATCGAAAACATCGGCCGTCACGTTCGATCCCCGTAACCCGCTCGACGGCGGGTAACCATGGCGTCTCAGTGCTGGGCCGAGGCCTTCCACGCATGCTTCGGATGTTTGCCATGGATCGAATACCACCGTGGTGTTTTCGGGCGCACGAATGCCGTCGTGCTTTCAGAAGGTATCCGTCGGCGCTCACGTGGCAAGTCCTCTAGCGCCGGGGTCCCCCAGTTCACTGAAGCCAGGACCGGGCGACCCTTGACATCCTGTGGTCCGGGTCCTTACTGCCAATGGTGGCAGCCCCGTGCGCTCCGGTTCTTCCGCCGCCGTCATTGATAGCTATGCAGGCTTCGATTGTCTTCGATCCAGTAGGGGACTTTGCATGAAACGGCCACCGTTCCTGCGCCTTTCGATGCCCGCGAAGCGTTCCGCACTCCTCGTTACGGTGATCGCCCAATGGGCTCTCTATCTATGGATGGCCCTTGATCCGCTCACCGGCTCATGGTGCCCCTTCAATCCGGATACCTCCTATACGTTGGCGACGGCGCGCAGTTGGGTACATGG
>JAFGKV010000186.1 GCA_016928395.1 Candidatus Fermentibacterota bacterium | reverse complement strand
CTAGGTGGGGCAACTCCACTGGCAAAGGTCCACCCAGACGGGCAGGCACGGACCAGAGTGCATCGATGGCACAGGTGAAGCCTTGGGCCGCTACGAGGAAGCCGGCATTGCCGGTGGCCGTGACGCACAGCGCCGGGGCCACGGTCTCAGGATGCAGCCGCCTGCGGGGCGTGCCGGCGTGAATGGGTCAGATTGCGCAGCCCGAGGCGGAGAACGAGCCAAAAGGCCTCACGGACGATCTCTTTGGTCATCTTGGATGTTCCCGAGTGGCGGTCTTCGAACACGATGGGTACTTCCGCGATACGGCATCCGCTGCGGTAGCACCAGTACGTGGTTTCAATCTGAAACGAATAGCCGTCTGACCTGATCCGATCCAGAGGAACACTCTGGAGGGCATCGAGGGTGAAGCACTTGAACCCACCGGTGAGATCTCGCACGGGCACGCCGGTCAACGCCCGGGCATAGATATTGGCCGTATAACTCAACAGCAGCCTGCTCAGAGGCCAGTTCACCACATTGACGCCGTTCAGGTAACGCGAGCCGATGACCACGTCCGCGTCGGCGGTGCGCTGCAGCAGCGTGGGCACCATGGCGGGATTGTGGGAGAAGTCCGCATCCATCTGTACGATGCAATCCGGGCCGATCGCCAATGCTCGTCTGAAGCCCTCCAGATAGGCCGAACCAAGGCCCATCTTTCCCGGGCGCTGGAGGAGGCTGACCCGTCCGTCCCGTGCCGCGTGTTCGGCCACCACCGTTCCTGTGCCGTCCGGAGAATTGTCGTCGACGACCAACACGTTCAGATGGCGATCCAACGCCAGAAGTTGCGGCAACAACTGGGTGATATTGGTCCGTTCATTGTAGGTGGGAATCACGACCAGGGAGTTCACTGCTCATCCCCCCGCGGGGCCAGACTGCTCTCGACGGGCGCGTCATCCTCGCTCTTCAACAGGTGCACCATCATTTCTCCCAGCAGGCCGATGGATACGAACTGAAACCCAAGTATGGTTGACAGCAGGCCAAAGATCAATAGTGGTCGCCCACCTATTGCGTGGGTCTGCAGCCAGACGAGGGCAAGGTACACATTGACCAAAATCCCGATGCCAAAGAGCACCAGCCCGATCAGGCCGAAGAGGTGCAGCGGGCGGCGGCGGTACTTCATCAAGAACACCACCGTCATGAAATCGAGTAACCCTGCCACGAATCGGGACGCGCCGAACTTGGATCTGCCATAGCGGCGTGGCCGATGCCGGACACGTATCTCGTCTACCCGGAAGCCCCGCCAATGGGCAAGTACGGGCAGGAAGCGGTGAAGCTGGCCATACACCCTGATATCGTCCAGTACTTCCCTCCTGTATGCCTTAAGGCCGCAGTTGAAGTCATGAAGAGGCAAGCCGCTGGCGGTTCTTGTGGCCCAGTTGTACAGCCGTGAGGGCACCCGTTTGGAGAGAGGATCCTTCCGATCTGCCTTCCAGCCTGAAACCACGTGATACCCTTCGTCGAGCTTGTCCAAAAGGGCAGGGATTTCTCTGGGGTCGTCCTGGAGATCACCGTCCAGCGTGATGACCACATCCCCGACCGAGGCCCGAAACCCCCGGGCCAAGCCCGCGGACTTGCCTACATTGATGCGGAAACGGATCACGCCCAACCGGGGTCGTTCTCCGCGTAGCCGTTCCAACACGTCCGCCGTTCCGTCCGTGCTGCCATCATCCACGAAGATGATCTCGAAGTCCCGGATGCGGTCGGCCGTGAGCCGCTGTAGCACCTGGTACAGCTCATCCACCAGAAGAGGAACGCTCTCCCTCTCATTGTACACCGGGCACACCACACTCAGGAATGGTTTCACTGAGATCCTCCTGCCGCACGCTCGAGTTGCTGCAGCATCTCCTGTGCCGTTGCATCCCAGTCGAACCGGGCCGACCACTCGAGGGCGCCCTGTGAGAGTCTGCTCGCCAAGGCGGGTTCGTCGATCAGCCGGGCCATGGCCGCCGCCAGTGCCCGCGCGTCTCCGTAGGGGACGTGGAGCCCGCTGACATCATGCCTCACTGACTCCACCAAGCCCGGGCTCTTGCTGGCCAGAACCGGGGTGCCGCAGGCATGGGCCTCCATGGCGGTAAGGCCCCACCCCTCCTTAGGCGAAGGAACCACCAGCGCCATGGCCGTCTGCATGAGGGCGACCTTCTGCTCAGGGGGCACAAATCCCGGGAACGAAACCATATCCTCCACCCCGAGACTTCGGGCCCTCCTTCGGAGGCGGGAAAGATCGTCCCCGGCACCCGCAATGACGACACGAACCCCGGGGTGCGAGGGTCGAAGCAGCGCCGCGGCGGCCAGAAGCACATCCAGGCTCTTGTACCGTTTGAGCCGTCCGACATAGGCGAAGACCGGGAGTCGTTCCCCGTCATGAGGGGGCCGATACACGGCACGGTCCACTCCACAGTACACCACGTTGATGTGCCCGGGATCCAAGCCTCGCTTGACAAGATCGTGCTTTGTGCTCTCCGAGATGGCCACGGCAGGAGTTCGGCGGTATACCAGCGGCACGGCCCGCTCCCACAGGTAGACATAGGCCGCCAACGGAAATGCTGCCTCGGCAAACACCGTGGTGCCAAACAGATGCGGAACCAGCACGAGTACGGGATGGCGGGCGTAGAGCGGCGTGTAGAAGGGTATCTTGTTTATGTCGTCGACAATGACGTCAAAGGGCTCGCGCCGAAGATGCCTCAGGTAGTAGACCGCGGCAGCCATATTGAAGTTCATCCAGTTGCCATACCGCAGGGTACGTATTCCGTCCACCGTCTCCTCGGCGGAAAACCCAGGCGGCCTGCTGCACAGAAGCGTCACGGAATGCCCCCATGCCGCGAGTCGCCGGAAGATCTCGTGGACGTGTACTTCCGCCCCACCAGCCTGCGGGCTCCGGATTCCCCGCCAATTCACCACCAAGATGTTCATGGCATCCTCACGGCCACGGCTCCGACAACGTACCCGGTGTGCAGCTCCGCCGCGCCCTTCAGGAGCATGCGGTCCACAGTACGGGCCAGGACGACAGGCCGGACTCCCCGCGGGTAGAGCGGGAGGCGCCATAGGCCCGTTCTGCGTCCCAGCTCACGAATGAGTCGGTAAACTAAGGAGGGATCCATCCACTCTCCATATATGTGGCGGACCGTGAACCCCGCCTGCGACACCACGCATCGGATTCGCCCGGGGGTGAACTGAGTTTCCCACCCGCCGAACCACAGGCCGAGGGGAATGAGGATGTGCTTGAGGAGAGTCCATGGGTGCAGCGTCTGGGGAACATCCACCAGCAGCGTTCCCCCTGCCCGGAGCACCCGGTGGTTCTCCCTGAGCAGGGGCAGTGGGTCGCGAAAATGCTCCAGCACCCCCTGATGGAACAGCGTGCCGAATGCGCCGGCTCTAAATGGAAGTTGCCGGGCATCACCGCGCACGAGGCACAGTCTGACTCCGGCCTCCCGGGCAAAGGTTCTGGCAATGGCCAAGGCGTTGGGAGCTCGGTCGAGTACGACCACCTGCCGCCCTGCCTGAGCCAATCGGACGCTGTCCCTCGCGCTGCCGCAGCCAACTTCCAAAACGGGGTCGCCTCCTTCGCCGGACAGTAGACGCATCGGAATTCGGGGTGAGTTGGGGTAGACGTCGTGGGGTGAGGCCTGTCTTTGCCCCCAGAATGCCTGCCAGGGCTCATCATGGGCAGAGCCGCATGCCTCGGTCGCCCCTGAACTACCCATCAGAACCCCCAGCGCAGCCGCCACGCCAAGAACTCAGGGAGGGCCGCGGCGTGGATCTTCTCCTGGGCCGCACGTATATCGTAGGGTGTCCTCACCAGTTCTACCGTCTTGCTCTCCCCGTGCAGCAAAGCAAAGCTGGCGCGGGGATCTCCGTCGCGGGGTTGACCCACGCTGCCCACATTGACAAGGTAGCGCCAGCCGGGCCGTAGAGGGTAGCGCCCCGGCCGACGGTCGAATACTTCCTGCCCTTCGCCCCGCCCATACACGAAGGGGACATGGCTGTGGCCAACGAAGCACAATGGCCGGTCGGACGTCTCGATGGCCCGGCGGACGTCGTCGATCTCCACCAGGTACGACCACTCCGATGGGGCGCACGGGGAGGAGTGCACCGCCAGCAGGATCTCATCTCTATACTCCAGAGGAAGTGTGCGCAACGCCTGCCGGTGAGGCTCATCCAACCGGCTCGATGTCCACAGCACTGCCGCCGCCGCATCATCGCTGAATGACTCGGTGGGCAGCTTGCCCACGGCGGCCCAGTCGTGATTGCCGGCCACCATGACGGGGTGACGATCCAGGAGTCGGTCAAGGCACTCGGTGGGATTGGCTCCGTATCCGACAACATCACCGCATACCAGAAGCCGTTCAATGTCGAGGCTGGCGATCTCGGCCAGCACCGCGTCCAGGGCCTCAAGATTGCCATGGACATCCGAAAGCACCGCCGTGGTCACGGAGACTCCTCAAGAGATGCCGCATCCGGCCGGACAATACCGGCGGCGGCATCCAGCAAGCCATTCACAAAATGGGCAGACTCCTCCCCCGCATACTCCTTTCCCAAGCGAACGGCTTCGTCAAGGATGACCTCAGTCGGGATCTCACCGGCCCTCAGTTCGTGGAGAGCCAGGTAGCACACTGCGGCCTCGACCTGGCCTAGCCGGTCCAGCGACCAATGCTCCAGCACACGGGCCAGCAGCGAATCAGCCTCCGCGCGGTGGGCGATGATCTCGGTCAGCAGTCTGTGGGCATACTCCCGGTCATCCGGCTGCACGGCATGCTCGTTCAGAGCGGTGTCGAGAACCTCATCAGGCGCGTCAGTCTCAAGGAGCCACGCGTAGACGGCCTGCAGGAGGGCCTTTCTCATCCGATGCCGTGTACCGGTCATCGATGACTACCGCCGGGCCGACTCGATCTGCCGGTGGAGACGAGCCATCTCGATGGCGGCCAGGGCGGCATGCCATCCCCGATTGCCCGACTTGGTACCCGCCCGTTCGATGGCCTGCTCCACGGTGTCGGTGGTCAGCACGCCGTAGATCACCGGGCACGGCGCATCCAACGCGACCTTGGCGATTCCTTTGGAGGCCTCGGCGGCAACGAAATCGAAGTGAGGCGTGCTGCCCCGGATCACGGCCCCGAGGCACACGACGGCGTCGTACGCTCCCGATGCAGCCAGGGGCTTGGCTGCAAGAGGCAGTTCGAAGGCACCCGGCACCCAGGCCACGGTGACGGCCGAATCGTCTCCCCCATGCCGTACCCAGCAATCCTGCGCGCCCTCGAGCAGGCGCTTGGTAATGAAGTCATTGAATCTGCTCACCACGATGGCCAGAGAAAGCCCGGTCGCATCCAGGTGGCCGTGGAGTTCCGTCATGGTGTCTCCTTTCGATGCCATGGGCTGCGTTCGTCGCGCATGCACTCGCTGATGACGTCCTCCGGCGCATCGGCATCCAGCGAAGGACCCAGTCCGAATAGGTGGCCGAGTTTGGACCGCTTGGCGGCCAAGTATTGCTCATTTATCGGGTTGGGCCGCACCTCCAGCGGCACGCGCTCCACGACCTCCAGCCCATGGCCCTCCAACCCCACGACCTTGCGGGGGTTGTTGGTGATAAGCCTGATGGTCGAGAGGCCGAGGTCGGCCAGGATCTGGGCGCCGATCCCGTAGTCCCGGAGGTCCGCCTTGAAGCCCAGGGAAAGATTCGCCTCCACAGTGTCAAGCCCCTGCTCCTGGAGACGGTAGGCCTTCAGTTTGTTGACCAGGCCGATGCTTCTTCCTTCCTGCCGCATGTACAGCACGACGCCCAGTCCCTCTTTGGAGATGAGCCGCATGGCGTGATCGAGTTGAGGGCCGCAGTCGCAACGAAGCGAGCCGAACACGTCGCCGGTAAGGCACTGGGAGTGTACACGCACCAGTATGCGTTCCTGTCCCCGGACTTCGCCCCGCACCAACGCCATGTGATGGTCGCCCTCGTAGATGCTCTCGTACAGGTGCAGCCGGAAGTTGCCGTGGCGGGTGGGCAGATCAATCTCCAAGAGCTTGGTCACCAGATTCTCCCGGGCTCGACGGTAGCGGATGAGTTCCTCAATGGTCAGGAGCCTGAGGTCATGGTCTCGGGCGAAGGATTCAAGGCGGGGGAGGCGGGCCATATGGCCATCATCGTCCATGATCTCGCACAAAACCCCCACCGGGCTGAGGCCGGCCAATCGGGCCAGGTCCACCGCAGCCTCGGTGTGGCCTGCTCGGCGGATCACACCGCCCTGACGCGCCACCAGAGGGAAGATATGCCCGGGACGAGCCAGATCCTCGGCAGGAGTAGCAGGGTCGGCCAGTGCGCGAATGGTCGCAGCCCGGTCAAAGGCGGAAATCCCCGTGGACGTGCCTTTGACATAGTCAACGCTGACGGTGAAGGCCGTGCCAAAAGGCGCGGTATTGCGGTCAACCATGGGTGAGAGGTTCAGCGCCCTCGCGCGATCCTCCGTCAGCGCGACGCAGACAAGGCCCCGGGCCTCCTTGGACAGGAAGTTGACGTCTTCCGGCCTGATCTTCTCCCCGGCCATGACCAAGTCACCCTCGTTCTCCCGGCGCTCATCGTCCACCACAACGACCATTCGGCCGGTGCGCAGGGCATCCAATGCTTCTTCGACCGTGCTAAAACCACTCATTCATGCCCTCCTGACTGCCCAGGCCGGAGGCCCGGGCTATCAGCCGTTCCACGTACCGCGCCACGAGATCTACCTCCAGATTAAGGTAGTCACCGGGCCGCCTCGCGCCAAGGGTGCTCTGCCCGAGCGTGTGGGGAATCAAAGAGACCGAGAAGGAGCCTTCGGAGGCGGTCGCGACGGTGAGACTGACACCGTCCAGGGCCACGCTGCCCTGAGGGGCGACATACCTCCTGAGATCCGGGCATTGGGAAAAGACACACCAGACTCCCGCGGATTCCATCCGGCGGTCCATAAGGCGTACGATTCCGTCCACGTGACCCGTTACCAGATGACCGTCCAGCCGGCCATCGGCCCGCAGTGGCCGCTCCAGATTCACCGCCCGTGGCCCCCTCCAACTCGCGAGGGTCGTTCGCTTGAGAGTCTCTCCGGTTGCCTCGACGTCGAAGGTGTCGCCGGCCGTGTGCACCACGGTCTGGCAGACGCCGTCGATGGCAATGCTGCTGCCGATGGCGAGATCTCGGGCCAACGGCGTCCGTATCCCCAGGCGCACGACGCGCCCCCGCGTCTGCCACGACAGTAGTGTTCCCATTGTTTCGATCAGTCCGGTGAACACTCATCGACCTCCCAGCGCCAATTCGATCACCGCATCAGATCCGACTCGGCGGATGCCTACAAGCCTGCCCCGGGGCGCGGACAATAGGTCCAGCCGGCCCAGGCCGGCCACTGCAGCGGTGGCCTCGGAGCCGAGAAACACCGGCGCCAGGAATATGGTTGCACGATCCACCACGCCCGCCGCCAGGAAGGAGCCGGCCACCTGGCCTCCCCCTTCGACCAGAATGCTCTGAATCCCCTCGTGTGCCAAGGCCTCCAGCACGGAAGGGATATGGAGCATGCCCGGCGGCTCCTCGGGCACCGGCACCACACGGGCGCCTGCGGCCGCCAATGCAGCAACTCGCTGCCGTGGTGCGTCGGCGGCGCAGAGGATCAGCGGGGGGCCATCCGAACCCGGCCTCAGCAGGCGCGCCTGGGGAGGCGTTCGCGCACCGGCATCGAGCACCACCGCACGGGGCTGGGCCCTGGGAGCCCCGGATAGGCGGACATCCAACGCAGGGTCATCCATCAGGACGGTGGTGATGCCCACGAGCACCGCGTCCAGCCGTGACCGCAACCGATGGGCGCACCGCCGGGCCGCGGGACCGGTTATCCAGCGGGATGAACCCGTTGCAGGGGCAATCCGCCCGTCGGCGGAGAAGGCCATCTTGAGGTGAACGAAAGGGCGCCCCGCGGCCATGGCCACTGCATAGGGCTCGATGAGTCGCTGGCATAGCGGCGCGAGTACGCCGACTCGGATCTCCACGCCCGCGACCGCCAGCCGGGCGAAGCCCCGGCCGTCCACCAAGGGATTCGGGTCTTGCACTCCAGCAACCACCCGCCTGACTCCCGCGGCCACGAGAGCGTCTGCACAGGGCGGAGTACGCCCGTGATGGGCACAGGGTTCCAGAGTGACATACAGGTCGGCACCCCGCGCCGCAGGTCCCGCGGCCTTCAGCGCGACAATCTCTGCGTGGGGACCGCCTGCGCGCGCGTGGAAACCAGCTCCCACGACTCGTCCCTCATTGACCAGCACAGCCCCCACGAGTGGGTTGGGCGAAGTCCTGCCTTCGCCCCGGCGGGCCAAGGCTGCGGCCCGTCCCATCCAGTGCTCGTCTGTTGTCGATGTGCGCGTGCCCTTCATGGAGTGGCCTCCGGACCGTTGTGTCTTCGTGTCAACATGGTCGGCAAGGTACCCTGCGAAGTCGATCGCATCAATCCGTGACGTGGCTGACTGCGGCCCGGTGGCAGATCACTAGCTGCGCCCGTGTCCGACGACCTGAGCTCTCACGGGCGCCCGGCGCAGAGCGACGGGGCTACAACTCGGCGTACTCCCAACCTCGAAAACCCCGAGTATCCCGCCGCCAGAGGCCCGACTGACCCCTGACCCCTGAACCCTGAACCCTGAACCCTGAACCCTGAACCCTGAACCCTGAACTTTGATACCCGCGCCGTCACGACTGGATCGCTCTCTGCACTCTTCGGCCAGGCCTGGTGGGGCGTCCCCGCGCCGCCTCAAGGACGCCGGGCAGCTTGCGGATCGCCGTCAGCACTGCGTCCACATGCTGTGTGCCCGTCACGACCACCACCAGTTGCAGCCAACGAGATCCGTCAATGTCGCTGGTGATCTCAATCCCTCCCAGCCGTGCGCCTGCACCCTGGATTGCCGCCTCCATGTCTCCCAGCACCGTTCTCCGTTGGCCGACCAGTACGGCCAAGTGGGCACTGAAGGTCTCTCCGTGCGCCACATCCCACTCCACGGTGATCCACCGTTCGGCGTCGCCTCGGAAGGCATTGCTGCAATCAACGCGATGGATACTGGCGCCCCGGCCCCTGGTCACCATGGCGGTGATCCTGTCACCCGGAATCGGCCGGCAGCATTCGGCGAATCTGACGGCAATCCCGCGGAGATCGCCCAAACGAATTCCCCGGGCTTCATGGGGTATGTCGCGCAGGGGTTCCTGAGATGGCGATGGTTCCTCCTTGGGTCGCAGCGCTGCCAGATGGGAACGGCTCACGGCGCCAATGGCCGCGGCATGAAGAAGTTCAGTAACCGTAGGATACTGAAGGGTCTGGGCTAGCTCATCCCACGCAATCCCCGTCTTGGGAAGCGGGAGCTTCTCTTTGCGCAGATACCGTAGGAGCAGTGTCCGTCCTGACGCCTGAAGTCGCTCACGCTCTGCTCGCCGAAGGTATCGCCTGATCTTCTGACGGGCACTGGTGCCCGCCACCCTGGTGAGCCAGCCTGGGGTGGGATGGGCTGCAGGGGAGGTGAGAATCTCCACCTGATCACCACTGCTCAGGACATGATCCAGCGTGACGGCCTTTCCATTGACCCGGGCGCCGGCGCAGTGCAGCCCAATATCGGAGTGCAGGGAGAATGCGAAGTCAAGGGCCGTAGAACCGGCCCGCATGGGAATCAACTTGCCGCGGGGCGTCAGCACCATGACCTCGGCGTCTCGGGTTCCGTCGCGGAAGGCGCCCAGCAGATCCCTCCGGGCATCCTCGGCGGTTTCTGACTCGAGGAGCTGTCGAATCCAGCGAAAATGCTCCTTGGCCACGTAGCGTTTTCCGGTTTGCTCCAGATGGTATCGCCAGTGTGCCGCAACGCCGAATTCAGCAATGGTGTCCATCACCGAGGTCCGTATCTGCAACTCCACGGTGACACCCTCCTCGGTTTTGACCGTGGTGTGGATGCTTTGATACATGTTGGGTTTGGGAACCGCGATGTAGTCCTTGAAACGCCCTTCCACCGGGGCCCACATTGTGTGGGCCAGACCCAACGCCCGATAGCAGTCCTCCACTGACTGCGTGATGACTCGAAGACCTACCAGGTCGAAGATCTCATCGAACGACTTCCCGTTGAGCTTCATCTTCCGATAGATGCCGTAGAAGTGCTTCACCCTCCCAACCACCTGCCCGCAGATTCCCTCCGCGGTGAGCATGGCGGCCAGAGGAGCGGCCAATCCCTCCACCATAGACTCGCGTTCCTCTCGCCGGGCAGCGACACGTTCCTTCATCTGCTGATACGATGCCGGATCGAGCTCTTTGAAGGCGAGATCCTCCAACTGCACACGAAACCACCCCATTCCCAGGCGATGGGCGAGGGGCGCATAGATATCCAGGGTTTCAGTGGCGATGGAGCGCTGGCGGTCAGGGGCGAGAAAGGAAAGGGTCTGCATGTTGTGGAGGCGATCTGCCAGCTTAATGACGATCACCCGCACATCTTCGCCCAATGCCAGGAGGAGACGCCGGAAGTACTCGGCCTGACGGGCCTCCCGTTGGGGGGTCTCGAGGGCAGACATCTTGGACAGTGCCGCCACCAGAGTCGCGATGCCGGGGCCAAAGGCGCGTCGCACATTGTCGATGGTGACGCCGCCGTCTTCGACGACGTCGTGAAGCAGGGCAGCGGCTACCGCGTCACTGCCCTGGCCCAGGCGGGCAACGGTGAGCGCCACGGCCTGGGGATGGCTGAAGTATGCCTCACCAGAGGCACGCATCTGGTCGCGATGGGCCGCGGATGCCATGTCGAACGCGCGGCCAAGGATGACGGTGTCGAGGCTGGGATCGAGATCCCTTACACCGGCGATAAAAGCATCGGACGATAGCGTCATGGGACGGCCCCATAAGCCGAGTTCTGTTCCCCGCACCCACAAGCAGCGCAGCGGGAACATGGGCATTGCCTGCTCCCCCTTCGCGGCTCGTGGGTGCGGGGTGGCGATCATTCATCTGGGCCCGCCGTCACCGACGGGCTCACGCGGCCTACCCGGAGGATGAGAGTCGGGGCGGCTCATTCCTCCCTATTTGGCCTTGCTCCAGGTGGGGCTTGCCCGGCTTCCGGAGTCGCCTCCGGAACCGGTGAGCTCTTACCTCACCGTTTCACCCTTACCCCGCACCCAAAGGCGGCGGATAAAGAAACCAGACTGCTGCAGTGCAGGGGCACCGCAGCCTTTGGGTGCGGGGCGGTATACTTTCTGTGGCGCTTTCCGCCGGTCACCCGGCCTTCGCGTTACGAAGCACCCTGCCCCGGGGAGCTCGGACTTTCCTCCCCCCGGCGCTGCCGGGAGGCGATCGCCTGGGGCCGTCCCTGACGGCTAACCAGCCTAGTCCTGCGGTGAGAGCGTGACTACGATCCTGCCGCAGAACTGGCACGTGTACAGCTTGTCTCTTCTCCGGATCTCGTTGACAGTCTGCGCCGGAAGAGTGCCGTGACAACCCCCGCAAATGTAGCCATCAATCACGGCTACCGCAGGAGCGCCTTGGCCACTCCGGATACGCTCGTACCGGCGCAAGGTCACCGGATCGAGGGACGAGGCGACCCGCTTCCTCTCCATAGCCTTTGCCTGGATTCCCTCCCCCAGCGAGGCCGACAGAGCAGTGAGCTCACGATCGCGGTCTGCAGACTGCTGGTGGGCGGCTTTTCGGGCGGCCTCTGCCTCGCCAAGCGCACGCTCGACTTGATCGATCTCTTCCATGGCGGCGAGGACCCGGTCCTCAAGGGCGTTCTGCCGTTCCTTGGCTCGCCGGATCTGGGCAACCAGCGCCCGGTATTCGTCGTTCGATTTGGCGGCATTGAGCTGGGTCTGGTAGCGTAGCGTGGTCTGTTCGATCTCCTTGACTTCGTTCTCTGCGGCGCGCTTGTCTAGTTCCTTCTTCTTGACCCGGTCCTTGTGCTCAGCCACTGCGGCAACTGCGGCATCCAGCACCGCCTGCTGCTCAGCGCGACGCTTGGGAACCAGCGCCCTCTTCCTCTCCAGCTCGTCCGCCAGAGAATCGATCTCCTGAAGCTTGAGCAGGAGTTCTATGGTTTCATCCATGTGCCCGCATGCCTAACTAGGCGCGTGAGAGGGAAGCCGGCCCTCGAAAGGCCTGACTACTGCAAGACTGGTGGGCGGAACAGGGCTTGAACCTGTGGCCCCCGGCTTGTGACGCCGGTGCTCTGCCAGCTGAGCTACCCGCCCAGTCGATACCTTATGGAAACCCTGACAAGTTGTAATCCGGCTCAGTCCTGTCAAGATGGTCGGTGCGTGCGGCTGTCAGCACGCGCCCTCGGCGTAGACACACGATCGAGTATGCCTTATCCGCGCGGCGCCAATCTGCGGTTCGCTACAGGCGCGATCCGGCCGATCAGAACGCTGCAAAGCGCGAACGAGCCGAAGCGGTGTCGACGCCGGCGCGAAATGGTCTGGACTCGCCGGTGAGGGCGTTCCCTCGGAATCCCCGCGATCTCCTCCGACAACTGGAACCCGGCAGGCTGTGGAGTGCGCAGGCCTGCCGCAACACCTTGCATGGGTGGCGAAGCGGCGAGAAAGGTACGGCGTGAAGAATGCACCGCCGCACGATGCTGGACCTTGCCGCCGCGCTCCTTGTAGGGGCGGAGCTTTGACTCCGCCCGTGGGCAAGGTCAGAGCCTTGCCCCTACACGCCCGTGTGCGGCAGCGAGAGGGGGAGAACCGACGCTTCGATAGGGAAGAAGCGGTGATAGGACAAATGCTGTCTGTGACGTGTCCCCCATGACCATGATGCCCGGGGAAGATCCCGAGCGGTCATTGCGGAGTCAGCTCAGCGGCGTTGACGGTGCGGAGTCAATGTTGCTCTTTGGTCTCATCCCGTTCCGAGATGAACCTTTACCAGGGGCTGTGATGGATACGGTCGGATCTTGGGCAACCAGCCCGCGACCCTACACACCAACCGAGCGCGCCTCACCGCCTTCGCTACGTCCGACGGCCGGCCGCCTGCCGCGGCATCCCGACACGGCCCAATCCACTGGCCCCCGAGCGCCGAGGACCGTGTGTTTCCTCATGGCACCAATACGGTTGGCGCGCTTCTGGTCAGAGGCGGATGCGACTGGCTGGGCACGCATGAGATGCAGGCGAGTCCATAATGGCAGGACGGAAGGCAATGCTCACAGGAAGATTCACTACCATCGCAGTCCGCCGAGGGCGGGTTCTGCGGCTACCCTCCGACCTCGGCATCCCCTTCGGATCCACAGGAGCCATAGTTGGGTGGGCCGCGGCCCGGATCAACGAGAAGCGAAGGAGGGAGGGATCATTTCATGAACAGACCCTGGATAGTGTTGTTGCTACTTTGCCAGCTCGCATGTCATCGGTTTGCAGGGCGTGTGCCAGTAGAAACACCTCCCGAACCCGTTCCTCCCACAGGGATCATCAGCGGAAGAGCCATCGACTCCCGAGACGGGACGGCCATCCCACTCGCCAGCGTCTGTACGGACCCGCCTACCAGCGCCGTCACGACTGACGAGAACGGGAGTTTCACGATCGCCGACGTCCTTGTCGGTCACTACGTGGTCATCGTGGCCAAGTATGGCCACCCCGAGGCCCGCGTCAGAATCGCCGTTGTGGCGGGCAAGACAACGATCACCGATGTTCATCTCAGAACCAAGGAACGCGGTCAGGCTTCGGCGTCTCCACAGGCAGGAGGGGCCTCTCATGATGGTCTCCTTCTCTACCTTCCCTTGAACGGTGATGCGAACGACGAGAGTGGGCAGGGGCATACAAGCACCGTCTTTGGCGCAGAATGGGGTGAAGGCAAGGACGGGGAGGGGCTGAGACTGAACGGCCGCAGCAGCTATGTCCAAGTCAGCGGGCACTACGAATTCTCATCAACCAATCAGATGACGATCATGGCCTGGTTTCGGCTTACCGATCATGCCGAGTACGATGGGATTGTCAGTTCCGCTGAGTGCTGCACGTATAGGCTGTTGGTCTCTCCGAAGCTGCATCCGTTGTATGATCCGGGCAGCCATACTGATGTCGAAGTGCCCTCACACACTTTCCAGCTGAATGAATGGTATCATTATGCGATGACCATTGATAACGGCTTCGCGAGGGTCTTCGTCAACGGCAGACAGGTATTCGGAAGTCTCAACGGAGTTCCCGCGCGACTTCCAGACATAGCCGACGCGTTCCTGATCGGATCAGGTGAGAGGGGGAAACACTATGCATGCGGTACGATAGATGAGGTCTATGTCTACAATCGCGCCTTGACTGAAGAGGAGATCGAGAAGTATTGCCACGGGGGTTGAGCATTCGTTTCGTCGGCACCTGGCTTTACGGAACAGCGGTTCGAGGCTGATGGGGAGACACGGTTGAGCATTCTGCGCGATTCCAGTATGGAGTTCAAGCTGTGGCGTCGATGCTTCAGCGATCGCATCCGCTGGACTATCCGCGAACATCGCAACCCGCTGCGGACGCGGACCTTCCATCTTGGCGGACGTGAATACCCGTACTTCTTCCATCCATATAACCATACATGGGCAAATGAACGTGCCGTCGAAATCCCATATGTGCGTGAATTCCTGGGAAAGGCATCTCCTTCCACGACTCTCGAAGTCGGCAACGTCTTGTCCCATTACTTCGACATAGGTCATACCGTCATCGACAAATGGGAACGATGTACGTACAGACCGGTACTCAACCAGGATCTCCTCGCGTTCCGCCCGGGGCGGCGATTCGACGTCATCGTATCCATCTCGACCATAGAGCATGTGGGATGGGATGAGAGGCCGAGACAGCAGGAATCGGTGATTACCGCCCTGAGGAAGGTCCAGGCCCTTCTCACTCCTGACGGGAAGGCGCTCGTAACAATACCAGTCGGGTATAACCAGTATCTTGATCAGAAACTGCCCGATGTGCTCAGTGAGACGGTCTCAGTCGAGTGCCTGAAGAGAATCTCCCGCGACAATGAATGGGTCGAGGTGGACCTCGTTGAATCTCTCGCGTGCAAGTACGACACCCCATTCAGGAATGCGAACTCCGTTGTCTTTCTGCGGATGTCTAGAGGTACCGACAAGACCGGCGAAGAAGACGGATGAGACATACGGTGCCCCAACGGCATGTTCGCCACGTTCACCACCGGCTGCACATTGGACAGAATCATCGGCGTGAGTTGGACGCTCCAGTGCGCATGCCTGGGCACTGTGTGTGGTCCTAAAATCGTGATTTCCCCGGGCTCCGCGGAGGGCGCGAAGCTGAACCGGCGGGCTTGACGGTCCTGGGTCGAGGCTCTTCCTTGAAGCCTGTCCCGTTCCGAGAGAGACCTTCACTAAAGGCTGTGATGGATATGATCGATCGGACATCCTCCAATCCCGCTCGCCGCAGCGGTCCGCAGCGCTCGCCGCGGGGATTGCGCGAAGGAACGTGGGGAGGCAGTCTGACCACACGGAGAGCAGACGGAAGCCGAGTCGGATGGAGGGGTCTCGGGCACTGTTCTGAAGTCAGAATCGAGCCGCGGAAGCGGAGACAGGACCGCGTGTGCTCCAGACATGGCGTGGTTCGCCCCCCGGGGAGGGCGTGCGCTGGTTGAGGCTCAATCGCACGAGAGATATGTGCGAAGGCTCGCTCGCACTGCCGCGATGTCATCCGTACCGAGCGTGCCGAGTCTCCGGGCAATCAGCCGCGCATCCAGCGTGAAGAGCTTCAGTCGAACGATGCACGGGCGCGGAAGGCCTGCCCGATCTATGTCGGCAACCGGCGTGTCACCGGGCCACGGGCGATGCTGCTGTGTGGTCACCATGGCGAGTACGACGTGGCCGGCATTGTTGAAGGTTCGCCCGCTGAGGACCACTGCAGGACGTCGCTTCGCCCCCGATGACTCCGAGAACGGGAACGGAACAGCGACCACGTCCCACTGATCACAGGTCACGGAATGCCTCTTCATCCTCCGGGGAGTTCCATTCCTCCAGCGTGGAGGCGAGGGCACGATAAAACTCCACATCGAATGGTTCGGCCCTGCGCAAAACCACACCGTCAGGGCGGACCTCGTACGCCACTATGTCACGAGCCTTCAATCCCAACGCCTCCCGGACCTTGAGAGGAACGGTGACTTGTCCCTTACTGGACAGCCTGCTGTACGCCAACGCCGTGTCCTCTGCCATCTCCTCTGCCATCTCCTACTCCTTTACCCCTTGTCCTCTTGACATCACTTCTGCCAAGAAGGGATTGAGGCACGCTGCAGTCAAGCCCACCGCGCAGTGCTGCGCGGGAAATCCTGAACGCATTACTCGGGAAGCGCAAGAAGCCAAACGGGAATCTCACGAAGAGCAGGCAAGGACGCAAAGGATAGCGAGGCATCCCGGTCTAGGGACAGGCTTTCCGGACAGCCGGGCGACGCGCCGAGAGCCAATATTCCATGCCAGGAATATTCCGGGCATGGAATATCCTGTGCCTGCCACCCTCTCTCGCGAACAAACACCGAGGCCGGTCTAGGGGCGTTGGCAAGTGTCAGGTTGTTGAACGAAAGAGCGCTCCAGAAAGGGCTTCCGAACCCTCTGAAGCATGGCGACATGGTACTCCACGGCTACACTACGAACTATTCTAAGTTTAGAATAGTGGCCCGCACGGGCTGTCTTGACTCGCAGTTCGCCACGCTCGGTACCTACGGACGTGGAGAACACTCCGGCGACTCGACGAGGCGACGCGGGCAGATGAGCCGTACGGCATCGGTGGAACATGGCGTGTGCTCCGCACCGTGTCCGCCACTCACGCACCGACGGGCGCGTTGGATTCCCGTGTCGTACCGAGAAGTAGCGGCAGCGAGCTGGTCGTGCTTCTCCATCTTGACAATGCATGCCATTTGGCGGATCTTCCAGTGCATAATGGCATAAGGAGGTAGGAATGCCCCGCTCACGCACCCGAGACACTGCGGTCACGACTTCACCAGAGGAGATCGCCCGCGTTCGCGAACCAGGCTCGGTGTACGGGTGGACCCAGTATGGGTTCGCCACCGTTGACGCATCGGCTCTGCGCCTGCGAGGCCGATCGCGGAGACCGCCGTGTAGTGCGCTGGGGCTTCGGCTTGCCAGTAGCGCACGGGCCATCGAAGAGATCAAGAGAGGGTTCATGTTCACGGCCTTCGAGAAGCTGTGCAGCGAGCTACAGCTCACGGTCTACGAGCTGGCTGACCTCGTATCGATCGCACGGCGAACGCTCGCGCGCCGCAAACAGGAGGGGAGACTCAGGGCGCTCGAGTCCGAGAAGGTCTACCGCATCGCCACGCTGTTCGACAGCGCCGTGGCGGCACTCGGAGGCGAGGAGCAGGCGCGACAGTGGCTCAAGTCACCGAAGAAAGCGCTACGGGGGCAAACGCCGCTCCAGCATGCCGACACCGAGGTCGGCGCGAGGGAGGTCGAGGACTTGCTGGGACGATTGGAGCACGGGGTCTTTTCTTGACGATCACCGCATGGCGAATCGTCCAATCGAGGCATGCGAAAGCGGCGTTTGCCGGCGAAGGTGCACGACTGTACCCGGGCCGGTGGAACCAGCGGGGCATCCGCATGGTGTACACCGCGGGATCCTTGTCGCTGGCGGCGTTAGAGATGCTCGCCCACTTGGGCACGCCTGAGTTTCTGAGTCTGTACGTGAGCGTGCCCATCACGTTCGACGAATCCATCTGCCTCCGAGTGGCATCAGCCGACCTTCCTGCTGACTGGGCCGATGATCCGCCCCCCGCATCGACCCGTCGTCTGGGCACGGAGTGGGTCAGGCGTCGTACGTCGGCGGTGCTGGCCGTGCCGAGCGCCATTGTCCGTGTGGAGACCAACTTCCTGCTGAACCCGGCGCATTCGGATTTCGCCCGCATCGGGATCGGCGGCGCCGCCGAGTTCCGCTTCGACCCCCGCCTCACGAAGCCGCGCTGACGGAGGCCACCCCACTCCGCTTGTCCTGGCATTCCTGCATTCCGCACTCCAGGGCCGGCATAGGGACGTGGGGAATGCGCCGGATAATCGGCGAGTTGGAACGAATGGAAGAGTCGGCTTGCTACGCGGGAAATCCGAAACGGGAATCTCCCGCCCCTCGACTGCGCTCAGGGTCAACGACAAAGGCGCAAAGAGCGCAAAGAGCGCAAAGGCAGCAATCTCACCGCGAAGACACGAAGGACTCGAAGGGGTCTGTCGAGTAAGGAGATAGGAGTGAGGAGATGGGGCGGCAATCTTCAGTCGGCAGTCAGCCCGCTTCGCAGGCGGGCATCCGTCTCCGCTGAAGCTGCGACGCGACAGGAGCGTGTTTCGCTACCTGCCTGCGGCAGGCAGGCGCACCAGGCTCTCCAGTTGCCCTACGACGCGGTGTCGGCCGACCGCGTACCCCCTTCCGCTGGCCACCTCATGGCCAGATGAGACATAGCCTTTAATCTGGCCTTGATTCTGGTTAGAAAGTCGCCACCTTGCAGGCATGCGCTTCGAAATCGTTCTAACCACTACGGCTCAATGCCACTACCGGGCCTTGAGTTCCCGGTGGCGTGCGGTGCTGAAGACTGAACTCGAACGCCATCTTCGGTACGAACCGACGAAGACGAGCCGGAGTCGAATCAAGAAGCTACGCGCGATGGCGCATCCCGAGTACCGTCTCCGGGTCGATGAATACAGGGTCTTCTGCGATGTCGTCGGCGCGAAGGTGATCGTTCTGGCCATTGTGCCAAAGGCTGGCGCTGGGGAATTGCTCGATGAACATGGAGTGAAGAACTCATGACCACGATGTCTCTTAGTCAGGCGAAGGATAGTCTCTCGGCCTGCGTGAAGCGAGCGGTCCGGGAGGAGATCATCATCACACGCCACGGGAAACCGGTTGCAGTGCTCAGGGGCTTCCGAGATGAGGATGATTACCTCGAGTAGCGGCTCCTCAACGACCCACGGTTCCGGAAGGTGATTGAGCGCTCCCGAAGGGAAGCCCGGGAAGGCAATACAATTCCTCTCGAAGATCTCGAGTAGCCGTCAGGCAACCACGCCGCTCCGCGCGCGGGGCTCTGCGGTCTACGGACGGCCATGAGAGTAGGACTGGTCAGTCCTCGGGCTCTTGGCCTGGGGGATCTCCAAGGCTTGCCGGCGGAAGACCTTACGTCGCACCCGAACCGCTTGACCGCGCAGGAGGTATCGGCTTCCTTGAAGCCTATTCCGTTCCGAGAGAGACCTTCACCAGGGGCTGTGATGGATACAATCGGATCGCGTTCGCATGCTTCTCGACCCATGGCGCGTCCTTCCGTCGCACGATGGGGATTCTTCGCCGGTTTCGTGTCGCCGCTTCCCCTGCGCTCAACTGGTTACCGACAACTGAAGACTGACCACTCCCTCTCGGCACCTGGCCATGGATCCGGCTGCTCGGGCCGCGCGTCCGGCGCAGCCGGGGCCGATACTGCCCACTATTCTCAGCCCACGTTGAGCGACTCTTGTCGTCGCGAGGCTCACAACGCGCGAGCGAGCCGCGATGTTGGAGCGCTGAGACGACGGAGGCGTATCCACCGGATACGTCGAGAGGGCGAAGCGGGAAACGAACAGCGCAGCCGCGCGGTGGAAGCCGCAGTAGAGGGGAATCGCTCAACGTGGGCTCAGACTAGAATAGCTCCGATCCTGCCTGTTTGTGAGCCAGTTGCGACGCATTCCGCCGATCCTCAGAATCCTTGTGGTCGAATGCTTTCCGGCGGGTTCCAATCGCATACGGAGTCCCCGATCGGATGTGCTGTTTTCACGTCACGCCATGGTTCCGCAACGAAGGATGCGGGGTTGCGGGATTGGAAGGACAAGGCCTGATCCGACTTACCGTCGTCGATCTGCTGGGGCGGCGGGTGATGAGCCTGCAGCAGGCGGAGAGGATGGGACCGGACGCGACGATCGTCTTGAGACTGCCGGACACCATCACCACCGGCCAGTACTTCCTGGGAGTTGAGGGCGATGGCTCCCGCCAGTTCGTCCCGATCACGGTGGTGAAGTAGCCGGGAACACCAGGAACAGAACGGGGGAGTCACGGCTGATCCCAGCATCCAGCCGTGCCGGACCAAGAGTCGCTCCCACAGCACCATCGCTGGTTTGAAATGGACACTCTGAGGAGCATGGTCGGAGAGTGATCGGCGGTCTGATGATCGCGATCTCCGCAGGTGCCGCGGAAGGCGGGACAGCGGCGAAGGCCGAAGTGGAGTGGCCGACGGAGGAGTGAAGGCGGTGGAACTGACCGACCTTGGATTTGACGACTGGTTTGCGCAGGCTTGCCTGCGCCTTGGATGGCGGGAGCCCAGCTCCCGCAGGCGAATGCGGCGGCGAGCCGCCGCACTCCAAGGAGTCGGCAGTTGCCGGTGCGCAGTGCCGAAGAAAGGAAGAAGAGGTCCCTTTCGGATTGGCCGAAGAAGAGCCATTCCAAAACGGCGTTGGCACGACGGGCGAGAACCAGACCGCCACGCATGGACGGTCGAACGGATGACCCTACAGGCCGCCTCTGCCTCCGGTCCGCTTCCTCAAGGAGCGCCGACTTGTCTCCCCCACTGAATTGGAGTATCATCGGCGA
The DNA here is from genome assembly GCA_016928395.1 of Candidatus Fermentibacterota bacterium. Taxonomy (GTDB): domain Bacteria; phylum JAFGKV01; class JAFGKV01; order JAFGKV01; family JAFGKV01; genus JAFGKV01. The sequence continues at coordinate 44,805 of JAFGKV010000186.1, read as the reverse complement.
AACAGGCCACGGAGAGGTGAGAGCGGATGCCAAGGGCAGCGCGGGCGTGGCGAATGCCTTGCCCTGTTTGGGGCTCATCCGCATCATCACCGGGGGTAGTGGTTGATCTTCGTGAGAAGATAGACGTCGCGCACGGAAGGGTTCAGCCGCGCGCTGAGAATCCGTCAGTAGTGGGGTCATGCGAAAACTGCGTCTACCGCAGATTCTCGCGTTGGACTCGCTCGATGAGGGAAGAGAGGACAGGTGACCATGATCACGTACTCTGATATCGAAGCGGCATTCAGCTTCGTGAGTTCGGCCCCTCAGTACGCGAACTCGGCCTTTGTGTCGAGGGTTACGGGTGAGGTCTTCTACCGATCGGATATGGCCGATGTGGACGAGGTTCCCGAAGACGCAGAGTTCGACGACGATTTCGTCTCGATTCCCCACAAGAACGACTTGGGTCTAGGCCGGAGTCTCGCTTTCGCCTTTGCGGACGGGATTGGCGGTGAGCTTCCGTGGCGGGTGAGGGAGATCTTCCGTCGGCGAGGGGCCTACGGCCGATTCAAGGACCTCCTCGCCAGGCGGGGTGTGCTGGAGACGTGGTATGAGTTCGAGGCACGGGAGACCAAGGACCGACTCCTGGAATGGTGTAAGGAGAACTCTCTGAAAGTCGAGGAATAGAGTCGGCGGCGGTCGCTCAGCGCTGCCGCTGGGTTGATCAGGGAGACGAGCGGGCATGGAGGCTGGCTACGGCGCACTCATACGAGGGAACGCGATGAAGGTGACCGTACTTTTCTGGCGGGATGCTCCTGACCACAAGGGCCGGTGGCGGTTTCTCGGCACTCCACTGGGTGGGGTTCTGGCGCTGCTGGGCCTTGCAGTGGTCGCGGCGTTCTTCGTGTCTGTTGCCACGTATGTGCACGACGCCTACTTCCCCTACGAGGGAGAGGTGGTCGGGCTCAAGGTTCGATGGGTGGATCGGTTCATCCTGGAGTCTCCCGAAGAGGAACATCTTGTCATCCGAACGCCCGCAGGGAAGACCATAGACAGGGTGGTCCCGATGCAGATCCGTATTCGGCAGGGTATTCGCATCGGCGACCAGGTCGTGAAGGAGCGAGGATTCCGCAACCGAGTCAGGCTGCGCGATGAAGGGGCGCGGTAGAGATGAGAAGGGATACGTTGGATGAACACGCCCCGGCATCGAGCTGCCGCATGACACCGCATCGGATTGCCGGTGGAGGAATCGTCCTGAAGGGCGATGCCATCCTGCTGGTCCGGTACCCCACGGCCGGAGGCGGTTCGTACTTGGTCGGGCCGGGCGGCGCGCTCCGTCCGTACGAGAATACCGTTGACGCCATCATCCGCGAGACGCGGGAGGAGACCGACGTCGTGGTTCGGCCCTGGCGGGTTCTGTGGATCGAGGACCTGCAATGCGTTCGCTTCAAGATGTGCAAAATCTGGATGCTGTGTGATGTCGTAGGCGGCGACGTCATGCCGACCGAGGAAGCGCGAGCCGAAGGGATCGTCGAAGCCGGATGGTTCACCCGGGAAGACCTGCGGCACGAGACTGTCTTTCCCACGCCCGTCATGGAGCACCAGTGGGATGAGTTCCGAGCCGAGAACTGGGAAGCGCGATGCCTTGAGTCGAGGGATGCGGCGTTCTGACCCCGCGCGGAATGGCTCTCGCCAGGGTGTTCGAAGTTGGCATAGCGAGGCGACCACACGAGGTGAGGGTGCCCGACGGCCCATAGCGCAGGAACAGGTGAGGAGGGCGAGAAACATGGAGGCGGAGCGTTCGCTGAACGAGATTCTGCAGTCAGCCTCGGACGTGTTGTTCCCCGATGAGCTGGGCGCACGGATCGTGGAGATCGGCAGCAGGGGTACGGATGGGGACACACCCCTGCACGTCATGGCCTGGCGGAGGGATTGTCGGGCCATCGAGGTGCTGATCGAGGCGGGTGCCGAACTCGACGCGATCGGTGACATGGGGCAGACACCACTTCACGTCGCGGTCATGCAGGGCGACGAGTGCAGTGCAGAGCTCCTCCTGCGGGCTGGCGCCAGCCCGGACATCCGCTCGGAGTTCGGTGACACGCCGAGGGAGCTGGCCTATAGCCGGGGGGAAGCAATGGAGCGGCTGTTCAACTGTGCCGCCCACCGAGACTGACGGGCAAAGGGCGAGCCCCGCAACGGGTGGGGGTGCAGTGACCGATATCGAAGGCGGGCCACGTGATCAGCACGGTGACGGGCTGCATCGCGCTTCTCGTGGTGATGTGGTGTGCTCTCCCCTGGATCAGGCCGTCACGTCGGGCGGACCTGGTCATCGCGGGTTCATTCTGAGTGAGGATTACGGTTGCGTTCGAGTTCCTGGCCGGCCACTACCTGTTCGGTAACTCGTGGGAGCGGCTTCTTTCGGACTGTAATGTGCTCCGCAGCCGAGTGTGCGTCGCCGTGCTCCTGGTGACCTTGTTCGGCCCGATATGGCTCGGGCGCCTTCGGGGGCTCAGCCGATGACCAGAGGCGGAACCGGGGATGGGCCTTTCGCCACGACCGCGGCGTTCTACGACGCCATCCACACCGGCAGGAAAGACTATGCCGGCGAGGCCTTTGACCACTATGCTCTACGTGCATGACCACCAGGCACGAACAAGATCCTGGCGGCGACGGTAGGTCTCGTCGCCCCCATAGACCAGAATGCCACCCTCCCCCTGTGAAAGGCCGGCGTAGAGATCGAGTGACTTCAGGAAGTCGGCTGCCACAGTGAGGCCCGCCTTGATCTCCACCGGGATCCTTCTGATTCCCAGATCAATGATGACATCCACTTCGCGTCCGTTGGAGTCACGCCAGAAGTAGAGCGGGGGGCGCTGGCCATGGTGCAGAAACAGCTTGCGAAGCTCGCCAATGACCAGGTTCTCGACAATTAGGCCGCGAAGAGGATGGCGGTGCAGGTCACCAGGACTCCGCACGCCCAGCAGACGGCACAGCAGCCCCGTGTCCACGAAGTAGAGCTTGGGTGCCTTGACGAGACGTCTGGAGAAGTTCTCAAAGTGTGGCTGCAGTAAGTCGATGACGTAGCCTGCCTTCAGTATGGAAATCCAGCGCCGTGCAGTGGAGTGCGTCACTCCCGCATCGGCCCCCAACGACGAGGTGTTGAGGAGCTGGCCGCTCCGGCCCGCGCACAGCGCGACAAACCGGCCGAACGTGTCGAGATCGCCCACTGCTGTGAGGGCGCGCACATCTCGTTCCACATAGGTGCGGATGTACCCATCGAGCCAAGGGGACGGCTCCAGGGATAGATCATGGATTCGGGGGAAGAATCCGGTGAACAGCATATTGTCCAGACTCATCGGGGGTTCGCCGGAGGGGATGCTACTCCCGGCGATGAATTCGTCGGGCGACAGGCTTGCACGGCGGCAGAGCTCGGCCACGGAAAACGGAAGAAGCTCAAGGATGGCGGCGCGTCCAGCCAGTGTCTGGTCTATCCGCTCAGAGAGGAGAAACTGTTCTGACCCCGTGAGTATGAGAGGACCCCCTCCCGAGTCGACGAATCCTTGGATGTAGGAGAACAGATCCGGCGTTCTCTGTACCTCATCGAGGATCGCACCCGGGGCGTTCTCCAGGCGGCGTAGGAAGCCCCGCGGGTCCTCCGTGGCCTCCTCCCGGTTCTGGAGATCCTCGAGAGAGACATACATGTAGTCTGGAAAGGCGCTCCGCGCCAGAGTGGTCTTTCCCGATTGCCGGGGACCGGTAAGGAAGATCACCGGGTACGACGGGGCGAGTTGGAGCAACCGCGAGGAGAGCGTTCGAGTGATCATCCCGGGCAAATACCGCTGTGTATGAGCTATGTCAAGTGAATATCAGAAGTTCAATCAGCATGCATTTCCTGGACCGTCTTGCTCAGGGGAACTGCGATCCGCGCGCTCAGAGGCCCGGCTGAGCTCCGGTTCGCAGCATTGGCCACAGGGGGCGCGGTCCGAATTGCTCGGTGCGGAGAGTGCCTCGCAGGAGTATCGCGTGAGGTGGCGGGAGCCAGCCACTGGCGGACCTTTGGGCGCTGGGGCCGGAGTCCTGTTCACGCCTGGGGTCAGGTCAGGTCGCGGTCGAACTTGCCGACTCGGCGAATCACTGCGGATGGGGGGCCGAGCCGCACACCGCCGTGACGGCCCAGTGCACTGGTGCAGAGGTATGGTAGAGTGTGGAGATCGGGGGAGTGAACCAGCCCGCGTCGCGTACCCAGACCCCGGGAGATCTTCCGGGCGTGGCCGAAGCGCCAGCACGCGGGTTTGTCGGGGGGTGTGTCACAGGGTCCTTGGCCGCGAGGGTTATTAAAGCGGGAGGCCGTTTCGGCCTGGAGTGCGCCGATGTAAGTACTTTGGGCAGTGAGGGGTCGTCTGCCACCGTCCGACTTGCCCGCCCGCTTGACGCGGCGGATTCGATGCCAATCTTCCGCGCGACCACAGTGATCCTGATGCCGCGGGACCGGATTGCTGTGATGACCCCCACGGGGGAGTGACCCGTTCTAATGCGCCGTGGAGAGGGCGAGCAGCCTGCCAATTGGCCGACGGCGAAGAGATGGCCGGGCTCGTGCAACCGGCCTGGCTCATTCCGGGAAGACCCAGCACGACGAGGATTGGGTGATGCTCGAGCGTCCAAAGACCTCGTACTACTTCTGCCACCTGGATGGGCGCAGCCCACGCGAGGCCGGTCTTGGGGGCGATGAGTTCGGGGAGTGCTGCCTGATTCTCCTCCGCCGGCCTCTCGTGGGCAGGGGGTCAGGCGCAGTGCGGATGTTTCGGAAGGCACCTCTCAGGGAGGCGGTTGCATGGCACATCGCTTATCGTTCAGGCTCGTGACCGGCCTCGCCCTGGCGGCGGCTATTGCCCTGGCGGCACTCCAGGCTCCGAGGGTTATCCGCCTCCCGGCGGAGAGTTTCTTCCCCTCGTCGTGGATCACGCATTCCGTGATGCTCACACTCTCCCTTGCGGCGATGTGGCTTCTCTCACGGGGCCGGCTTGCGCTGTTCGGGTTCACCCTCGGAACGTTTAGGTTCAGCCCTCGCATCCTGCTTTGGGCCGTGCCGACCGCAGTACTCTCTCTCCTCGCAATGGTTGCGTCCGGGGGAGCGCAGGGTCGCGCCGGACCCGCCGCCAACTTCACGAAGCTGCAGATTGTCGTCTTCGTGTGGGTGTATGCCAGCATCTGTGAGGAGGTATTGACCAGGGGGCTGCTGCAAACGCTCCTGGGCGGCAACTCCGACCCAAGGGTTTCCGGTTCGCGCAGGCTGAGCCTGCCGGTTGTCGTCAGCGGAGTGTTTTTCGGGCTGATGCACATTGTGCTCATCAGATCCATGGGAGCGGCGGCGGGTCCCCTGATCGTGCTCACGATCCTCCTGGGGTTGGTCGCGGCCCGCTACCGCGAAAGGACGGGAAGCCTGCTTCCGGCGGTCATCATCCACGCCCTCTTCAACATCGGCGGCATGCTGCCCGTATGGGTGGTGCACTGGCTGCGCGGCTAGGCTGCCCGGTAGCGGAGGAAGGGAGGCACGTGCATCGAGGAAGCCTTACGGGATGCATGCAAAGCGGCCGCGCGGTGGAGACCGTTGCGCGATGAACAGGCGGGATCTGCTGAAGAAGCTCGGTACGGTGACAGGTGAGCTGCTCCGCGAGAAGGGGTATATCAGCTATCCCGACGTGTTCATGGCCCTCGGTTACCTGGATCCGAAGGACTTTGAATCCTGGAGGTTTCGCCGCGTCCCCTACCTTGAGAAGGTGGTCCGCGTCAACCTCGCTCGGATCTCGTTCATCATGAAGACCGTGCGGAGGAACAGCATGAACGGAAAGCTGAAACCCAGCCACACCGGCTACATGGCATGGGGCAAAGGCCCCAAGGTTCACCTGCGGTTCTCCCGAAGCCGGATCCCGGCCATCGAGGAGCTCTGGTCTACGCACTTCGTCCGCCCGAAGGCGGCATCACCCACGGGAATCGCCCCCGGGGACACGGCTGACTCCCCCGATCAGCGACTCCCTGCTGCGTCTCCGGAGGCCGAACCCCCGAACCCTGAGCCCTACCAACGTGCGCGGGTGCAGAGCAGCGAAGAGGTCACGTGACCGACGAACGTCAGCTCATTGAGAAGCTCCATCGGATCGAAGCGCTGTTCGCGCGGCCCGGCACAGAGGGCGAGAAGGCGGCAGCGGCGGATGCCGCGGAACGGATCCGCAGGCGCCTGGGCGAGCTTGCAGAGCTCGACCCGCCGACGGAGTTCCGGTTTTCCGTGTCCGACGGCTGGTCGCGCAGGCTCCTGTTCGCTCTGCTCCGGCGGTATGGAGTCGAGCCCTATCGCTACCGCAACCAACGGCGGACCACGGTGATGGCCCGCGTATCCCGCCGATTCGTGGAGGAGACGCTATGGCCTGAATTTCTGGAGTTCAGCGCTGTCCTCGAGGCCCATCTTTCCGAGGTGACCGACCGGATCATCAGCCAGGCGGTGTCTGCGGACAGCCGCGACGAAGAGGTACGATCCGGCCCGAATTCCCGAGCGGATGACGGGTCAAGTCAACCGCTGGCCCGGGGGAGAGATCCGTTCAGCGGATAGCCCGCCCCGAGGTCCCGGCCCCGAAGGCCGAACCAGACGGTGCCCAGGAGACCGAATGCCGAGGCGGCGATGAAGTTCACCTGAGGAGAGATGAGCCACAGCAGTGACCCGCCGAAGGCGGCCAGGGAGACCACCACGTCTCGCACCAGGTAGTAGAGACCAAAGGTGGCCGCCTTGGCATCGTCGGGAGCCAGATCCATGATCAGGGCCTTGCGGGTCGGCTCGCCGAACTCCTTGAGCCCGCGAAGAATGAATGCGAACACCAACGGCCAGAACGACCTGGACATCATGAGCACCATCGGGAAGATGGTGAAGAAACCGAAAGTGGTCACCACGTAGGGCTTCTTGTTGCCCCGGTCAGCCAGATAGGCGATGGGGATGTAGATGAGCAGGGCGGTGGTCATCTCGACCGCAGTGAGTATGCCGAACTGGAAGGCCGACACGGGTCGAGCAACCGTCTTCATGCACCAGATGACCACGAACGCATAGGGAATCTGCTCGCAGAAGCGCACCAGGATATCGGCCACCAGGAGGTTCTTCAGGCTCGGATGCATGCCTCGCCAGAGACTGAGCGGGTTCTTGCTTGGAGATGCCCCGGCCCTATGCGTGCCCCGGTCATCCTCGATAAGTACGTGCTGCAGCCATGCGGCCACGCCTGCTAGGACCAGCGCGGCCACAAAGGCGAGGCGTACCCCGTCGCGTTCTCCCCTGGCCGCGATGAGGGCACCACCCACCAGGGGTCCCAAGGCCATGGGAATGCGACGCACCAACGAGTGCAGCGAAACGCCCATTGTGCGCTTTTCCTTGGGGAGGACTGTCGACACCAATTTCATGGTGCCGGGCAGGGAGATGGCGGTCCACGAGAGGAAGAGCACCGACCCGATGATCACTGCCTGCCAGGTCGGGATGGCGATGACGATGACGAATCCCGCCATGGCCATGATGTTGAAGACCATGAGTGCGCGTTTGGTGCCCAGACGCTCAGCGAGGTAGCCGCCAGGAAACGAGTAGAGGGCGGAAAGCAGGTTGTCCAGGCCATTGAGAAGGCCGACCACCAGCGGCCCGCCTCCCAGGGCGATTAGGTAGATGGGCAGAAAACGCTCCGCCATCTTCTCACCCATGCCCACCAAGACTACCATGCCCAGGAGCCCCAGCATGCTCCTGCGAAGCCCCAGAAACTCCACCAGGGATCGCCGCATCCACATTCTCCGTGTTCGTTCGTGCGAGCGCAGACCTTCTGCGCTCACCGACAAGACAACGATGTGCCCCGCACGACGTCAACCTCCGCACTCCATTGCGCAGTCAGGATCGAACGGGTTGTCTGTTGTTTCTCTGCGTGGGCGATTCAGTTCTCCTCTCCCCAATCATTTCGCCATTCCGTCTATTCATCCATGATATGCACCTCATGCACGGGCTGTTCGTCAGGATCTCCTGCATTCGACCCCATGAGGAACGACCCTCCCCTGATCTTTACCATCTCCAGAACAGCCGGCCCGCTTCCGCCGCATCCAGTCGTCACCATGAGCAGAGGCACTCCACACAGGAAAAGACGTCTTACATTGCTCGCCTTCCGATGCGCTCGATCCGGTGGGGAATACCGGATGCCTTTCAGGATGAACCCGCAGAAGCCAGGTTGGGTTCAGGGGGCTGAAGGCGCTCCTCCCGTTCCCGCAGGACTATTCTAATATTAGAATAGTCCTGCGGAGTGCCCGATTCCCCGGTGAGGCCATGGTCAGCCGCGCATGGCGACGAGATTGCCTGAGGAGTAGCGGCGAAGGCCCCGATAGAAGACCAGCCGAGCCAGGAGGGCAAAACCCACGGTGAAGGCCAGGAGCAGGCCGAGGCGATCCCAGGAGAACTGGGCGACGAGGCGGGCCGGAAGGGCTCCGACGAAGGCCGCCGGGATGAGTGTGTAGAGGATGACTCGGATGGCGGGGGGAAACAGCTCCGTGGGGTACATGGAAAACGTCGTGATGGACCAGATGATCTGCTCGGCCCCCTGTTCCATGCTGCCCAGCCAGAAAACCAACGACCCGGAGAGTACACCGAAAGAGACTAGAACCGCGGCAGACAGCAGCCCGACACTCACGAAGATGAGAAGCCTGAGAGGGTCAAGGGGGTGAATCACGCAGAAGAGGCCCAGGCCGAAGAGCACATCGCCCCAGGCGGAGAGCGACATCCGGGACACCAGGAGGTGCACGAGCGGGTCGGCAGGGAGAGTCAGATAGTAATCGAGCTGTCCGGTAACGACCAGTCGGGGAATGCGCAGGCAGTTGCCGAAGACGGCGGTGGCGATGCCGAAGGCGAACGCGACAAGGCCGAACAGAATCATCACGTCCGACAGGCCCCATCCCTGCAAGGTTGGAATCCTCTGGAAGAACACCCACCAGAAGAAGAGGAAGAACGAGTTGTTGAGGACCATCCCCATGACTTGCAGCAGAAACGCTCCACGGTAGGCCATGGCCGACAGAAGATTGTGGCGGAGATAGGCGAGGATGAGCGTCAGGTGGCGCATGGGACTAACTCGTCGAGTGTGGAGGGATGGAGTCATGGGGTACTGGAATGACTCCATAATCATGGGGAATATGGAACGATGGAGGCAGGTCTGCGCTACGCAGGAGAGGAATCCATACGTCAGAATTCAGAAGCGCCACCCCTGCACTCCTCCACCCGTCCTTCCATCATTCCATCATTCCATCGTTCCATCGTTCCATCATTCCCTCCATCCCTTCCTTATCCTCCCTGAACCACCATGCGGCGCTGGGCTCTGCGCCACACAAGCTGGAGGAGTAGGGCAGCTCCGGCGAGGTAGGCAGCCTGACCGGCCAGCGTCCGGAGGAGGTGGGAGGGACTGCCCGCGACGAAGGCATGGGCCGGTGCATAGACGACAAGCGAAAACGGCAGCCACGCAGCGATCTGCTGCAGCCACTGGGGGAAGAACTGCAGCGGTACCAACATGCCGCCGATGGTGAACAGCAGCTTCTGGTAGATCCAGAAAACGGGAGATACGTCTTCGATCCAGAAGGCCGCCAGCCCGATCAAGACGGCGATGATGCCGTCAAGCACCAAAGCCGCAGTACCCAGCAGCGCGAAGCTGAGGAGCCCGCCGAGAGAGCCGGCGACAGTTCCAGTGAAGGCGAACACCACCGCCGACCCGGCCACCAGGCTGGTGACGAACCGAGGCAGCGCACCTCCCAGCGAATGCGCAATCTGCCACACGGCATAGTGGGTCGGGCGCACCAGAGTGTACGCGATGTCTCCGGCTCTCACCGCCTCGCTGATCTCCAGGAACACACGGGAAGACGAGAGTACGATGGTTTCGGTCATGACCAGGTACCACAGCACGTGCTCTCGGCTGTAGCCGGCCAGAGGGACGGATGCCCGGCCGGAGAACGCGGCGGACCAGAGGGCGACAAACACCACCATGAAGACGCCCATGGAGATCGCTCTGGCGACCATCTCTCCCCGGTAGGCGGTCTGCTGGCGCGCAGCCAGGCGCGCTACGGCGGCGTAGGTGAGCACGCCCATGGGTCAGGAGGCGCTGTGCACAGGAGGGAATGAGGCCACTACTCACCCCCATCCCGGCCTTCTCCTGTCGAGGGAGAAGGAGTTCTGGGCGATCTGCCCTCGGCAGAGGCCGGCTCGGCGTAAATGGCCGAGATGACTTCCTCCATGGGCGGGTCGTCGACGCTGAGGTCCGCAACTGTGTATCGATCAAGCACGGCGGCGATGACGCGGTCGATGGGTGCCCGGTCGGTCGATACTTCCAGTTTCACGCCATACCCCTTGTGCTTCAGGACGCTGACGCCGGGCATCTCGAAGCCCTCCCACGTCTGGCGCAGCTTCAACGAGATGGTCTTGGTCTTGATGTAATCACGCTTCAGTGCCGAGACACGGCCGTCGAATATGATCTCACCGTGGTTGATCACCAGAGCACGGCTGCAGAGGGCTTCCATGTCGCCGGCGTCGTGGGACGTCAGGAACAGGGTAAGCCCCTCGGTTCGGTTCAGGGTAAGAATGAGATCACGGATTCGCTGTTTGATGACCACGTCGAGGCCGATGGTAGGCTCATCCAGAAAGACGGCCTTGGGCCGGTGGAGCAGTGAGGCAGCGATTTCGCAGCGCATGCGCTCGCCCAACGAGAGCTTGCGCACGGGGGTTTCCATGTGGCGGGCGATCTCGAACAACTCCACAAGCTGGCGGGTTCGCGCGCGGGTCTCCGAGGGTTTGAGGCCGAAAATCCGACCCAGCAGATCGAAGGAATCATGAGGGGGCAGGTGATACCAGAGCTGTGACTTCTGCCCGAACACCACGCCGATTTCCCGGGCCAGCGCCTGCCGCTGGGACCATGGCGTCTTGCCCAGCACCGAGGCCTGACCGGATGTGGGGTAGAGTATGCCTACCAGCATTTTGATGGTGGTGGACTTACCTGCGCCATTCGGGCCGATGAATGCCAGCCGTTGACCGGCCTCCACCGCGAACGAGATGCTCCGTACCGCTGCGGTCTCCCGGTTCCGCGGTCGTAACGTGCTACGCAGGCTGCCGAGGAATCCGGGCTCTTTCTCCCTGGTCAGGAAGGTCTTGCTGAGCCGGTCAACCTCGATGAGGTTCATCGCGGACCCATGACGAAATCGAAGGCGCCGACCGCTTCGCTGGCAGCGCCTTCGACCCCGGCGCGTGTCGCGGTCACGCAGAAGAAATGATCCCACAGCGGATCCTGGGCGGCGCCTGGGGCCGTGGTGGTGGTGTCGGCTGTAGTGGTCAGCAGCAGCTCGCTGCCCGGTACGAAATACGCCCGCGTGGCGGTATAGACCCGGTAGGCATCCGGCACGAGGGGCAATCCGCACGTGTCCGTAGTCACCGCCTCCCATGTCAGGATCACCGCCATACCCTCCTCCCTGGCCGACACGCCGGATACCGAGGCAGGGATGCCACCCTCGTGGGGGGATTCGTAGGCGCCGATATCCACGGGGGCTGCAAGGGCTCGCGCCTTGTAGGTCGAATGCTTCACATACTCGAGTTCGACGGTGTGGTCAGGAACGCACGGGTCGGCCAGATTGGCGCCCGCATCCACGCACGCCGAGGCAGGCGTGGGCCAGAACTCCTGCGCTCCCTCGTCAGCGAAGCCCGGTACCGGCCCGGTTACGATTCCGCCCATGTCATGGACCGTACCCTGAAGGGTGCCGTGGCAGGTGACCCAGCCGGTCTTGAACCAGTCATGGTAGAGATACAGCACGCCGGTGGCATCCAGCATGGCCAGATGTGGCCCGGTGGCGCTCACAAAGGCCACTGAGTTACGGCAGTCGCAGGATTCCTCGTTCGTGGAGAGGCGAAAGAGCGTGGTATTGCCCGTTCGCGTTGACACCACGGTGTTGCTGTAGAAGTAGAGCGTCCCCTTGCGGTAGCGGCTTGTCGCCCCGGAATCGCCGCCATAGTGGCAGATCTGGCTATTGCCAGCACCGTCGGGTTCGATGAGGATATTGCCATAGGCGAAGGTGGTGCGGTATGCCGGATCACTGTACAGGGCCGAGTGATCGCTGTCGACGAGGTCGAGCTGGCGATTGCCGCCTTCGATCCAGTTGTACCGGATTACGCAGCCCGAGGAGCGATCCTTCAGGTTATTGCCCGGGCACCCCGCACGCAGCGGTCCATAGTGAGTGAACTGGTAGGTGATACCCTGGCTTTCGCAGTAGGAGTTGTGCTGATAGATGGAGCCTTCGATCCCATTGCCAAAGATGGCGCATCGGTCCACCAGCACCACGGCCGACTGATAGGCCGTGAAGAGGCCGTTGCCGCAATCGTCGAAGACGCAGTCGCGGAAGGTGAGGTGTTCTCCCTTTTCGACGTAGATGGCCGAGGCGCTGGAGGAGTATGCCGAGCCGCCATCATAGGTGTAGGGAGGGCGGGCGCTGCGGATTCGCAGGCCCTCGATGGTGATGTGGGCTGGCATGCAGTCGGGCGGAACACTGGCGCCCCCGATTTTCACCACGCCTCGATCGCGATTCCAGTAGTCAAGCTGAGGCCTGGTCACGGCATTCTCGCCGCTGACCACCGGCCGTTCGCCTTCCGGCGAAGGCAGGCCGCGCACCACGATGGGGGAATCTGCCGTACCTGTACGGCATAGTACCCACTTCTCGCGGTAGGGTTCGCTCCGCCAGTGAATCACCACGCTGTCGCCGGCTGCCAACGACTCCCATGGTACGGCGCCGATGGAAGCATACGGCTGCCCAGGGCCGACCTGGTACACCATGGCCCAGAGATCACCGGCCATCAGAAGCGGTGAGATCACCACGTGGCAGGCGAGGAGAAATGCCGGCCTTGCCCCGCTCGTTCGCCCTGTAGGGCTCTTCATGCGCCGTCGCCTGGGCCGCCTGAACGCGGGAGCGTGAACCAGAAGGTGCATCCGTCTGGCGTGCTCGTGGCGCCCACACTTCCATTGAGCCGCTCGACGATCCGTCGCACGATGGAGAGCCCAAGGCCGTGGCCCGGGGCCTTGGCGTCGCCAAGCCGAGTGAAGGGGGAGAAGAGTGCCTGGTGCTCCTCGGGGCGGATGCCCTTGCCATTGTCGCGAAGCGAGTAGCGGACATGATCGCCGTTTTCGACCCCCTCGATGGTGATCCTGGGTGGTCTGCCTCCGTGGATGAGGGCATTGCTGAGGTAGTTGACCCACACCTCTTCTATCCAGGGGCCGTGGCCCAAGGACGGCGGCAAGGTTTCGGCAATAGTTACTTCGGCCCCGCACTGTGCCGTGACATGCGAGAGGCGAAGAAGCGCTTCACGAACGATCTTTGGCATGTCGAGGTGGGCCATCGGAATCTCAGCTGCCCTGCGGATTCCGGCCAGCAGGAGCAGCTCTTCTATGATGGAGTTCATCTTGGAGCCGGCATGCAGAATGCTCTCGAGGTAGGTCCTGATTTCGTCGACCGGCATGGAGTCGACATGATCGGCTAACTGCTCCACGAACCCTCGAATGGCGCCCAGTGGGTTGCGCAGATCATGGGCCACCGTGTGGTTGAATGCATCAAGTTCCTCGTTACGCGCCTCCAACTCAAGGGTTCGTAGCCGCAGTGTCTCCTCGGCCCGCTTATGCGCGGTGATGTCCTCGGCGATGGCAACAATTCCGAAGGGCGCGCGGAATACGCGGGCGCGGAGATATCGATCTTTACACGGGCCCTCCACCTCTTGGTTTTGGCCCGTGTCAAAGGCGGCCCGATACGCCGCGCAGGATGCAGTGCGAGTAAAGGCGGGAAACAGCGTGGTGAGTACCTGCCCCTCCAGCTCGGACAAAGAGAGACCCACGAAACGCCCATAGGCTTCATTGCAGTAGATGACCCGCATGCTCTCATCCAGAGCCAAGACTGGTGACTGGATGCTGGCCAAGAGGCTCTGATGTTTGGCGACGCTGGCGGCCAGTGCCGCCTCGTAGCGCGCCCGCTCGACCGCATGACGGATGACCCGCGTCAGCATTGCAGGATTGATGGTCTTCGCGACAAGAAAGTCGTCGGCGCCTCGACGGACCGCGTCGATGGCCAACTCGCGATCTGCTCTCTCGGCAAGAATCAGCACGGGCAGCCCAGGGGTACCCTGACGAACGGAGCCGATCCCCTCAAGGCCACCGCCATCAGGCAGGGTCAGGCCGAGTACGACAAGATCGAAGACTGAGCGTTGCAGGTGCCGGAGACCGTCTGTCAGCCGCGTGCATCTCTCCAGGGTGAATAGTGTCTCGTCATGCGAAGGCAATGCGCCCGCCATCAACGCCGCGTGCGAAGGACTATCGTCAATGAGCAGAATTCTGAGCGTCTCCGATCCTCGAGAACTCACGGACCACCCCATCTCCATGCAGTGAGGCGGCCGCGCAGAGTGCTGCATACAACCAGGCGTCTCATGTTACCCCCCGGTCAGAGTCGTTGCTCCATCACGGGCTGTACCTGGGGAGTGCGCAATGGCAGCACTCCGCACCCGTACTCTTCTGTCATGACAACTTCTCGATGCCTACGGCGAACCGCAACTGCGTCAACCAGTGTGTGACGGCCCTGCCTCCGGGCTCGAGCTATCTCCCCGCTATCCCCTGCGCAGGCGAAGTGCTCGACGATATACATCGAGATAGCGGTTGGCCGCCGTCTCCCATGTGAAGCGGGTGCTCATTGCCGCGCGGCGCATGGCCTCTATGTGGGTAGGGCGGTCGTAGTAGGCCCACAGAGCCCAGCCGACGACATCGAAGAGGGCTTCGGGGCTAAGGTCGTTGAACGAGAACCCTGTGCCGTGGCCGCTTGCTTCATCGTAGGAAGTCACGGTATCGACCAGGCCCCCGGTGGCGCGCACGATGGGAAGCGAGCCGTAGCGCAGGGCATAGAGTTGCCCCAATCCGCCTGGTTCGAATCGAGACGGCATGAGGAAGAAATCGCTGCCCGCATAGATCTGGTGGGCCAGTTCCTCGCTATAGCCGACAATACCGGCAGCTTTGCCCGGCCAGGCTGTGTGGAGGTGATGGACCTCGCCTTCGGCATCCGGATCACCCGCCCCAAGAATGACCATCTGCATGTCCAGTTCGAGAATGCGGGGCAATGCCTTCAGTACGACATCGATACCCTTCTGCCAGGAGAGGCGGGTCACCATTCCCACAAGTGGCGTGCCGGGCTTCGGGTCAAGGCCCACCCGCCGTTGAAGTGTCTCCTTGCAGGCAGACCGCGAGGCCAGGGTGTCCGCCGAGTATCGAACGGGGAGATGCACATCGGTTTCGGGATTCCATATACTGTAGTCAATGCCGTTGAGAATCCCCGTGAGGAGGTCGCGTCGCTCCCGCACCATTCCCTCCAGACCTCGGCCCAGGGGCTCATTCTGAATCTCCCAGGCATAGGTGGGGCTGACGGTGGTGAGCAGTGTCGAATGGGCGATGCCACCCTTCAGCAGCGATACTCTGCCATTGAGTTCCATATCGAGAAACGTGAAGTGCTCCCAGCCCAGGCCGGTGTGCGGCATTTGATCGGCGGGGAAGTTGCCTTGGAAATCCATGTTGTGAATCGTAAGGACGCTGCCTGCCCGGCCCAGGGGCGTGGCGCGCTCGACGGTATTGAGAAAGACGGGGGCGATGGCGGCATGCCAGTCATGGACATGGATGATGTCGGGAAACCAGGCCGTGGCATGGCACAGTTGCAACGCGCCCCGGCTGAGGAACACGAAGCGCTCCAGGTTGTCGCTATACGAGCCCCCGGGAGGGCCGTACGGCCACGGGCGGTTGAAGAAGACATCGTGTTCCAGGAAGTAGGTGGTGACCCCTCCGTCAACCCGTCGCCAGGACGCACCCCACTCCTCGCGGGATCCAAGAGGTACCCCCAGAGCATGGGCCATTCGCTCCAACCCATCGCGGTCTACGCAGCCATAGAGCGGAAGCACTACCCTGATGTCATGTCCTGCTTGAGCCAGGGCCGCCGGCAGCGCCCCCACCACGTCGGCAAGGCCCCCGGTCTTGACGAAGGGGAAGCCCTCGCTTGCGATGTGAAGGACCTTGAGCCTACTGGGCATACTATCGGCAGGTGGCATTCTTCTGCTCCCTCCGTGAACCGAGATTCTGTCAAACAAAGTACGTGTCTACCCAGGGAGCATCAAAACCCCCGTGCCCTGAGCCAGAGGGGACTGAGAGAAGGACTCCAGTGGACCTCCCACGGATAAGGACATGTGTGGTCAGGCAACGGGATAGTCGGCCTCCGGGTGCAACGTGATTCGGGACACTTCCGGAGGGCAGTTGATTCGCACAGGAGGCGCCACGACTCCCACGCCCCGGGTGACATGAATGCTGGTCCGCCCGACCCGGTGGGTTCCCGAGGCAAGCCGTCGGTCGGCTCGTATCGGCAGAAGGAGCGGCCCTATGCCGGGCAGGCACACCTGGCCGCCATGGGTGTGGCCGGAGAGAACGAGGTCAAGGCCCCAGGCAGAGGCGGTGGCAAAGACATCCGGGTTATGGCACAGGAGGATCCGGGGCTCATTGCTGCCTGCGGCGTAGACGGCCTTTGCCAGCGAGAAGGCAGGACTCCACATGTCTTCGACCCCGAGAAGCCACAACGGCGAGTCGTCAAGGGTGATGCGAACCGCGGCATTGGAGAGCACGTGAACCCCGGCGCGGGCCAGGGCTCGCCGTACTACGGTGCTGTCCGTCCACCAATCATGGTTTCCCATGACAGCAAAGGTACCCAAGCGCGAAGGAATGCTTCCCAACGCATCAAGACAGCTCCATGCGTAGGACGCTCGCCCCGTCACGAAGTCACCCGTCAGCACGACCAGATCGGCGTCAAGCGTGCGCGCCAGGTCTCCCGCTCGGCCAATGTGATCCTCGCTCACCCAGTGTCCACGATGAAAGTCCGAGAGGTGAACGACCTTGAGGCCGTACAACGCCTGAGGCAGCCCTCGGATAACCACCGACTCGTCTGCTATATGAAAACGGCGAGGCTCCCAGGCCACGCCGTAGAGTCCGGTGCCGACGGCTGCGCCGGCCGCATACGTGAGGAATCTCCGCCTACTGATGAACCTCCCCACCCGTCACCGGACAACCCGAACGGCTGTCACTCCTTCTCCTCTTCCTCACCGGCGCCGGCCAGAAGCGTCGGATCCTGCTCTATGGCGCGCCAACCGATGCTGTAGCTCGGGGCATTGGGCCGCAGCGTGGCTTCCTCCTCGTCCTTGCATTTCTTGCAGAGGCGGGCAGTGATGAGCGCTTCGAGCCGCGCAGGCCTAATCCGTCTTCCACAAGCCTCACATTCGCCGTAGCTTCCATCGTCGATCTTGCCGAGAGCGATCTCGATGTCGTCGAGTTCGCGACGTTCGTTGTCGCCAAGAGTCATCAGCAGGTGGATGTTCTCAGTGGCGGTGGTGAGATCGAGCCAGTCAGGAGAACGTGTGGACTGGATGGCGCCCATCTCCTCCTGCTGCTCCTTGATGAGACGAAGGAGCTCAGTCTTGCGCTCCTGGAGCCGGTCTTTGATCTGCTGGAGGGTCTGTTGATCCATGGCGCGCTCCCACAGAGACGAGCCGTCAGCTCAGCTGGCGGGTTGGAGAACATGAGCAATGTGGCCAGAGCGCGTCTGGCCACACTCCAAGACATTAGTGATGGGCGGTGTGGTTGTCAACAACCCGTCCGGTTCCACCTACCCCGTGCCCTGGGTGAAGTTCCCGGAGTGGTCGTTCCACAGGCTGCAATGGTGAGCGGCTCGAAGTATGAAGCGCTTCTGGGAAAGGCACAACGTTCCCAAGAGAGCTCCATGCATGGAGCTCTCTGCGGCACGGAGAAATCACGACTTGTCTGCGCCCGATGTGGGGGATCCCACAATCAGCCGTTGACCGGGGTGGATGGCGTGTCGTCGTGAGACGCCATTCCAGCGCTCGAGATCCTCCAACGACACCCCGTACCGCATGGCGATCCGTGTGAGGCTGTCGCCCTGGCGTACTACATGAACCGCTGCCGAACCGGGCGGTCTCGAGGCAGGGGCCGGCGATGACTGGCGAAGCCGGTTCTCAAAGGTCTGCCCAGAGCCCCGGGGAACCGAGAAGCGGTATGTACCGGCCGGCAGCGTGTTGGCGTTCATCCACTGATTCAAGTGACGAAACTCGCGGGCAGACACCGCGGCAGCCTGCGCCAGTTCCGCGATATGCAGAGAGCTCTTGGCTCGGATTTCCACCTCATCGGTCAGGGGTAACGAATAGAGGCGCTCCTCCGGCAGGTAGAGGTCATGCCTCTGTGGATTGTCCAGCAGCAGTTTCATGCAGGCGATGCGAAACACGAAGCGATCGGTCTCATCGGGCAAGTAGAGGTCGTAGTATGAAGTAGTCCCTTGTTCCCGAATGGCCCGGTCCATGCGGTTTTCGCCCCAATTGTACGCACCCAGCGCGACCGCCCATGAGCCGAACTGCGTGTGCAGGTCTCTCAGGTAGGCACCGGCCGCACGGGTCGACTTGGCAAGATCACGGCGTTCGTCCACATAGGTTCCTACTGTAAGGCCGTATCGCAGTGCCGTTCCCTTGACGAACTGCCAGTAGCCCACCGCAGCGGCAGCACTGGCTGCCCTGAACACGAGGCCGCTTTCCGCCACGGGGACGAACTTCAAGTCGTCGGGAAGGTTCATCTCCCGTAAGATGGGCTCGACAACGGGGTTGGTGCGGGCAAGGCGCTTGAGGTAGAGCACCAGTTGGCCTTCCCGGTCGAGGTTGAAGTAGAATTCCCGCTCCAGACGTTCTCGCACATCGGCTCTGTGCAGCGGCAGGGTTTCACCACACAGCGCGAGGGTTTCCGGTATGATCATCGTGGATACGGGAGGCTTCCCCGTCGGAATCTCGGGTTGCGCCAAGGAGACGCACGGCAGCATGAGTGCCAGGCCGAGCAGGCCGCGTGTCGTAACCAGTGCGTGCATCAAGGCTCCTTGTATTCTCAGGGGAAATTCGGCACAGCGCTGCCGTTCCGAGGGTTTCGAAGGGAAGACAAGGATGCGCCTGCTCCCCTCATCGCGTGGCCAGGGGGCGATCCGGTTCCCCTTGATTGCTCGTCGCGTCCCGAGCGCCCTGCACGAACGCCCTGGCGTTCTCCCGAGGAGTATCCCACACAAGATCGCAACCACTGCAGGGTACCAACCCACTCCCCGTGGCACAGGCCTCCCGTGCCAGAACTCGCACTCGCTCCGGCGGCCCCTCCCGGATGGCAAAGGGGGTCACTCCTCCCATCAGCATCGTTGTATCCAGGAGCGTCCGCGATGCTGCACCTATGTCCACATCATCAAGACTGAAGGCGGATGCTCCGACAGCGGGAAGGAGGGGGAGCAGATGCGAGCAATCGCCGCAAATGTGCACGATGGCCTCTGCGTCGGCAAGGATGCGACGCAGCGTTGGCGCCGCCTCCGCCTCAAAAAGCGAGGGACTCAGCATGCCAGCGAGGGGTTCAGCCAGCATGACGAGCATTCCTTCCCGGCGAGCCGCCCGCGCGATATTTGCCACAGTCTCTTCGGCGCAGGCCAAGACGGTGCGATACTGGGCCGTCATGCTGCCCAGGGACGCGAGGAAGCCTGCTTCACCGACTACGCCCGCAGCCAAAGTGAGGGGCCCAGTAATGGAAACTGCCACCGCGGACATGCCGGATAGATGCCGCCGCACCAAGGATGCGGCCTCGAGCAGTAGGGGAATGCGGCCGTCCCTCTCCGGATCGATGGGACGCTCTGACTCCGCAGGAGGTCTGCGTATCAGCACGGGGGGACCGGCGTCAGAGTAGGCGCACTCCCCTCCCAGTGCCTCCAAGAGGATGAACGCATCGCTGTGGACAACCACCAGGTCATGACCATAGACGGCGTGGGCGTACAGCACCACCGACGCCATGCGCGTGGGGCTGTGAAAGGCGTGGGAGGCGGGGACGCCGGCGATCCAGGCTGCGTGGTCAACGGAGAAGAGGAGTGCCACCGGGCGGGGGATTTTCCTGAGGTCATCCACCTTTGCACACCTCCTGAGGGCTCTTGCCGCTTTCTCGACCGCAGTGTAAGATGGGGTTGGTCTCTCTCGATCATCCGACTGGGCCCGTCAGGGACCCCCCACGCAAGGATTGATGGACAAAGATGCCGAGTCTCGATGGGTTGTGGCGCGAGAGACGATAGCGCTGACGGCGGCAGCACCTGCCCGGGGAGGCTACTGTCTGATCCATCCTTGTGCAAGGGTGATGAGGCCCGGTCGCTGCCTCATGCCCGCCCTGTGACCACGGGTATGGGTGTGTCACCCGGCGTGTCCGTGCCGAAAGCCGCCGCCCGCTGCACCTAGTGTCTGGAAGGGGCAGTGCTTGGCCCTGCACCGCAGTCGGATGAATCGTCAGCACTCACGAGGCGAGTGCTTTGGAGCGGCCCTTGGCCGAGGAGGAGGATTCTATGTGGCGACTGTTTCTTACGGGAGTACTGGCAACGGCCTCTATTGCGGCCTCGCCCTTCCCGCCTACGATTCGTCTCATTGGCGCCCGGCCGGAGACATTGGACCTCTCGGCCTGGTCGCAACCGGGTCCGTGGATCGTTGAAGGTTGTCCAGAGGGCATCGACGCGTGCGTTGAGGGCGACTCATTGGTGCTGAACGCCGCCGGTGAAGGCGGCACGCTCGGGCTTGTCCAGCTGAGAGCTTTGGGCCGCTCGATGGTGATTCCGGTGGAACGCAGGCCCATGGCCGATGTCGAGTTGGTCTACTCGTGCCAGGAACCCGCGCCGTCATCGGCGTTCGTTGCGGGCTCATTCAACGGCTGGAGCGCAACGGCCAACCCCATGGAATGCGTCGACGGCAGCTTCCACTCGCGCCTTGCCTTGAGTCCTGGAACCTATCATTACAAGTTCGTCGTTGACGGCTCGTGGATCGCGGATCCGACCAATCCCGACCGTGTGGATGATGGGCTGGGTGGCCATAACTCGGTCATTCATATCGGCCTGGGTACCTCGACCCGTCGGTTCCTGAAAACAGGCCACCAGGATGGTACGCTGACCTTCTCGCTGTATCCCCCGGACGATTCCCCCGAAGCAGTCTTTGTGCTCCTGGATGGGCTGGAAGCTCCATTCAGCTACGAAGAGGGGCTGCTCCGGGTCACGCCCCAAGGGGGAGGCCTGCTTCGGATTCTTGGTCTCGACGCGCAGAGCCGACCTTTGCCCGAATGCTGGACCTGGCTGGACCATGGTCAGCCCCGCGGCCGGCCCGGGGCTGATGCGGGGTTCTACGACAGTCTCATCTACAGTCTCTTCCCTGACCGGTTCCGCAACGGAGATCCCTCCAATGACAGGCCTTTGTGCCATCCGGGGGTGCATCATCTGGTCAACTACCAGGGCGGAGATCTGGCGGGGGTGAGGCACACGCTGGACGAGGGCTATTTCGACTCGTTGGGTGTGAGTACTCTGTGGATGGGTCCGCTCTACCCGGGTCCTGAGAAGGCCGCTATCTCGCCGCTGGAGTACACGAACGAGATGCGCGGTCTCTCAGTCGAGGCCCTGGACTCGCTCCTGACCGAATCCGTTGATCCCTACTTCGGGGCGCGCCGGCTCCCCATTCCCGATGCCGAGTTTCCGGCAGCCATGGCCTATAGCGGGTATCACGGATATTGGCCGGCCGCCGACCGCGCCATCGAGTCTCGATTTGGGGCTGTCGCGCTGATGCGGGATCTGGTAGCCGCGGCCCATGCCCGCGGTCTCCGCGTGATCCTAGATCTGGTGCCGCATCATGTCCATGTTGATCACCCGTGGGCGACCGAGCATCCCAGTCTATTCCAGAACCTCACGCTGCCCGACGGTACGCTCAACCTGCGCCACTGGGACGAGCATCGCCTATCCACCTGGTTTGACCCGTTCCTTCCGACCTTGGATCTCTCCTTGGGCGCTCCTGGCGTGGACTCGATGGTCTGCTCCGCAGCATGGTGGCTCACCACCTTCGATCTCGACGGATTCCGGCACGATGCCACCAAGCACATTCCCCACGGATTCTGGCGCGCACTGACCGCCGGGCTTCGTGAGGCTTCGCCACACCAACCCCTCCTCCAGATCGGAGAAACTTTTGGTTCGCGTGCTCTGGTGGGCAGCTATGTCTGCCCCGCCGAGATGGATGGCCAGTTCGATTTCAACCTCTACTATGCCTCCCGGCCTCTCTTCTGCGGCCGCCCCGGCGCATCGTTCGTCCAGGTGATCCGGGAGCTGGACCAGTCGCTGGACTCCTTCGGGCCCCTGCACATGATGGCAAATGTCACCGGTAGCCACGACCAGGTGCGATTCGTGACCCTGGCCCAGGGCGACATGCCTCCCGGCGCAGACGAACGCCGATGGGGCTGGACGAACGAGGTGACGGTGCGCGATCCCATCGTGTACCGGCGGATGCAGCTCTTCTTCCTGTTCAACCTGTCCATCCCCGGCATTCCCGTGCTCTACTATGGCGATGAGATCGGCATGCCGGGTGCGGCTGACCCTGACAACCGGCGGATGATGCGGTTCGGCGATGAGCTATCCACCGATGAGCACATGCACCTCGCATCCATGAGGGCCTTGGGTCGGCTCAAGCGGGACATCCCCGCACTGTCCTTCGGTGACTTCCTTCCGCTTCATATCGAGGACCACGTTCTGGTCATGGCTCGGGCGTTCTTCGATGACTATGCCGTCATAGCGTTCAACCTGACGGAGCACGAATGGTCAGGCCAGGTGAGCCTACAGAGTCTGGCGGTGAAGCGCCTGCTCAGGCGATGGGGAGAAGGTGAGGCGAACCAGTACGCGGGAGCGGTGCGTCTGGAGGTGCCTCCTCTGAGCGCTCTGGTGCTCTCAACACGGTGAATGGACCTACGCAGATAGGCTCCAGGGCGAAGCACTCGATGAATTGCCGACACACCGAGAACCCACCGGCGTACGGCGATTGCGCAGAGCAGGGTTGGCAGGGGTCGGCCGCTGCCGACATACGCGACCTGGGTAGAACAGGGCTTGGGGAGTTGGCACAAAGACTGGGCGAGCGTCCGTTCCGAGCCTCGCAGATCGCCCGGTGGCTGTACCAGCACGATGTAGAAGATATCGACGGGATGAGCGATGTTTCGGCAGTGCTGAGGCGCCGTCTCGCCCAGGAGTGGTGTGTCCGAAGAGCAGCCATCGAGGTGTCCTCCACGTCAACAGACGGATCATGCAAGGTGCTGGTGCAGTTCGCTTCAGGTGACGCCGTGGAGACGGTGCATCTTCCGGCGGCGCGACGCACCACGGTATGTCTATCCTCCCAAACAGGGTGCCCCATGGCCTGCGTCTTCTGCGTCACCGGGCGACGGGGGCGCGGGCGTACCCTTGGCACCGGAGAGATCCTGGAACAGCTCTTGGCGATCCAACGACCGCAGCCGGCCGGGGCTGGGCTGTCGAGGCCGACGCATGTGGTGTTCATGGGGATGGGAGAACCCCTGCTGGAGCCTCGGCCGGTCATCGAGGCGATTCGCGTCTTGGTCTGGGAACACGGTTTCGGCTATGCCTCCCGGCGCATCACGGTAAGCACCTGCGGTATTCCCGACGGAATTCGTGCCCTGGCCGAATCAGGGCTGAAGCCTCGCCTTGCGCTCAGTCTCAATGCCCCGTGGGAGTCGCTGCGGCTCTCACTCATGCCCAAGGCCCCTCCGCTGGCCGAGGTCGTACCTGCATTGAAGCAGTATGCGGCGGCCACCAAAGCAACGATCACCCTGGAGTATGTGCTTCTTGAGGGAATCAACGATACCCCGTCCTGTGCTCGGGCCTTGTCATCCCTGGCCACCAACCTCGCCTGCAAGATTAACCTTATCGTGTTCAACGATGCAGGCGATGGGGAGTTCCGCGCATCGTCGCCGCACAGAACGCGCCAGTTCATGGAGTGGCTGCAACCCGGGCCCCGGGCCGTGACTTTGCGTCAGAGCATGGGTCGTGACATCGCAGCGGCATGCGGCCAATTGGCCGGCGGTGCCTGTACACCGTCTGGTCCAGCCGTGCCATGAGAATCGACGTCATCATTCCTTCGTGGAACGGCAGGCACCTGTTGGGGTCGTGTTTGGATGCGCTGGCCGCCCAGACACGGGTCGCTGACGGCATCGTGGTGGTGGACAATGGCTCGACCGACGAGACCGACGCGTGGCTTGGCTCAGAGTATCCCCGTATTCGAGTGGTACGGCTTTCCACCAATGCCGGATTTGCGGGAGGTGCGCAGGCGGGGGCCGAGGCGTCTTGCGCTGACCTTATCGCCTTCTTGAACAATGACGCACGGCCACATCAGGCATGGCTGGCAACGGCGGAGTCGGTCTTTGGGTGGGATGCTGTCGGCTCGTGTGCATCGGTGATTCTCTCGCCCGAAGGGGTAGTTGAGTCAGCTGGCCTGCGCTGGACCATCTGGGGAGTAGGGCGCAGATGCATGGAGGGGCGGTTGACCTGCCAACTCCCCCCCCACGCCGTGGAGGTTTTCGGAGCCAGCGGCGGGGCAGCGATCTACCGCCGAGACGCCTTCATGGAAGTGGGGGGCTTTGACCGGGCGTACTTCGCGCAAGACGAGGACATTGACCTTGCCTTGCGCCTGCGGTATGCCGGCTACTCCTGCCTGCTGCATCCCGGTGCGGTGGTGGAGCATCTGGGAGGGCAAACGCTGCGCCGTACGCCCGGCCTGCTTTTGTCGCTAGCGCAACGGAATCTGGAGTGGGCGTTTTGGCACAATACGCCCTGGGTGCTCTGGCCTGCGCTGGGACCATTGCATGGGTGCTACCAGATAGCCAGTCTACTCCGCCACATCGCAGCGGGACGCGGGCGCGCGGTGTCTCGGGCAAAGTGTGCGGCGGTGCGGGTCCGCCCCTCCCTGCACCGGAGGACGCCTCGGCTGGGGTTGTTCGCCCGGCGCATTGCTCCGTGGATGGTGATTGGCTTCATGCCATGGCCGGTGACCGTCGGGAAGCTGGGATGACTGCACCCCGACCGGTGCGATTCTCGCTTCTCGCCGGGGTTGCCCTCGGCCTGTGCGTCTATCTGGCCTACCGGCCCCACCACCTGCTGCGGCTTTGGGGAGAACGGCTCCAGCACTGGGAACAGCTGCCCGCACGGGCGGATGCAGTGTTTATCCTGCTGGGGGAGGTGCTTCCCCGCACCGCCTATGCGGCAGCGCTCATGCGGGAGGGGCGCGCCCCCATCGTTGCCATGGCAAGGCCTGAGAGCAGCGCCGTGGTCAGGTTGGGGCTGGCTCCTCCCGAGGATGTCATCGCCTGCGGCATTCTGTCCACGTTGGGGATAGCCGATTCATGCGTTGTCGTGTTGCCCGGTCCCGTGGCAAGCACCCTGGACGAAGCAGAGGCCGCGGCGGCCTGGGCCGGGGGTCGAGGGCTTCGAAGGCTCATTTTCGTCACCTCCAGTTATCATAGCGCCCGGTCACGCTGGATACTCGGCCGAGTGCTGGAATCCAGGGGAATCGTCGTTCATGTGGCGGCCGCGCCCGTACCGGAGGTGGACTATCAGCCATGGTGGCAGAACGAGGATGGATTGGTGCGGGTCTTCAATGAGACGGTGAAGACTCTCTTCTACCGGATTCGCTACCGGAGACTGCCATGCTGAATGTCGGGGCCGTGGTGGTGCACTATGGTTCCTTCGACCTGTTGTTCAGGTGCCTTAGTGCCTTGGTTCCCCAGGTGCATCGAACGGTGGTGGTCAATCATGACTCCCACCCGGTACCCATGAATCTGAAAGCCGGCTTCGGCGCTTCGGTGGTCTGGGACGAGCCCTGCCGCAACCTGGGGTTTGCGCGGGGTGTGAACCGTGGTTTTGCACTACTGGATAACGAATTCCTCCTCGTGGCTAACCCGGATACAACACTGGGTGACGGTGCTGTCGGAGCGCTGGTTGCCTTCCTGCTCCGCCACCCCCGTATGGCCCTGGCGGGGCCTAGACTGTGCAATCCGAACGGAACCCTGCAGACCAGCAGCTACCGGCTCCCAACTCTCGTGCAGCTCGCCGGGCATCTTCTGGGCGTAGCGGGAAGGGTGCCGCCGGCCGCAAAGCGTGCGCTGGGCCGAACCAAACTGGCCGACGTCTTTGGCCAGCTTGATCCCCACACGGTCGAGCGGGAGGTCGAAATGGTGAGCGGCGCCTGTTTCATGCTTCGTCGCGCAGCCCTCTTCGATGCCGGTCCCCTTGACCCGGGTTTTTTCCTCTACTACGAAGAAAAGGATCTGTGCCGTCGGTTGTGGAACGCGGGCTGGGCCGTAGGGTTCACACCCACGGCCACGGCAGGACACGTCATTGGAGGCAGCGCGCCGAGTCGGACGGCCCGGGCCCATCGCCATCGGGCGATCAGTGCGCTTCGCTACTTCCAGCGCCACGGCAATGCATTTCAGAGGTCGGGGGTTCGTGCCCTCTTGTGCGGCTACTCACTGGTGTCCATGCCTGGCGCCCATCGCGCCGAGCACATGGCGGTGCTCAAGGCCTGCCTGTCGCCGAGGTTGGCATGCGGATCCTGCTGATAGACCCTCCGTTCTACCGATTCATGGGCTTTCTCACCCGCTACTTCCCGTATGGTCTGGCCACCCTTGCGGCTCACGCCCGCGCCTTGGGCCACGAGCCGTTGGTCTACGACGCCGACCACGATGCTCGCGCTCGAGGCGTCGACTACCAAGGCTTACCTCGACGCTATCCCGACTACTCCGCAGGGGTCGCCGATGAGGGATCCCCCATCTGGAAGGAGCTTGACCATACCCTGGCCGTGACCCGGCCCCAGTGGGTTGGCATCTCGGCGCTGACCGCGAAGATGGCCTCGGTGATGCAGGTTGCATCGAGGGTACGCGCGAGGCTCCCCCACGTGCCCATCGTCGTGGGAGGCCCCCACGCCATGGTGCGGCCCATGGAGATTCTGGAGAACGCTCCTGAAGTCGATGGGGTTGTTGTAGGGGAGGGTGAGCCGGTATTGGGAACGATCCTGGTAGAAGACCGTGCCGCGATTGAGACGTTGGGAAGGGAGACACCGGGGCTGGTGACCAGGACCGGTAACTGCATCACCGAGGTCCCCCCGGCGGCTCTCGAGCGCCTGGGGCACCCTACCCGCGACCTTTTCGTCCGGGGATCATACTCTCGCGAGGATCTGGGCCTGGTGATGACGTCGCGGGGCTGTCCTTTTGGCTGCACCTACTGCTTCACCAAGGGGCTGTGGCGGCGGCGTGTGCGACTGGTCCCCTTGGAGGTCCTGGAGGCAGAGTTTGACGAGATCACGAGGCAGGGTGTTCGCCATGTGGCCTTCAAAGACGATGTGTTTACCCTGGATGCGAAGCGGACGCTGGCTATCGCCGAGCTTCTGCATCGACGCGGCATGACATGGGACTGCGTGACCCGGGTGGACAGGATTGACGAGCGACTGCTATCGGCGATGCGTGGGTTGGGATGCCGGGGAGTCAAGGTGGGCGTAGAGACCGGGTCGGAACCCATGATGCAGAGGCTTGATCGATCGCTGAGCGCTGCTCGGATTCGAGATGCCGCGGCAATGCTGCGAAGATCTGGCCTGCATTGGACTGCGTACTTCATGATGGGGCTACCGGGAGAAAGCCTGGAAGATGTCCACGCGACAGATAGATTTATGCGGGAGCTGGCGCCGGATTTTGCAAGTCTTTCGGGCTATGAGGCGTTCCCGGGGACAGCTTTGTTCGACTGGGCATTGGAGAGGGGTGTCGTGATGGAGACCATGCCGCGGGATGCGTACTTCCGCATGAGCCCCCACGACTATTACTTCATCCGCGATGACAGAGGGATGATTCTGCCGCCCGGGGTCAGCTACTCAACCGTGGAGTCCGCCATGCACGCACGCTTCCATCACTACAACGCGGCCCTGCCGCGCGTGGCGAAACGGCTACGGTCACGCGTAGCGGTATGGCGGGGCGAGCCGACTCTGGCCTTGCATGACGCCGGACGGTTGATCTCATGGTTGGCTTCGAGGAGCCGTCCCGGGCCGGGAGCGGCACCATGAACGATGCAGCGGCACCCAAGGCGCGGCCAGTGCCGGACCCAGGCGTGCCACCTGATCTCTCCGTGGTCATCGTCAACTGGAATGGAATCGACTATCTGGAAGAATGCCTGGATTCGGTGTTCGGACACACCGAGGGCATCAGCGTGCACGTGACCCTTGTCGATAACGCATCGACGGATGGCAGCGCCGACATGGTCAGAACACGCTATCCCCAGGTCACCGTTCTGGCCAACAGCGAGAATGTCGGCTTTGCCCGGGCCAACAACCAGGCGTTCCCTTTCTGCACAGGTCGCTACGTGCTGCTGATGAACCCCGACACCCGCGTCCTGGGTGATGCCTTATCGGACATGGTGCGCTTCATGGATGCCCATCCGGAGGCGGGCATCGCGGGTTGCCGCGTGCTCAATCCCGATCTTACCCTGCAGCTCGCCTGCCGGCGATCGATTCCCACGCCCGCGGTAGCGTTCTATCGGATGATCGGGCTGGCGAAGCTTCGACCCTCCAGCGTTCGGTTCGCCAGGTACAACCTGACTTTCAAGGATGATGCCAGGGAGACCGAAGTGGACGCAGTGTCCGGCTCGTTTCTCATGTTCCGACCGGAGGTGTTGCTGACGGTTGGTGCGTTGGATGAGCAGTTCTTTTTGTACGGCGAGGAGTTGGACTGGTGTCTTCGCGCCCGGCGGCACGGGTGGAAGGTGCTGTACAACCCGGCTGCGGAGATTATCCACTACAAAGGCGGGCTGAGCAAGCGTAACAAGCTGCGCAGCACGTACGAGTTCCACCGGGCGATGCTGCTCTTCCACAACAAGCACTTCGCCGGTACGCTGGCCCGGCCGCTTAACTGGCTCGTATCCTTCGGGGTATTGGCGAGGGGCATCATCGACGGTATTGCGCCGGTTGTCAGAGTGTTGGCTATCATGGCGCTGGACGCAGTGTGTATCAACCTAACCCAGGTGGCGGCGTTCTACCTGAAACTGGGGGGCGTGGTCCAGCCTCACTTCGATGCGTTCCTCCACGCTTCCCCCGTGCTGACGGGCATCACGATTCTGGTGCTGTGGGGCGCGCGACTCTACGACGAGGAACATGACAGAGACATGGTGCAGTTGGCATATCAGGTGGCGCGAGCGCTCACCGTGGCTGCAGGCGTGTTCGTGCTGGCGAACTTCGTGTCGCGGCGTTTCGCCACGCTCACCTTTCCCTTCCCCCGATCGGTGTTCGCACTGGGTTTGATCCTGGCAGTCGCGCCGTTGGCTGTCGTGCGAACCGCACTGCTCTCGCGGCCGACGCGGAAACGCGGTGTCGTTCGCGTCGGCATCATCGGCACCGGAGATGCCGCCCAGAGGCTTGCCCGCGAACTGGGGGGACGTCTCGGGGTCGGCTCACGATTCGTGGGGTTCGTCTCTACATCGGGTCCCGAATCGGTGGGGGCACCCGTCTTGGGCCAGGCCGATGGCATCGCAGCGGTGCTGCATCGCTACGCACTCACCGAAGTCATCATTGCGGTGGACTCGTGGCCCCCACACCGGCTCATTGAGGTAATCGCCAGCTGCGAATACCGAGGCGCACGCGTCAGCATCGTGCCAGGGCTGTACGAGATCCTCATCGGCAGGGTCGAGCTGACCAACCTGGCTGGCATGCCGCTGATCAAGCTGCCCACCGATCCTCTCTCCGGGTGGTATCGTACGGTCAAGCGCGGCCTGGATGTAGTGGCCAGCGGGGCGGGCCTCCTGCTGACCTCTTGGGTGTGTGCGCTGGTGATGCTCAGCACGAAGCTCTCAAGCCCCGGGCCGGCCTTGTACAGACAGGTTCGCGTGGGGCGGCGAGGCAAGCAGTTTGTGTTGCTGAAGTTCCGTACGATGATTGCTGATGCCGAGAAGGAGTCGGGCCCGGTGCTGGCCTCTGCTGACGACCCGAGGATCGTGCGTTTCGGGGGATTTCTCAGGAGCACCCATCTCGATGAGATTCCGCAGCTCATCAATATCCTCAAAGGAGAGATGAGTTTCGTCGGGCCACGGCCCGAGCGACCGGAGTTCGTGGAGGTGTTCACCCGGGGTGACCCTGCCTATCAACGGCGGCTTGTGGTGAGGCCCGGTCTCACCGGATTGGCACAGGTACACGGGCGATATGATTCGGAAGCCTCAGACAAGCTGAAGTATGACCTTGCGTACCTGAACAGCATCAACCTCGGCACTGACGTGCGGATTCTCTTGGGCTCCCTTCGGCTCATCGCATCGGCGCTCATGGGTGGATCCACTCGTCCCAACACCAGTCTCATGCCAGGAGAGAACTCATGAATCGACTCATCATACTCGCAGCCCTCACACACGCCGGTTGGGCGTGGTCTCAACCTGCCTCCCTTCCCTTCCAAGTGGAGGCTGCAAGCTATTGGGAACCCGAGGAAGGCCCCTACGCGAAGATACGCATCTCCCTTGCCTATGACGAACTCCTCTTCGTGAAGGGCGAGGACGGCTTCACCGCCACCTACACCGCCTCATACCGGATTGCAACGGATAAGGGGGAACGGGTGCACACGGGGAATCTTAGCGGCGCGGTTCAGGTCTTCTCGTTCGCCGAAACCAATGCTCGCAATATGCTTGCCCATGAGGAGATCCGATTGAGACTTCCGCCCGGCAGCTATGTCGTCAGCGTCACGATGGAAGACCGTGAAAACAAGCGAAGCGGAACGCGTCAGCAGACGCTGGTGATGGAGCCTCCCAAATCGTCGGGCCTGCAACTCAGCTCTCTTATGTTGCTCGGATGCATGGAGGACCGGCAGGCACTCTCCGACACGCTGCCTGACCCATGCGGCGCTTTGACGGTGGCCGCGGAGCTTTATGCATTCGGAGATACCTCCGAGACCGTGCTTCCCGTGCGGGTGGAGGTCTCCGATGCTCGGGGCAAGAGCAGGATAGAGCAGAGCGACAGTATTCTGGTTTCCGGAGCACTGACCATGGTTGAGATGTTCCTTGGCGTCACCCGGCTGGAGGCAGGAAGCTACCAAGTGCAGATGAGCGTGGGAACGCACGATCCCACTACGACAGCCAGGCACATGGTAGTACCATGGTCTATCTGGACCATGGTGAATAGGTATGATGATGCCCACCGGCTCCTGAGCTACATCGCCGAGAAGGACGAGGTACGCAGATTCAAGAAGCTTGCGCCCCAAGACCGGACAGAGTTCTGGCACGCGTACTGGGTCGAGCACGATCCAGTGCCGTCGACACCCCGCAATGAACTGGTAGAAATGTACGAGGCGCGGATCATGTATGCCAACGACAACTTTTCAGCATTCGAAGAGGGGTGGAAGACGGACATGGGAATGGTCCATGTCCGCTTCGGCCCTCCCGACGATATCGAACGCCATCCGTTTGACCGCAACAACAAGCCGTACGAGATCTGGAGCTACCACTCGCTCAAGCGAGAGTTCGTCTTCGTGGATCGTACGGGTTTCGGCCGGTACGATATGGTCCAGGGCGACCTGTCCCGATGGTAGGAGACGCGCCATGATGAGGACCGATTGCCGCATTCCATTCCTCGCGGTGATGATGCTGGCGACTTTGTGCGTGGCGGGTTCGGCAGATCAGCTCACCGTGACTGTGCGGGATCGGCAGACCGACCAGCCGCTGTCGGGGGTCTACCTACAGATCGGTGCCGCCCCGGATGATCCCTTCCCGGGCAACTGGGGGATCACCGGAGGTGATGGACTGGTCGTTCTGAGCGATCCGGCCCTGGTTGCCGGGCTTTCCGTGACCGCGGCGCCCGCAGGGTATGCGAGACTCACGGTGCTGGACTGTCCTGTGGGCACCCTGACGCTGTGGTGCGATCCCTGTGTCGTCCAACAATGGCCGGACACTTCGCTGATCTCGGGCGTCGTGCGAGGGCTGCCCCTGGTGAACACCGACGGTTTTCTGGACATGGGTATCGTCATGGGCGCCATCGCTCCGGAGCAGCTTCTAAGCGGCGACGCAGGCGTCCTGATGTCATCCTTCATGGACACGATGCATATCGGGTGGCCCGTCAATGCCGATATCCCGATTCCTGAGAACATCGACATCCCGAGTCAGACAGAGATGTATGTAGTGAACTTCTTCAAGGAGCCGTATACCCAGCGCTTCCGCACCGGGAGCACCGTGGATATGATCTGTCTGGGGTATCGGGTCAGCGTCGATGATCTCATCGCCGGCAATCCCCTCCAGCTTGTCGCGACGAGTGGAACCGCATCGCGCAACTACGCCGTTTCGGGCGACGCCGTCATCAATCACACCTGTACCACAGGCTTTGTGCATGGCATACAGGTCACAGTGAGCGGAGTGCCGGGGGGGAGCCAGGGCTATGTGGCCTGCCTTGGCGAGCTGACTACCAGTCCGCGTAAGGACCGTTTTGTGCCGCTGCACGGCGTCCAGTGCCGCGCGGGGATCGACACCACGGTGTCCCTTTCATATCTGCCTGCCTCCGGCGTGTTTGCCGACCTAGATGCCTACTCGGGCGTGGCATACTCCGACACCTCGGAGCATCCCACCTGGGGCGGTGGAGCATTCGACTGGACTGCCCTGACGCCTGGCGCAACCCGCCTATTCGAAGCCTTCTACCTGCCGCCGGATCTCATCCGCGCGGGGGACGAGTTCACTTTTGGCGGGTACCAGGCGGCAGGTACTCCCGCTGCCGACTGGGAAGTCTCCTCGTTTACGCTGGAAGATCGCTCGGGCGCCGGCCTGGATTCATTGGTGTGGGAGGTGGTCGGGCCTGCGTCGGTGACCTCGTTCCAGGTGCCCCTGCTGGGAGGCGCTGCCCCGGGATGGGCGAACCTGCCTGATCCAGCGCAGACGCCAGCGAATGACGGCCTTACCTGGACGTGCGCCGTGGTGTCGGCCCCCGGTGTGGGACTCCAGGAGTTCCTGGCATCGAGTCTTGTTGGTGCAGAAGTATTCTCGTTCAGACGCGGCGACGCCCCGCCTTTGGCTGGGCCGGCGTGGGTGACGGTGAGCGCGCCGAACGACCATGACCTCCTGCTCACATGGGCGCCCGATCCCCCGGCAACCGACTATGTGCTCCGGTGGCACACTGCGCCCTGGTCACCACAATCCGGGCAGACGACCATCCAGGCCACATCGTATCTTGACGTGAATGCACTTTCCGGTGGAGGGTCGCAGCGGTATTACACGCTGATCTCCCGGATGGGGCTCAGCCTGTCCATGCCGACGGAGCCCGTGGGCGGCTCCTCATGGGCGCTGGACGACGGCCCCTGAGAGGTCGAACGCCACGCGAAGCCACAGGCCACAGGCTTGGGGGGCAAGGTGGTACGCGCTGAATGGCCGTACCTTTCCCCCGCTGAAAACGGAGGACCGGCGGCCCGGAGTGGGCCACCGGTCTTCGGACTCGGCGCGGTTATTTCTACTTGTCGAAGGATGCCTTGATCTCACCCCAGGTTGCCGTGTCGCCGGTCACGACCCGGACAGGGTTGTGCAGAGTGGTCAAGCCATCGGTGGCAACATCCTCCAGCCGGTAGAAGTAGGCACCGGAAGTGCCCGGCCGGTCGGTGAACGAGTAGGTGGCGCCGGTTGATGAGCTCCCCTGGGCGGGAATCATCTCGCCGAGGCGGACATAGTCGCCGTCTGTGCCGGATGACCTGAGAACGAAGAATCCCAGGTTATCATTCTCAGACCTGGTCTCCCATCGAATCGTGACTGTCGCACCGGAGACTGCTGCCTCGAAGGCCGACAGCTCGACGGGCACCACGCCGGTGACCTGGGTCACCGCATGGTTCCAGCTTCCCGGAACGCACGGGATCTCGCAGTTGCCGTCGTCAGCGAAGATACCGACATAGATTGTGTAGGTGCCGATGGGATCATCGGGAGACAGGGCATAGCAGCAGGTCCACCCCGGGGGGCCCATGTAGAACGGGACGGAATTGCCCGGGGAGGGTTCGCCGGTCCAGCAGCAGGTTTCGACCGTGTCGCCGTTTGAATCCACGATAAGTATGCGGACATCGTAGTCGGCCGGAGTCTCAAGCTGCAGGTCGGTGTCGATCTCGATGAGCTGCACCTGCACGCAGATGGACTCTCCGAGCATCTTGTCGAACAGGCCCTGGGCCGTGCCGTCGGACGCCACGGTCGTGACGCCGATGATGTGCATGTCATTGCAGTTTGCCGCATTGGCGGATCCGACGGCCGCAAGCACAAGGGCCACAGAGAGCAAGAACCTCATTGTTTCACCTCCTGGAGAACACGGTATGCAACGCAGGGTCACCGGAACGCGCCGTCTCCGAACATGCCTCCTTTCCTGCCGCACCCACGGCACCACTGACCAATGCGGTCGTGTTTCGAATTACCTCTCACTTTGCAGGCCGTCCAGAGCCCCACACATGGGACACAGGCAAGACCCGTGCCCGCGGATTTCTTCACGTACCGCGGAGGAGAATTCTCAAGGCATGGTGAATCAGCCCGTTGGTGGCAAGCGTCTCGGCCGTGTCGACGGACACCGGTGCACCGGCGTAGTCCGTGACCACTCCTCCGGCCTCGCGCACCAGCAGGAAGCCCGCGGCTACGTCCCACGGGGCAAGGCCCTTCTCCCAGAAGCCATCGAAGTACCCAGCGGCCACATACGCAAGATCCAAGGCGGCGCTGCCCGGCCGTCGGATTGTCTGGGCCTTCTGGTGAATGCGATGAAATAGGGTGACTTGGCGCGACAACTCATCACCCTTGTGATAGTAGAATCCGGTGGTCAGGAGCGACTCAGCCACGCTGGGAATCGTGGAAACCGCAAGACGCTGACCATTGCAGAACGCACCACTACCCCTTCGGGCGATGAAACACTCGTCCATCATGGGGTGGTACACCACGCCCAGGAGAGGCTGGCTCTCCTCGACCAGGGCGATACTGACACAGAACCAGGGGAAGCCGTGCGCGAAGTTGGTGGTTCCATCCAGGGGGTCCACGACCCAGGTCTGGCCCGAAACGGACAGATCTCCCCCGCTCTCCTCGCCGAGGAAAGAGACGCCGGGCAGTATGCGCTCGAGTCCCGTGCGGATGAGGCGTTCACTGGCGGTGTCGGCGTCGGTCACTAGATTGGCGAGTCCCTTATACGAAATACTCATGGGTCGCCGAAACGAGCGCCTTAGGAGATCTCCCGCCTCCCGGGCCACCTCTTGGACTGCGGCGAGAAGATCGTCGCCTACGGCCATCTTCCACCGTTGCCCGAAGCCTCTACGAAGGCGCGAAAGAGCCGCTGCTGAGGGGCGCTTCTGCGCATGCCTTCCGGGTGCCACTGCACGCCGACTAGGAACCTCTGTCCGGGAGCCTCAATGGCCTCGACAAGGCCGTCAGTCGCCCATCCTGCGACAACGAAGCCGTGGCCGGGCTGTTTCAGTGCCTGGTGATGCCGGGAATTGACGAGTATCGTGTTTCCGAGGAGTCTTCCCAACCTGCTGTCGGGGCGCAGCCGTACGCGGTGGTGCGTACCTCGGTGAAGCCCGGCATCAGGAGCTTGGGATGGAAGATCCTGGTACAATGCGCCCCCAGCTCCTAACGTCATGAGCTGCATGCCCAAACAGATTCCCAGAACAGCATGGTATCGCTCCGCCAGGAGTGGCCACAGCGCGAGATCACGTTTCTCGCGGTGCGTGTGGCAATATCGTGAATGGGGATCAAGACCAGCTCTGCGGTAGTCCGGGCCTCCTGTCAGGAGGACGCCGTCAGCGTGGGTTAGCGCCTCGGCCACACGATGGATATCGCCAGCGGGCAGCAGCGTGACCAGTCCACCGGCACGCTCTACAGCCTCGGTATACACTGCGTTGACAAAGTCGGCCAAGCGCGGGGGATCCCCCACCACGGCGCGGTCACTGGTCAGCAGGATGCGTGGGCGGCTCATCGGCGGATCCATGCTTCAACGGCAACCCACGCGACGGCCAGGATGCCCAGCCAGGCGGCCCAGTCGCCCGTGCGGGCGTAGACCGTGCGATCGCTGCGCGGCCGCACCGAACCCGTGATCACTTCTGGGCGGAACATCCCGCCGCGCCGTATCACCCGGCCCCACGGATCCACAATGATGCTCAGGCCGGTATTGGCTGCCCGTACGAGCCACCTCCGGTGCTCCACTGCCCGGAGAATCGAGATAGATGCATGCTGCTCCGGTGCACCCGACTGCCCGAACCAGGAGTCGTTCGTGATGTTGGCGAACAGCTCGGCCCCGGAGTCACTATGCTGGCGGACGAGTGCAGGAAGGATGGCCTCGAAACAGATGAGTACGCCGACGCGTATGCCGCCGGCCTCCAGCATGACCGACTCGATACCGGGTGCATAGTCGCCCTGGCCGAAGTTGATGTTCTTCATGGCGGGAAAGGTGTCGGAGAACGGCATCTTCTCGCTGAACGGTACCAAGTGGAGCTTGTCATAGCGCCCGACGATTCCGCGTCCGGGTATCACCGCCACCGCCGCATTGGTGAGAAGATCCTGGCCTCGATGGTATGAGGTTCCCAGGGCCCCCGTAATGAGGGGCATGCCCAGCTCATCCACAAGGCGCGCCAGCCAGAACTCGGCGCTTCCTCCGGGGCGCACCACCATAGGCAGGGCCGTCTCGGGCCAAATCAAAAGCGGCGCGCGGGCATCGCGTAAGGACTCCGCGGCGGCGAAGGAAAGCGCTTCCAGATCGCTCAATACGCGGCTTTTGCCCCCCTGATGCCATTTGAACTCGGGGAGTGCATTGGGCTGAACGATTGCCACATCCACGGAGCCTGCCTCGGTGTCCATGGATAGGATGCTCCCCCCGATCCAGCAGGCAAGAAGCCCGGCGGCGACGGCGGCATACCGGGGCCGCTCCACAGCCTTGAAGACCAGCATGTTCACGGCAGCCAGGCCCAGGTCTAGAAGCCAGACGCCGCCCACGGCTGCCGGCTGGAGGAGCAGCGGTTGTGCGGTTAAGGTATTGGCCAGCACCGTCCATGGGAATGCCAATGTCGTCAAAGACCGGGCATACTCCGTGACAACCCAGACTCCGGGCCACAGCCACCACCGGCCGTGGCGGGAGGCGGCGTTCCATCCCAGGAATGCAAGCCCGTAAAATAACCCCTCGAAGGCTGCCAAGAGAATCAGGATGGGAAGCCGTAACCAGGGATACGTGATCTCCGTGGGATAGAGCCGCGCGATCCACCAGAGCGTGCCCATGTGGGCCAAAAACCCCATGGCCCATCCCGCCCGAAAGGCGAACACGGCGCCTGCGCGGGCTCCGTGGCATACGAACAGAGTGGGGGCAAGCGCGACGAAGACCAAAGCGTAGAGGGCTGTGCGCGGAAACGACAGGGTGACCGCTGCGGCAGACAAGACCAGCAGGGTCACCACCCGAAGGTTCAACCCATCACGAAGAAGCATTGTGGTTCCTCGGAGCAGAGAGGTTGTGGGATGCTCTTGGAGCAGAATGCTTTGCGCCGTCCTCACTCATGCGCGGAATGAGCCGATCCTTCGAGGCAGTCGAGCCCTCCGGGCTATTCGAAATGGACGGTGTCGTGCCGCTCAGTCGGTCTCCGGAAGGCCCTGTTCTCTGCGAGAGAGATCAAGGACCGTCATTCTTCCGAACTCGACGGCACGCCCCTCGACTTCCTCACGAGTCAAGCACGCCAGTCGTCGCACGCCGAAATCTTCGACGCTGTACGATGCGACCACCGAGCCGTACATCACGGCGCGCCGGAGTTCGGCCTCCCCGACTACTTGGCAGGATGCCAGATACCCCATGAATCCACCGGCGAAGGAATCCCCAGCGCCTGTGGGATCTACCACCAACTCCAGGGGAAACGGCGGCGCGAACACGCATCCCTCGGGCATGAGCATCATGGCGCCGTGTTCACCCTTCTTGATCACGACGCTTTTCGGGCCACGAACCAGCACCTGACGGGCGGCACGAACCAAGTTTGGTTCGCCGGTGAGCAATCGCACCTCGCTGTCATTGAGCATCAGCACATCGAGGCGGGCCACCACCGACATGAGCGCCTCGCGTTTGCCCTCGATCCAGAAGTTCATGGTATCGCCCGCCACCAAAACGGGGGAATGAATCTGGTCCAAGACCATCCGCTGAAGCTCGGGATCGATATTGCCTAAGAAGAGAAAGGGGGTATCCCGGTAGCACTCCGGAATTGATGGCCTGAAATGCTCAAAGACATTGAGTTCGGTAAACAGAGTATCCCGTTGGTTCAGGTCATAGCCATACCGCCCGCCCCATCGGAACGTCGACCCTGGCATCTGCTGGAGCCCCTGGGTGTCGACCCCTCTCGCACGGAGCAGGTCAAGATGACTGGTTGAGAAATCGGCACCAACGACGCCCACGATGCTCACCGGTACGAACAGCGACGCAGCCAGAGAGAAATACACCGCAGATCCCCCCAGCATGTCCGTCGCTTCGCCAAACGGAGTCGTGACTGAATCAAGGGCAACAGACCCTACCACTAGCAGTGGTGCGCACCCTTCCTGCCGTATCATCCCGCTAAGCCTTCAAGTAGGGGGCCAGGAGCGGCCGCAAGCGCTCCACGGTGCTGAAGGGGGCTCTCGTCAGGTCTGTGACCAACGCGCGGCTCAAGGTCGTGCCGCACGAACAGCTTCGGCCCGCCGGAAGACTATCCGCCATAGCGCTGATGATGGCTTTGGCATTCTCTGCATTCTTCCGCAGGTAGGTGAGAATCATGTCGGCGGAAACCGGCTCCTCGGTCTCATGCCAGGCGTCATAGTCGGTCACGAGGCTGATGAGGCAGTAGCACATCTCGGCCTCACGGACGAGCTTCGCCTCGGGCATGGCGGTCATCCCGATGACATCCATACCCCACGAGCGGTGTAGCAGCGACTCCGCCTTACTGCTGAAGGCCGGGCCCTCCATACAGACATAGGTGCCGCCGTCGTGGACCGTGCCGGTCACTTGCCTGACCGCCGCCGATGCGACCGCTCTCAGTGTGGCACAGACCGGGGCGCTGAACTCGACATGTGCCACTACACCGTCACCAAAGAAGGTCGAGGGCCTGCCCCATGTCTTGTCGACTATCTGGTCCGGCACCGCGATATCCATAGGCTTGAGCCGGTCGCTCAGGGAGCCCACCGCGCTGAGAGACACCACTCTGGTTGCGCCCAACTGTTTCAGGGCGAACACGTTGGCGCGGTACGGAATCTCCGACGGCAGCAGACGGTGCCCTCTTCCATGCCGGGGAAGGAACGCCACCATGAGGCCGTGGAGGCGGCCGACGGTGATTTCGTCCGACGGCGGACCGTAGGGGGTGCGGGGACGAATGCGGTCGATCACTTCGACCACATCCATATCGTACAGACCGGTCCCCCCGATCACCGCCAGATCCACACGGTGCATGGTTCCTCCTCGTCTACATGCGTTCAGGCGCCGTGACGCCCAGGAGTGAAAGACCCCGCGCCAAAACGATACGGGTGGCGCGGACCAAGGCCAGCCGCGCCCGCGAGAGGTCCCGATCCTCGCCGATGACGCGGTGATGCTGATAGAACTGGTGAAACGCAGTGGCCACGTTACGTAGAGACACAGTGATCTTCTGCGGTTCCAGCGACTCCGTTGCCTGACGGAGTATCTCCGGAAACTGGAGGATCTCGCGGATCAGGGCAAGTTCTTCCGGTTGCGACAGCATTCCTGGATCGAATAAACCGTCGCTGTTGAACCCCTGCTCGGAGGCGAACCGCAAGATGCCTGAGGTTCGGGCATGGCCGTACTGGACATAGAACACCGGATTCTCCTCGCTCTGCTTGAGAGCCAGGTCGATGTCGAAGGCCAGATGGCTGGAGCGCACGCGCAGCAGGAAGAAGTACCGAACCGCATCAACCCCCACCTCGTCTAGCAGCCAATCCAGGGTCGAAAACTCGCCCGATCGTTTCGACATCCGGACTTCCTGGCCTCCGCGTTTCACCGTGACGAACTGGTGGATGAGCACCTGGAACCGGGAAACATCGCCGCCCAAAGCGTGCACCGCGGCCAGCACCACGGGATAGGTTGCATGATGATCAGCGCCGAACACGTCTATGATCAGATCGAATCCCCGCTGCAGCTTGTGCCGGTGATAGGCGATGTCGGGAAGCCGATAGGTCGGTTCACCATTGCTGCGCACCATGACCCAATCCTGGTCCAGCTGTAGCTTCGTCCCCGCCAGCCAGACCGCGTTGTCTTTGTCATACGCAAGCCCGGCCTCCCGCAATGCGCGCACGGTCTCGTTGATGCGGCCGCTTTCGTAGAGGCTCCTCTCGCTGTAGTAGGAGTCGAACGAGACCCGCAATCGATCCAAGGTCCGACGGATTGCGGCGAAGTTCGACATCGTGCCGAACTCGGAGAAGACGTCAATGTCGGGGGGTGGAAGGGTGTCGCCGTGGGCGGCCCGAAAGGCGTGCGCGATCTCTTCCACATAGTCTCCCTGATACCCTCCTTCAGGTGGCGACGAAGGCTGTCCAAGCTGGGTCAGGTAATGGGCTCGAACCGATTCGCCCAGCAGGGCAATCTGGCGGCCGGCATCGTTGAAGTAATACTCCCGCTCCACCCTGTAGCCCGCGTTGGCCAGCAGACGCGCGACCACGTCGCCCAGCACGGCCTGACGACCGTGGCCTATGGTGAGGGGACCCGTGGGGTTCGCCGACACGAACTCCACCTGGGCTCGTAAGCCAGCGCCGGTGGTGAGAGTCCCGAAGGCATCACCCTGGGTCAAAGTACCGACAAGCCCTCTATGCAGCATCGCGGGTGAGAGCGTGAAGTTGATGAATCCCGGCCCGGCGATTTCTACCTCCTCCACCGTATCAGCCGGCATGCTCAGGCGGGAGACGATGTCGCGGGCGATATCTCGAGGTGGTCTTCCGACGCTGGGGGCCAACAGCAACGCGATATTGCAGGAGAAATCACCATGCCCCGCCTCCTTCGGCCGCTCGATGACGGGGGCCACATCTGCCGCGGCATCTCCCGCCGCAGTGGCGATCTCCTGCTTGAGCAGGTCTACGACTTGCTCAAGCGTCGATATCATCAAGGTCAATCCCGTCGGAGATTTCCGAAGAGAGCCGTCGCGTTTCCACGCGTCTCGTCGGCGCGTCGCCCCACAGCTCCTCAAGGGAATAGAATGTCCGGATGGACGGATGCATGAGATGCACGATGACATCGATGTAGTCCAAGAGGATCCACCGTGATCCGGCCCCGCCCTCCCTATGATGGGGCGCTGTCCCCTTGTGGCGCAGACCGTCCTCAATGCCCGAGGCGATGGCGTGCAGGTGCATATCGGATGGTGATGAGGCAATCACAAAGAAGTCGACGACATCGCTCAGGGTGCGCAGATCGAGCACCACGATGTCGGTCGCCAGTTCG
Source organism: Candidatus Fermentibacterota bacterium (assembly GCA_016928395.1). GTDB lineage: Bacteria > JAFGKV01 > JAFGKV01 > JAFGKV01 > JAFGKV01 > JAFGKV01. The sequence goes on along the minus strand of JAFGKV010000186.1, from coordinate 3,455 downwards.
TCGGCCGCCAGGGTGGCTGCGGCCATGGCCAGGGCCTCGGGATCCTTCACGCATACTCCTTTCAAGACGGCATCGCCGGGGGAAACCGCCACAGAGAACAAGGCAACCTTATCATGGAATGGTATAGGGCCGGCCTGTCAAGGGTTGCTCAGCGGATCACCATTGTCCGCGTCGCCGTGCCGCAGGATCCGACCAACCGCACCAGATACACCCCTGCTCCGGCCTCCAGGTCAAGCCTGACCGCATGCCGTCCCTGCTGCAGATGCCTGCTCATTACCGTGCGGCCGAGAAGATCCGCTATCACCAACTCCGTGCTGCAGGGCGCCCACGCGATGAGGCCGGCGCCGTGTGTCGATGGGTTCGGCCAAGGGCCCTGGAGTGTCAGCATGGTGGGGCCGGGGTAGTCATCGCCTCGAAGCGGGACTTCGGTCTTGCGGCAGAGAACCCAGTTTTCGGGATCAAGCTCCACGGCCGTAACCAGCCCGTCAGTGAGGAGTTCCGCCGTGGTCTCAAAACCCTGTATCCACAAGATCTCCGTCTCCGTCGTGCCGTCATCCAGCGTGAGTCGCACATCCACCGGCATGGTGAACAAGCCCGTATTCGTCTGCGATTGGCGGATCCTCAGGGAAGTCTTCCACACGGACCCATCGGCATCGCAGGACCACCCGTATTCGTAGGTCGGGTAGCGGGATCCATAGATCCACTGGTCGAAGAAGAAGCCCAGATCACGAGCCGATACGTCCTCGACAACCTGCCGGAAGCCATCGGTGGTGGCGCTGGCATAGGCGAATCGCTCGCGGTAGGCGAGGAGTGCATCGAAGAAGGCGCTGTCGCCCACGACATGACGCAGCATGTGGAGCACATAGGCGCCCTTCATGTAGCTGAGGCCGTAGTGGAAGATATCCTCGGTCTCGGGGTCCTCGACATACACCGTCCCGCCGCCATAAAAGGCATTGCCGGCCATGGCAGCGTGGTACGCGGGCATACCGCCTTGCACCTCCTGCCAGAGTGCTTCACTGTAGGTGGCGAATCCCTCGTTGAGCCAAATGTCATGGAACGAGGCGCAGGTGACCAGGTCTCCCCACCACTGATGAGCCAACTCGTGGACGATGATCCACTCCCATCCACCGTTCGCCGCCTGCTCCCCCATGGTGGTGCAGGTCTGGTGCTCCATGGCCCCGCCCCACGGAAAGAGCGCGTGACCGTACTTCTCCTTGGGGAACGGGTAGGGCCCGAACCGCGATGCCAGGTCCCCCATGGCAGGAACCGTCACCGCGAAGGCCCCCGCATTGCCGGAGAGATCCGAATAGAGGTAGTGAACCACAGGCACGGAATCCCCGCCGGCGGGGAGATACCATTCCTGAATCGCCACGTAGTCGCTGATGGCCAGGGACACGAGATAGGTCGCAATGGGATATTCCTCAATCCACCGATGAGTGCGACCGTTGGGCGCCAGGTCGATACCCACAAGGCGGCCGTTGGAGGCGACCGTAAGGCCCGAGGGCACGGTCACGGTCATGGAGACCGTATCGGCCTTGTCGTCGGGCTGATCCTTGCAGGGCCACCAGTTGCGCGCACCAAAGGGTTCGCTGAGGGTGGCGATGAGGGGAACACCGTTGCGTTGATCGAAGAACGGTATCCCGAACGAGGAGTACAGCGGCGAGCCGTGGTAGAAGACAGTCAGATCTACGCGTTCGCCCGCGGCGAAGGATCGGTCAAGCTGCAGAGTCAGCAGGTGGGCCTGGTGGGTCCACCCCGCGACCGGCCCCGAGACGCTGTCCACGGCAAGCCAGGAGCTGTTCATGTGCAATGAGAGAGCGGATATCGGTGCAAGCACTTCCGCCGCCAGACCCACCCATCCGCGAATGAGCCGTGCCTCGGGGTCAATCGTCAGGTCGATGTCGTATCGGCGAACATCGATCTCCTCGGCGATCCTCACCTGCTCCTCTGGAATGGCGGCCCGTGAGGCCCGGTATGCCTCTTCTTTGGCGCGCGCCACGTGGGCGCGCAACGCAGGCGAAGGGGGTTGTACTGTCAGGTTCGAGACCAGCGTCATCAGTATCACCATCGACGGGATCATGGCATCTCCTTTCTGTGGGCGAGGTCGCTCAGCCGGAGGGACAAGTGACGGCCCGGGGGCCTCGCGGTCAAGGATCGAGTCGTGATGAGGGTTCGAAGGATCCACGCATGGATGAATGGACCGATAAACCGGAGTGCACGCCCTCGAACGGCCAACAGGGCGGGGAAGGCATGCATGGTTGACGGGACGCCCGCCGCCGTAGTTTGGGGATCCCATTGTCGTCCTGGGAGGCGGCCTCTATCTTGCCTCCATGGAGGTGCGCGATGCGTGAGTGGCTACTGATTCTGTGTCTTGGTGCCGCTGTGGCGAGCTCCACTGGAGCGGACGAGGTTTGCTGGGTTCTGTTTTCGGACAAAGGCGAGGCGGCCGATGCGGACGGTCTCGCCCGGACATCGCTCTCGGCTCGGTGCCTGGCCAGACGCGCCAAAGTGCGAGGAGAGGCCGCACGCCTCATCGATGAAGAGGATCTTCAGGTATCTGAACGCTATGTGGAGGCCGTGGCGGAGAGGGGCGCCCTGATACGCCACCGGTCTCGCTGGTTCAACGCCGTGTCGGTGGAGGCTGACCGGCCGGTGCTGGATCGCCTGGCAGCGCTCCCCTTTGTCTGGGGAATACGGCCCATACCTCGCTATGTCCGCAGCTTCCCCGAGCCCCTCAGGGCAGGGTGCGGAGTGCCCGACTACGGCGCCGCCGAGGCGCAACTCGCCCAGATCAGGGTGCCGTACCTGCATGCCCTGGGGTATACCGGATCCGGCGTGCTCGTCTGCCTTCTGGACACCGGGTTTTACAAGGATCACGAATCTTTGCGCGACCTTCACCTGGTGGCCGAGCGGGATTTCGTGTTCGGTGATGGCGACACGCAACGGGATCCTGCGAATCCGCAGGATTACAGCGATGCCCACGGCACGGCCGTGTGGAGCGCCTTGGCCGGGTACAGGCCGGGGGCCCTGGTCGGCCCGGCTCACGGCGCGTCATTCCTGCTGGCCAAGACAGAGGATCTTCGCTACGAGCTGCCCATCGAGGAGGATAACTGGGTCGCAGCCATCGAATGGGCCGATTCCGCGGGAGCAGATGTGGTCAGCAGCAGCCTCTGTTACACGATCTTCGACAATGGCATGGGCTACACCTATGGCGATCTGGACGGCAACACCGCGATGACCACCATCGCTGCCGACCGGGCCGCGGAATTAGGCATCGCGGTGGTAGTCGCCGCAGGCAACTACCGGGGGACGTCGTGGGGCACTATCGGCACCCCAGCCGACGGCGATAGCGTCATAGCCGTGGGCGCGGTGGATGCCTCCGGTGCAATCGGATCGTTCAGTTCTCCCGGCCCCACGGCCGATGGCCGGATCAAACCCGAGGTGTGCGCCAGGGG